>JAEZHJ010000038.1 GCA_023436925.1 Actinomycetes bacterium
GGCAGCGGCGGGGTCGCGCTGGCCGAGGCCTGGCCGGCCGGCCGCGGCCGGGTGGCGATCCCCGGTGCCCTCGACTCCTCACCGGAGCTCGGCGAGGCACTACGCCGCCGCGGCTGGGAGGTCGTCCCGGTCGGGGTCTACCGCACTTCTCCGGCGACCGGGGTGCCGGAGACGGTCCGCACCACCTGGTCGGCGGGCGGCTACGACGCGCTGGTGGCGACCGCAGGCTCGGTCGCCCGTTCGGCGGCCGCCCTGCTGGGCACCCGGGCGACGGTGGTCGCGGTCGGTGAGGCCACCGCCCGGGCCTGCCGCCGGGCCGGGTTCACCCGGGTCGTGACGGCGGACGGCCCGGGCGGTGCCGAGGTGGTCGCCGCCCTGGCCCTGGCCTGCCAGGGCGAGCCGGGCTAGAAGGCCCTCAGCTCCGCGCCGGTCCGGGCGGTCGCCTCGGCAACGGCCGCCTGGCGGGCGGCTGCGGTGTCGGCGTCGGTCAGCGTGCGGTCGGGCGCCCGGAAGCGCAGCGCGAAGGCCAGCGACTTGTGGCCCGCGGGCACCTGACCCCCGGTGAACACGTCGAACAGGCTGATCGACTCCAGCAGCGGGCCGGCGCCGGCCACCAGGGCCGCCTCCACCTCCGCCGCCGCGACCTCCTCGGCGACCACCAGGGAGACGTCCTCCTTGGCGACCGGGTGGGAGGAGACCGGCGCGATGGCACCACGCGATGAAGCCAGCCGCACCAAGGCGTCCAGGTCGAGTTCCAGGGCGGCGGCCCGGGCCGGCAGCCCGAAGGACCGGCAGACCGTCGGGTGGAGCTCACCGGCGTGGCCGATGGTCTCGCCGTCGACCACCAGGGCGGCGCACCGGCCCGGGTGCCACGGCGCCTCAGCTGCGGCGGTGCGCACCACCGTCGCACCCAGGGTCTGGCCAATGACCTCGGCCAGCGCGAAGGCCTGCTCCCAGCCGGCCGGGACACCCTCGCCCTGCCAGCCCGGACGCTGCCAGTACCCGGTCAGCACCGCGGCCAGGTGGCGCGGCTGCTCGGGCAGGGCGGCTTCGATCGCGGCGAGTTCGTCGCCGCTGGGCCGACCGGTCACCGGCGGCAGCGGGGCGGGCTCACCCGACCCGGCCAGGAAGACCCGGCCGACCTCGAACAGCGCGAGATCGTCGTTGCCGCGGGAGGTGTTGCGGCCGACCGCGGCGAACAACCCCGGCAGCAGGGTGGTGCGCAGGCACGGCTGGGTCTCGGCCAGCGGGTTGTGCAGCCGGACCAGCCGCCGACGCTCGTCGCCGGCCGGCACCTGCAGCCGGTCGAGTTCCTCGACCGAGGTGAACGGGAAGGTCAGCACCTCGACGAAGCCGGACGCCACCACGGCGGCGTTGATCGCCCGGCGGGCCCGCTGGTCGGCGGTGAACCCGCGTCCCACCGGCGCCGGGGGAACCACGGACGGGATGGAGTCGAAGCCGATCTTGCGCCCGACCTCCTCCACGTAGTCGTACGGGTCACGCAGGTCGGGCCGCCAGGTGGGCGGGACGACCGTGAGCCGCTCGCCGTCCACCTCGACGTCGCAGCCGCTGGCGCGCAGGATGTCGACCACCCGCTCGGCCGGCACAGCAGCGCCGAGGATCCGCGACGGCAGGTCGGCGGCGAGGCTCTGCAATGGCGGTTCGGGGACGGCCCCGGCCACGGTCTCCGCGGCCGACAGCGTCCCGCCGGCCAGTTCGACCAGCAACGCGGCGGCGCGGTGGGCGGCCGCGTAGGCGGCGTTCGGGTCCACCCCACGGTGGAACCGGCGCGACGCCTCCGACGGCAGGTGGTGGCGGCGCAGCGTCCAGCCGATGCTGGAGGAGTCGAAGTGGGCGGCCTCGAGCACGATGTCGGTGGTCGCGGCGTCGATCTCGGTGGTCGCTCCGCCCATCACGCCGGCGATCCCGATCGGGCCGGTGTCGTCGGTGATCAGCAGGTCGTCGGGGTGCAGGACGCGGGTGACGTCGTCGAGGGTGGTGATCTGCTCCCCCTCGGCAGCCTTGCGGACCCGGATCGGCCCGTTCAGCTTGGTGGCGTCGTAGGCGTGCAGCGGCTGGCCGGTCTCGAGCATCACGTAGTTGGTGATGTCGACCGCCAGCGAGATCGAACGCATCCCCGCCATCACCAGTCGACGGGCCATCCAGCGCGGTGTCGGCCGCGACGGGTCGATGCCGCTGACCCGGAGCGCGACGAACAGCGGACAGGCCGGGTCTTCCAGCACGACCGGGTAGCCGTCGCTGGTCTCGGCCGGGGTGGGCCGGTCGACCACGTCACGGAAGCGCAGGCCGAGGTTCTGGCCGGTCTCCCTGGCCAGGCCGCGGATCGACAGGCAGTAGCCGATGTCGGGCGAGACGTCGATGTCCAGGACATCGTCGCGCAGCAGCAGGACGCCGGCCGGGTCGTCGCCGGGGGCGAGCCCGGAGTCGGCGGGCAGCACGATGATCCCGGTGTGGTCGTGGCCGATCCCCAGCTCGTCCTCGGCGCAGATCATGCCGTCGGAGACGTGGCCGTAGGTCTTGCGGGCGCTGATCGCGAACCCGCCTGCCAGCACCGAGCCGGGCAGCGAGACGACGACGAGGTCACCGACGCCGAAGTTGTGCGCCCCGCAGACCACCGAGCGGCAGCCCTGAGGGTAGTCGGGGTGCGGCTGGTTGTGCTCCGGGCCGACGTCGACCTGCACCCAGCGGATCGTCTTGCCGTTGGACTGGGGCTCGTCGGCGAAGGCGAGGATCCGTCCGACCACGACCGGACCGGTGATCTCGGCCCCCACGTTGTCGACGGTCTCGACCTCGAGGCCGGCCCGGATCAGGACCTCCGCAAGGTCGCGACCGGTGGTCTGCTGCGGCAGGTCGACCCACTCACGCAGCCATCCCAACGGCGCCCTCATCGCGCAACCCCCTTCAGTGAACGGCTGAACCTGACGTCACCCTCAACCATGTCGCGCATGTCGGCGGCGTTGTTGCGGAACATCAGCGTCCGCTCGATGCCCATCCCGAACGCGAAGCCGGAGTACACCTCAGGGTCGATGCCGCAGGCGGCCAGCACCCGCGGGTTCACCACGCCGCAGCCGCCCCACTCGATCCAGCCCTGCGACTTGCAGACCCGGCACGGGTTCTCCGGGTCGCCGACCGAGGCGCCCTTGCAGACGAAGCACTGCAGGTCGACCTCCCCCGACGGTTCGGTGAACGGGAAGTAGTGCGGTCGCAGCCGGGTCTGGATGTCCTCGCCGAACATCGCCTTCGCGAGGTGGTCGAGCGTCCCCTTCAGATGGGCCAGCGAGATCCCCTTGTCGACGCACAGGCCTTCGATCTGGTGGAAGACCGGGACGTGGGTGGCGTCGAACTCGTCGGCGCGGTAGACCCGGCCGGGGCAGACGATGTAGATCGGGGGTTCCCGGTCGAGCATCGTGCGGGCCTGGACCGGCGAGGTCTGGGTGCGCAGCAGGACGTGGTTCTCCAGCGGCTCGAGGAAGATGGTGTCGCTGGTGGAGCGGGCCGGATGATCGGGGCCGGTGTTGAGGGCGTCGAAGTTCAGCCACTCGGCTTCGGCTTCGGGGCCTTCGGCTATCTCCCAGCCCATCGCCACGAAGACATCGGCCAGCTGGTCCATCAGCGCCGAGATCGGGTGCGGCGCACCCTGCGGGGTGAGCGACACCGGCAGCGTGACGTCGATCCGCTCCTGCGCCAGGGTCTGCTCGAGTTCGGCCGCTTCCACCTCGGCCTGCCGCGCCGTGAAGGCCTCGGTCAGCCTCGCCCGCGCCGCTCCCAGCCGCTGGCCGGCGTCCTTGCGCTCCGGGCCCGGCAGGCTGCCGATCTCCCGGTTCGCCAACGCCAGCGGGGAACGGTCACCCAGGTGGGCGAGCCGGGCCTCCTTCAGGGCGGCGGTCGAGGTGGCGGTCGCGAAGGCGTCCAGGGCCTCGGCAACCAATTGGCCGATGGACTGCTCGTCCAGCGCCATGGGTGGTTCCTTTCAGTTCGACGCCCGCTGCGCACTCGCGCTGGCGTACAGGCAGACCGCCGCGGCGGTCGCCAGGTTCAGGCTCTCGGCGTTGCCGTAGATCGGGACGGCGACCGTCCGGTCGGCCAGGGCGAGGTGCTCGACCGGCAGGCCCCAGGACTCGTTGCCCATCACCCAGGCGGTCGGCTTGTCCAGGTCGGTCTGCAGGTCGGTCAGGTCGGTGCCGGACGCACCGTCGGTGGCGAACACCTGCATCCCGGCCGCCCGGCACGCGTCGATCGCCTCGGCCAGGTCGACCCCGACCACGATCGGCAGGTGGAACAGGCTGCCCACCGAGGCGCGGACGGTCTTGGGGTTGTAGACCTCCACCGAGTCGGAGCTGAGGATCACCGCGTCGGCGCCGAAGGCGTCGGCGCAGCGGATCACGGTGCCGGCGTTGCCCGGGTCGCGCACCTGGGCGCAGATCACCACCAGCGAGACATCCTTGCGGCGGTGCTTCTTCTTCGGCTGCCGCCCGGACTTGCGCCGCTTCGCCAGCGCGGTCTCCAGCGGCACGTCGATCGCATTCGCGACCGCCACCACGCCCTGCGGGGTCACGGTGTCGGTGATGGTGGCCAGGTTCTGCTCACTGACCGCGTAGTAGGGCACCCCCGCCGCCTTGGCGGCGTCCAGCAGGTCCTGGTTGGCGATCACCGCGTCCCAGCGGAAGTACACCTCTTCCACCACACCCGGGGCGGCGAGCGCCTCGCGGACGGCCTGGCGGCCCTCCACCAGGAACATGCCGGTCTCGGCCCGCTGGGCGCGACGTTGCAGCGCCCGGGCCGCCCGCAGGGCGGCCTGGCTCGGTTCTGGCAACTGGATCGGCGGGGCCGTCATCGACGCACACCTTTCGGATCTGGGGCAATGGCTCCAGCGCGGTCACGCGAAGGCGGGACCGCGCTGGAGGAGAACCGGCGGATCAGGCGGCTTCGGCCTGGTTCGCCTTGGCGAGGTCGACCAGCGCGGCAAACGCCTTCGGGTCGTTGACGGCGAGCTCGGCCATGATCTTGCGATCCACCTCGACACCGGCGTTCTTCAGACCGCTGATGAACCGGTTGTAGGTGATGCCGTTCTCGCGGGCGGCGGCGTTGATCCGCTGGATCCACAGCGAGCGGAAGTCCCCCTTGCGGGCGCGACGATCCCGGTAGCTGTAGGTGTAGCTGTGGAGCAGCTGCTCCTTCGCCTTGCGGTACAGGCGGGACCGCTGACCGCGGTACCCGGAGGCCTGCTCCAGGACTTCCCGACGCTTCTTCTGCGCGTTGACCGAACGCTTCACGCGTGCCATGACTTATCTACTCCTTGAAGAAATCGTTCGGGGGCTCAGTTGGCCTTGTAGCTGCCGAGGAGACGGCGGGCCTTCTTGGCATCGCCCTTGGCGACCACTGCATCGCCTGCCAGCCGGCGGGTCCGGGTGCTCGGCTTGTGCTCGTTGAGGTGCATCTTGCCGGCCTTGCGGTGCATCACCTTGCCGGAGCCGGTGACGCGAAAGCGCTTCTTGGCCCCGGAGTGGGTCTTCATCTTGGGCATGGTGTCTGTTTTTCCTTCTCCTGGTGTTACAGCTCGATGTCCGGGTCCATGTTGTCGGCCGGACCCCGCTTCTTCTTCTCCGTGGCGGTCGCCTGGTGGGCGGCCCGCAGCTCGGCCTGCTCGTTGCGCTCCGCCTCCGCCGCCTCGGCGCGGGACGCGGCCCGGGCGGCCTTGGCCGCCTCGACCTCGACGCGCGCTTCGGTCTTCTTGCGGGTGGGCGAGAGCACCATCAGCATGTTGCGGCCGTCCTGCTTCGGCGCCGACTCGATGTAGCCGTCCTCGGCCACATCGTCGGCCAGCTTCTTGAGCAGGTTGAACCCCAGCTCGGGGCGGCTCTGCTCGCGACCGCGGAACATGATGGTGATCTTGACCTTGTCGCCGGCCTTCAGGAAGCGCACGACGTGACCCTTCTTGGTCTCGTAGTCGTGGCTGTCGATCTTGGGCCGGAGCTTCATTTCCTTGATGACCGTGTTGGTCTGGTTGCGGCGCGACTCGCGCGCCTTCTGGGCCGCCTCATACTTGAACTTGCCGTAGTCCATGAGCTTGGCCACCGGGGGACGCGCCATCGGCGCAACCTCGACCAGGTCGAGGTCCGCCTCCCGGGCCAGCCGCAGGGCGTCCTCGATCCGAACGATGCCGACCTGCTCGCCGGCAGGGCCGACCAGGCGCACCTCGGGGACATGGATGCGTTCGTTGATACGCGGTTCAGTGCTGATGAGTCCTCCAAAGGATCACGGTTTCGGGTCCGGACAAACGAGAAGGGCCCCCGCGCATGCGGAGACCCTGAACCGGTGGTCAGCTACGACCACTGCTACCGACCCGGCACCCGCGGGCACCCAGGTGGGAGTATCAGGACTCCACTTCGCGAGGCCAGCCTCGGCTGACCGACGGTCCAGTGTAACAGGCGCCGCCGAGCCGGGCACATCAGCGCAGCCGGGCTCCCCCGGCCGCTACCCCGCGTCCGCCGGGTCAGGCTCGGGGCCGCCGACCGAGAGCCACCCGAAGCCTCCCTCGGCCAGTTCGACCAGGCGACGCCCGGCGGCCAGCTCGGCGATCAACGGATCCTCGATGACCACGCTGGCAGGCCCGGCCAGGTCGACCACTATCGCCACCGACCCGGTCTCGACCGCGGTCGCCGCGACATCGTCCAGGGTGCAGGGCACCGGCCTGGCCCCGGTCTGCCAGGCCTGGAGCGAGTCCAGCCCGGTGAACACCGGCAGCGCCGTTCGCCCGTCGGCCGCCCGCACCTGCAGCGCGGCGAGGTCGCCGTCCGGGTCGGGAGCGATCGGGAGCAGCAGCCGGGCACCGCACAGCGCCGCGACGGCCCGGGGGTAGGCGGCCGCGTCCGGCCCGGCGCAGCCGGCCAGCAGCCGACGGACCTCGGGGTCGGCCTCGCCGCGGTCGCCGGCGAAGTCGGAGTTGGGGTTGCCGAGCTGTCTCACGCACCCGCCTCGCGGTGCTCCCGCCACAGTTCGCGCAGCCGCGCCACGGCGGCCTCGGCGCGGGCGCCGTCCACCCGCTGCACGGCGAGCATCGCCCGGGTCCCCGGCTCGTGGTCGACCAGGACGTAGGCCCACGGGTCGTCCGGGGTGAGCCGGAAGCCCTCCACCTGCGACCAGGGGACGCGGCGCACCAGCGGGCCGTTGCGCACCACGACGCCCTCGGCGTCGGCGTGCACCGAGCTCAGCCCGAGACCGAGCATCATCCCCACCATCACCACGATGAACAGGATCAGGGTGGCCAGTTGCAGGCCGGTGAACAGCACCCGGATCTCGGACGGCAGCAGTTGCCACCCGATCGCCGCGGCCACCACCAGCACCGCCGACAGCACGACGGCCATCGCCAGGGTGGCGCGCGGCCGGTATGCCCAGGCCATGGCTAGATCCGGCAGGCGTGGATCGCGGTGACGAGGATGCCGTCGGCCCCGGTCTCCCACAGTGCGTCCATGATCCGCTGCGCCTGGTCGCGGGGGATCATCGCGCGGACCGCGACCCGGCCCGGCTTCGCCAGCGGCGAGACCGTCGGGGAGTCGATCCCGGGCGTGATCGCGCAGGCGGCGGCGAGGTTCTCCTCGGCGACGTTGTAGTCGACCATCAGGTAGTTGCGGGCGGTCATCACGCCGTCGAGGCGACGCTTCAGCAGTGCCAGGCCCTCCGGCGCCGGGGTGTCACGCCGCTGGATCAGGATGGCCTCCGACTCCAGGATGGCCTCCCCGAAGAGCTCCAGCCCGGCCCGCCGCAGCGTGCTGCCGGTCTCCACGACATCGGCGATCACGTCGGCGACGCCGAGCCGCACCGAACTCTCCACCGCGCCGTCCAGGCTGATCAGCCGGGCGGAGACCCCGGCTTGCGCCAGGTAGGACGCCACCAGCCCCGGGTAGGACGTGGCGATCCGCTTGCCGGCCAGGCCGGCGACGTCCATCCCGGACCCGGCCGGGGCGGCGAACCGGAACCGGGTCGCACCGAAGCCCAGCGGCAGCACCTCGTCCGCGTGGGCGCCGGAGTCGAGCAGCATGTCGCGGCCGGTGATGCCGAGGTCGAGGGTCCCCTCCCCGACATACACGGCGATGTCGCGGGGCCGCAGGTAGTAGAACTCGACGCCGTTGGCCTCGTCGACCAGCACCAGTTCCTTGGGGTCGTTGCGTTGGCGGTAGCCCGCCTCTCGCAACATGCCGGACGCGGCGTCGGCCAGGGAGCCCTTGTTGGGCACAGCAATCTTCAGCAAGTCAGTCCCGTTCATCGTCGTGCGCTCACAGGTACTCGTAGACGTCGTCGAGGTCGAGCCCCAGCGACAACATCAGCACCTGGACGTGGTAGAGCAGTTGGCTGATCTCCTCGGCCGCCTCGTCCTTCGACTGGTACTCGGCCGCCATCCAGACCTCGGCGGCCTCCTCGACGATCTTCTTGCCGATCTCGTGCACGCCGGCATCCAGGGCGCGCACCGTGCCGGAGCCCTCCGGACGGGTCGCGGCCCGGTTCGCCAGTTCGGCGAACAGTGCTTCGAAGGACTTGCTCACCCGCGCATCCTAACCGGCCCGGACGGGGGTCAACGTCAGCCGTTCACCTGCACCCCGAGCAGCGCATCGACCGCTGCGGCCACCTGGCCCGGAGCCGACGGATCCTCCGTCACCTGTTGCGCGGCCCACTCGTCGACCGCCGCGATCGCACGGGGAGCGTCGAGGTCGTCGCGGACGGCAGCCCGGATCGCGGCCACCACAGCGGCGGCCGGCGGGCCGCCGGGGGCACGGAAGGCCTCGCGCCACACGGCGAGCCGGCGCTCGGCGACGGTCAGGTCGGCGGTGGTGAAGTCCCAGTCGGCGCGATAGTGGTGGGAGAGCAGCGCGAGCCGGATCGCCATCGGGTCGAAGCCCTCGACGACCAGGTTGCTGACGAAGACCAGGTTGCCGTCCGACTTGCTCATCTTCGCCCCCTCCAGGCCGACCATGCCGACGTGCAGGTAGCTCTCGGCGAAGGGCCGGCCGGTCAGCACGCTCGCCTGGGCGGCGCACATCGGGTGGTGCGGAAAGGCCAGGTCGTTGCCGCCGGCCTGGACGTCGAAGGCGGGGCCCAGGGCGTCGACCGCGATCGCGGCGCACTCGATGTGCCAGCCGGGCCTGCCCGGGCCGAGCGGTGAGTCCCAGGCCGGTTCGCCGGGCCGGGCCAGGCGCCACACCAGGCAGTCCATCCGATGGCGCTTCCCGGCCCGGTCGGGGTCGCCGCCCCGCTCGGCGAACAGGGCCAGCGCCTCGTCCGGTTCGAACGGCCCGAGGTCGAGTCCGGTCACGTCGAAGTACCAGTCGGGGTGGGCCGGATCGTCGACCTGGTAGAGCCGTCCACTGCCGGCCAGCCGCTGCAGCGCGGCCAGGATCACCGGCAGGCTCTCCACCACGCCCCGGTACGGCTCGGGGGGAAGCACCCGCAACGCGGTCATGTCAGCCCGGAACAGGTCGGTCTGGTCGGCGGCCAGTGCCCGCCAGTCGACCCCGGTGGCCTCCGCCCGCTCCAGCAGGGGGTCGTCCACGTCGGTGACGTTCTGGACGTAGCTCAGCCGGTGGCCGCAGTCCAGCAGCGCCCGGTTCAGCAGGTCGACACTCAGGTAGGTGAACGCGTGCCCGAGGTGGGTTGCGTCATAGGGGGTGATGCCGCAGGCGTAGACCCGAGCGACGCCGTCGCTGGGGGCGAGGGCCGTCCGGTGGCCGGTGCGGCTGTCGTACAGCTCGACGCTGCCGGGCGAGGCCGGGAGGGTCGGGACGTCGGGGCGGGGCCAGGCGTGCACGCTGCGCAGCCTACCGGTGGACTCCCGGCGCGCACGGCGCCGGCCCGACCGCCGCAGTGGTTAGGCTGGGGCGGGCGAAAGGGGTGGTGGCCGCATGGGATGGCTGGAAGCGATTGTGCTCGGGATCGTGCAGGGCCTGACGGAGTTCCTTCCGGTCTCCTCCAGCGCCCATCAGTCGATCGTCGGCCAGCTCTTCTTCGAGGGACGCGACCCGGGGTCGGCTTTCACCGCGATCACCCAGCTCGGCACCGAGACCGCGGTGGTGGTCTACTTCGCCCGCGACATCGGCCGGATCATCAAGAACTGGGCGCTGGCGTTGGTGGGACGGATCCCGCGCAACGACCCGGACGCCCGGATCGGCTGGCTGGTGATCGTCGGGTCGATCCCGATCGTCGTCGCCGGGTTGCTGTTCGAGGACGCCATCGACACCTGGTTGCGCAACCTGTGGATCACCGTCGCGGCGCTGGCGGTGGTGGCGGTGCTGCTGTGGCTGGCCGACCGGTTCGCCAAGCACACCTACGAACTGAAGGACCTCACCTGGGTGGACGGCATCGCGCTCGGCTTCGCCCAGGCGATCGCGCTGATCCCGGGCGTCTCCCGCTCGGGCGCAACCATCTCGGCCGGCCTGTTCCTGGGCTACAGCCGTCCGGCGGCCACCAGATACGCCTTCCTGCTGGCGATCCCGGCGGTGTTCGGGTCGGGGATTTACAAGCTCAAGGACATCGGCGGCGACTCAACCGTCGCGTGGGGGCCGACCGCAGTGGCCACCGTGGTCTCCTTCGCCGTCGGTCTGGGGGTCATCCACTGGCTGCTGCGCTACGTCAGCAAGCACAGCTTCTCGATCTTCGTCTGGTACCGGCTGGCCCTGGCCGCGGTGCTGGCCGCCCTGCTGGCCACCGGCCAACTGCAGCCCTGACATGCAGCGCAGACCGGTCGGCACCAGCGGGCTCCAGGTCTCCCGGCTCGGGCTGGGGACCCTGACCTGGGGACGGGACGTTCGCGGCGAGGAGGCCCGTGCCCTGCTGCGCACCTTCGTGGCGGCGGGCGGCTCCCTGGTCGACACCGCGGCCGCGTACGGCGCCGGTGAGGCAGAGCGGATGATCGGACGGCTGATGCGCACCGACATCCGCCGCGAGGACCTGGTGATCGCCACCAAGGCCGGCTTCGGGGTCCGCGACGGCGAGCGGGTGATCGACACCTCACGGCAGGCGCTGCTGGCCGACCTGCGGGAGTCACTGCGCCGCCTGGGCACCGACCACATCGACCTCTGGCAGCTCCACGCCTGGGGCTCGGCGCCGCTGGAGGAATCCCTCGCCGCCATCGACACCGCTGTTGCGGCCGGCGATGTGCGCTACGCCGGGGTCTCCAACTTCGTCGGCTGGCAGACCGCCCAGGCGGCGACCTGGCAGAACGCCTTCCCCGGTCGTGCCCCGATCACCTCGGTGCAGGTGGAGTACTCCCTGCTCGCCCGGCGCGCCGAGGTCGAGGTGATCCCGGCGGCCCGCGCCTTCGGGATGGGCGTGTTCCCGTGGTCGCCGATCGGACGCGGCGTCCTCACCGGCAAGTACCGGCAGCGGATCCCCCGGGACTCCCGGGGCGCCGCCACCCATTTCGCGTGGTTCGTCCAGCCCTATCTGGAGGCCCGCTCGAGGGCCGTGGTGGACGCCGTCGCGGTGGCCGCGGACGGGCTGGACCTCTCCCCCGCCCAGGTCGCGCTGCTGTGGGTGCGGGACGCGCCGGGCGTGACCGCCCCGCTGCTGGGCGCCCGGACGGCGACGCAGCTGCAGGGCTACCTTGAGGTGGAGGACACCGTCCTGCCGGCCGAGATCGTGGCCGCCCTGGACGACGTCTCCGGCGGCCCGAACGCGGGCCGCGATCCCGACGACGCCGACTGAGCCGCGCCGCGGGGCGACGCGCCCGCCACCGCCGCAGCCTGCCCTCGTCCCCTCTCCCCCGAGCGGTCGCCCCGGGGGCCGGCGGCGGGAGAATTCGGTATCTCGGGCAGGTCGGGCCGGGTCGCGAACCCGGACGTCCCTAGCATGACCCGCGTGGACTTCTCCCTTGAACTGACACCGGACCTGGCCGCCGTCTTCCTCACCCTGTTCGTGCTGGAGCTGGTGCTCGGCGTCGACAACGTGATCTTCATCTCGATCCTCGCCAGCAAGCTGCCGCGCGAGCAGCAGGCGAAGGCCCGCAACCTGGGCCTGACCCTGGCCATGGTGCTGCGGGTCGGCCTGGTGTTCCTGGCCGGCTGGATCATCACCTTGAAGCAGGACGTGGTCCAGCTCGCCGGGATGGGGTTCTCGATCAAGGACTTCATCCTGATCTTCGGCGGCCTGTTCCTGGTCTACAAGGCCGTGCACGAGATCCACCAGAAGCTCGAGGGTGCCGAGGACCACCACGAGACCGGGGCGGCCGCCGCCGGGTTCGGCGCGGTGATCGCCCAGATCCTCGCCCTCGACATCGTGTTCTCGCTGGACTCGGTGATCACCGCGGTGGGCATGACGGAGAACATGATCGTCATCATCACCGCCGTGGTCGCCTCGTTCGGGATCATGCTGTTCGCGTCCCGGTTCATCTTTGCCTTCGTCAACCAGCACCCGACGGTGAAGATGCTGGCGCTGTCCTTCCTGCTGCTGATCGGCGTCTTCCTGATCGCCGAGGGCTTCGGGTACCACATCGACAAGGCGCTGATCTACGGCCCGATGGCCTTCGCGATCTTCGTCGAGGCGCTGAACCTGGTCGCCGCGGCCCGCAAGGCCAAGCGGGAGCAGACCCGGCGCACGGCCCTCCAACTGCGGCCGACCTACCCGAACGTGGACGAGTCGGTGGCGGTGTCCGCGGCTCTGTCGAAGGCGCCGGGCGCCGGCTCGGTCGGGCTGTCGCGGCGACCGGTCGCCGGGGACGAGCCGCCGGCCGAGCAGCGCGCCGGGCTGGGCTGACTCAGGCCCGCTCGGCCCGGTAGCCGTTCACGTTGAGCGGGAACTCGAACCGGTCCCGACCGGCTGTGTGCTCGTGACGGGCCAGCAGGTCCCGGACGCCGGCCACGATGGCTGCCTGCTCGTCCGGCGGGGCTACAAGGTAGGCGCTGCGGGAACAGACCATCGCCTCCACTTCGGCGGCGGTCATCATCCGCACCCGCGCCCAGCGCCGCTGCTGCCAGGGCGTGAACCCGGCCAACTCGGCAGGGCCACCGGCCTCGACCAACTGCTCGGCCGGCGACGGACCCATCACCGTGGCGAGTTCGGCGACGAACGGGTGCGAGGCGTCCCTGGTGTTCCAGAGCAGGCCCAGCCGGCCACCCGGTCGCAGCACCCGGCGGATCTCGCGCGCGGCGGCTGCCGGATCGAACCAGTGCCAGGCCTGCCCGACGGTGACCGCAGCGACCGTGCCGTCCGCCATCGGGATCGCTTCGGCGGTGCCGACGATGGTGGGCGCGGAGTCGATCACGGCCAGCATGGCGGGGTCGGGGTCGACGGCGACCACGTCGCAGCCCAGCCGCTGCAGCGCCCGAGTCAGCTTGCCCGACCCGGCGGCGAGGTCGAGCACCGGGCCGTCGACCCCGGTCACCAGCCACGCGACGTGGTCTGCGTCGTACTCCGGCCGGCCCAGTTCGTAGGCAGCCGCGGCGGCCCCGAAGGACCTGGCCCGCTCCATCTCAGGCCTCGTCGAGCAGCCGGTCCAGCACCCGGCAGCCGAACTCCAGGGACTCCACCGG
Organism: Actinomycetes bacterium; assembly: GCA_023436925.1. Taxonomy (GTDB): domain Bacteria; phylum Actinomycetota; class Actinomycetes; order Propionibacteriales; family Propionibacteriaceae; genus Propionicimonas. The sequence goes on from JAEZHJ010000038.1 coordinate 13,539, forward strand.
CACCCGCTCGTCCACACCGTGGAAGAGCGCGGCGAAGTCCAGTTCGGCCGGCAGCCGCAGCGGGGCGAAGCCGAAGCAGCGGATCCCCAGCCTCGACCACGCCTTCGCGTCGGTGCCGCCGCTCATGATGAACGGGACCGGCACAGCGCCCGGGTCCTCGGCCTGCAGGCAGCGTCCCATCGCGGCCACCAGGTCGCCGCTGAACTCGGTCTCGACCGCGATGTCGCTGGTCTCAACCTCGTAGCGCACCTTGTCCCCCAGCAACTCGTCGAGCGTGGCGTAGAACTCGTCCTCGTAGCCGGGCAGGAAGCGTCCGTCGATGCTGGCGGTCGCCTGGCCGGGGATGACGTTCATCTTGTAGCCGGCCTGCAGCATGGTCGGGTTCGCCGTGTTCGACATGGTGGCGCCGATCATGCGGGCCAGGGAGCCGACCCGGGCCAGCGTCTGCTCGGCGTTCTCGGCGGTCAGCGGGACGCCCAGGGCGTCCTCGATCGCCTCGAGCAGCGCCTTCTGGGCAGGGTGGAGCCGAACCGGCCAGCGGTGGTTGCCGATCCGGGTGACGGCCTCGGCCAGCGAGGTGATCGCGTTGTCGTCGTTGCGGAAGGAGCCGTGGCCGGCGCGTCCGGTGGCGATCAGGTTGAGCCAGGCGATCCCCTTCTCGGCGACCTGGACGAGGTAGAGGCGGCGGTCGTTGACGGTGAGGGAGAAGCCACCCACCTCCCCGATCGCCTCGCTGCAGTCGGCCAGCAGGTCGGGATGGTGCTCCGCCAGCCAGCCGGAGCCGAGCTCACCGCCGGCCTCCTCGTCGGCGGTGATCACCAGCCGGATCGGACGCCGCGAGGGGCGACCGGTGCGGGCCCGGTCCCGGATGACCGCAAGCATGATGGCGTCGAAGTCCTTCATGTCGACCGCGCCGCGTCCCCACAGATAGCCGTCGCGGATCTCGCCCGAGAAGGGGTCGACCTGCCAGTCGTCGGCGACCGCCGGCACCACGTCGGTGTGGCCGTGGAGCAGCAGCGGCGGTAGCGACGGGTCGCAGCCGGCCGGTTCCCACTGGGCGACCAGGCTGGTGCGGCGATCCTCGGACTCGAGCAGGGTCGACTCGATGCCGACCTCGTCCAGCGAGGCCGCGATGTACTCGGCCGCCTCCCGCTCCCCGTTGGAGGTCCCCCGTCCGTAATTCGAGGTGTCGATCCGGATCAGATCGCGGCACAGGGTGACGACGTCGGTGGCGATGGTGGGCGAGTCCATGACCCCATCTTCGCCCACCCGGCCAGCCTGGTCGCAGGGCCGGTCGCCGTTTCGCCAACCGCGGCGCCGCGTTGCTATAGTTGCCGGGCTGCCCGGGAGAGTCCGGGCACACCCCTTGTCCGGGTGGCGGAATAGGTAGACGCGCTAGCTTGAGGTGCTAGTGCCCTTTATCGGGCGTGGAGGTTCAAGTCCTCTCTCGGACACACGTGAGGCCCGGTGGTTCCCCTGGCGGGGAGGCATCGGGCCTTTGTCTTCTGCGGAGTCCGGAAACCGCTGCTGCCCCACCCTCGCCCACGACCTCCCGGCCGCCCTCCCCTGGCCACACCCCCGGTGACGGGTGCGACGACCCGGGTGAGAATGGCTGTCTGACCCCGAGGAGGACCCCATGACCGAGTGGTACTTGCCGTTCATCACGATGGACATCAGCCCGCTGGAGAAGGTGGTCCGCACCATCGTCGTCTACCTCGCGATCGTGGTCTTGATGCGCATCGCCGGCAAGCGCCTGATCGCCCAGATGAACGCGCTCGACTTCATCGTGATCCTGCTGCTCAGCAATGTGGTCCAGAACGCGATCATCGGCCCGGACAACTCGGTTCTCGGCGCCCTGTTCGGGGCGGTGGTCCTGATCGTGTTCGACCTCGCCCTGGACTGGCTCTCCGACCGGTTCCCCGTGGTGGGCAGGGTGCTGAACGGGGTCGAGACCGAGGTGATCCGGGACGGGGAGCCCCGTCGGCGCGCGCTGCGCCGGGTGGGCATCGACGCCCAGGAACTCGACCGTGCCCTGCGCCGACAAGGCATCGAGGACGTCAAGCGCGTGAGACGGGCCACCCTGGCCCCCGAAGGCGGCCTGCTGGTCGATCCGATGCCCACCGCCCCGCCGGCCACGCGCGCCGACCTGGCGGCGGCGGTGGCGGAGTTGAAGGCGCTGATCCGGGCGCAGCAATCCTGACCGCCGTCGCTCAGCCCCTGCCGAGGAGGCAGCGCGGAGGATTACCGTTGGGCGAATGGGTGGGCTGATCGGCTACCAGGCGCGTATCGAATGGCTGGACGAGACCGTGCTCTCACTGGCCGACGCCTGGCCGGACGGACCCGCCCGGGCCGTGATCGTCGGGCTCGGACAGTCGCCGGCCAGCGTCCGCGCCGGCCACCGCTACCAGGGCGGTCAGGCGGTCAACCTGCGGCGGCTGGCGCGGGCCGGTCTGTTCCCGCTGCCGGACGGACCGATCTGGGAGCCGGTCGCCCTCGCCGCCGGCGTCGGGTTCACCGACCTGGTGCGCCGTCCGATCGGGTCGGTGTTCATGGCCGACCTGCGCCACGGTGCCCCGCTGCTGCGGGCGACGCTGGCCGAGCACGAGCCGGGGTTGGTGATCTCGATGAGCAAGGAGCCGGTGGTCGCCCTCTTCGACGAGGCCTACCCGCCGGGGGTGCTGCCGGTCCGCACCGACTGGGGAGGCCTGGTGTTCCGGATGCCGCTGGTCAACCTGCCCGCCGGGCGGATGGACGAGGTCATGCAGGACCTCACCCACCTCCTGGTCTCATGAGCCGGCCGTCGATGAGCTCACCGCAAGCGCTCAGCGAAGCCGACCGACGTACCGTCGCGGGCTGGGCCGCGGACTGCGCCGAACGCGCCCTGTCGATCTTCGAGGCCGACGTCCCCACCGATGACCGGCCCGCCGACGCGATCGCGCGAGCCCGGGCCTTCTCCCGGGGCGAACTGGACGCCGCCGGGCAGATCAGGGTGCGTTTCGTGGCCGGCCGGGCCGCCGCTTCGGCGACGAGCCCGGCGGCGGTAGCAGCCGCCCGGGCGGCGGCCCAGGCCGCCGGGGTGGCGCACATGGGTGCGCACGCGCTGGGTGCCGCCGCGTATGCCGCCAAGGCGGTCGGCCTGGCCCGGCCCGACGAACCGGGCGCGGTCAACGACGAGGTCCACTGGCAGCTCGCTCACGCCACCGCACAGGTGCGGTGCGCCCTGGCGAAGCTCCCCGCGCTGGGAGCCGATCCGTCCGGGCCGCTGGGCCCCGGGCTGCTCGCCCGGGGCGTCCTGGCGGATGTCATCCGGCAACTCCAGACCGAGGTCTCGGACCGGGCTCCGTGAGCTGGCAGACCGCTCCGGGCGGTCAGTCGGCGGTATCGGTCCAGGACGCGATGTCAACGCCGTGGTTGTCGGGCGACGCCAACGACCACCAGGCCGGCGCGTGCGCGTCGTCGACCAGCCGTCCGCCGGCGGCCAGCGCGGCGTCCACCCTGGCGCGGGCCTGGTCGGCCGGGACGAAGACGTCCAGATGGGTGCGACCCCGGCCCTCCGCGTCCCCGGTGAGCGGGTTGAACGCCAACTGCGGTCCCCGCCGAAGTGGGTCTATCGAGTCCGTCTCGCCGAAGTCGACATAGCCCAGGGCTGCGTTGAAGAACGGTCGGACGTCGGCCCGGGAGTGCTGGGCGACGTAGATCCCGATCGTCTCGACCAGGGACGGGTCCGGGGTGAGCCGCAACTCGGCGGCCGCCTGGGAGACCCGGGCGGCGAACCCGGCAGCTCCCGCCGGGATGCCGTCGGGGGTGAGCTGCGGCACGCGCACGACGACCCCTTCCGGGCGCAGGTCGACGTCGGGCTGCACACCGAACTCGTCCGCCGCCGCCACCACGGGCGGCACCAGCTCCGCGGCCTCGGCCAGGGTCGGCGCGATGAAGACGGCCTGCGGGCCGGTGGCGGTGACCCGCCACGCGTCCACCCCTGCGGCTCGGTGGAAGTCAGCCGCCGAGATCCAGTCGGCTGCGTCTGCGTCTGCGGTTGTGCTCATGGATGTCTCCTTCGCCGGTCGTCGCGAAGGCCCGGCCGCTGAGATGGGGGCCTCTCACGCCACTTCGACGCTAGTCGCAGACTCCGGGCGCGGGAACCCTGACCTGCGGCAGGCGCGCAGTTGTGCGCATGGTGACCGGTGCCCCGGCCAGTCGCCGCCGCGCGGGCGTCAGCCGGCGGCGGCTTCGGCGATCAGCCCGGTCAACTCGGTCGGCCTCGACCACATCGGCCAGTGGCCGGTGGGCAGGTCGACGTAGCTGACGTCGGCGTAGTCGAGCAGCCCGGCCAGGAACGGCACCCCCTGGGCGGCGCCCTGACGGTAGGCCTGGGAGGGGAAGGTGGTGCAGATCACGGTGAGCGGCACCTGGTGACGCGCCTCGTCGGTGAGGACGACCGGCTCGGTCACGATGCCCTGGGGTTGGGCCACCGCCCTGGCCCGGAAGATCTCCAACTGCTCGGGGGTCAGGTCGGCCAGCGACCCCTCCTCGGCCAGCCCGTCCCACGCCTCGGCGAGGGTGAAGTCACCGGCCTGCTCGGCGTTGAAGGACGTCCCGGTCCGAACCGGCGCGGTGTCGACCAGGACGAACCGGTCGACCAGGCCCGGGTTCCGGTCGAGCACCAGGGTGCCGGGGAAGGCTGCCCCGCTGTGCACCACCAGAACCCGGGAGTCGGCGTCGCCCTGCAGGGCTTCCTCGATCGCGGTCGCCTGATCGGCCAGGGTGACCTCCCCGCCGTGGTCGTCCCCCGCCAGGCCCGGCAGGGTGAGCGCCACGACGTCGAAGCCGCGGTCCCGCAGCGCGGGCGCGACCGCCTCCCAGGCCCACTCCCCCAGCCAGAACCCGGGGACCAGCACAATGCGTGTCGTCATGGCACCACGCTAGGCGGGGCCCCTGACACCGGCGATGCGAGACCTTGCCGGCCTGCGGGTGCGCCAAGCTCCTCCGCCCCGATGGGCGCTCAGGTCGGGTTGCCGAGCAGGGCGCGCAACGTCCGGGCGTTGCGGACGGCGTTACCCTCGCCGTCGTTGTTGAAGTAGGCGTAGACCTCGTGGCCGTGGCCCTGCCACTCGCGGATCCGGTCGGCCCACCAGCCGAGGTCGGCGTCGGAGTAGGAGCCGCCGTAGAGCACATGGTGGTCCGGTCCGTGCAGCCGGACGTAGACCGCCGGGGCGGTGGCACGCAGGACGCACGGCAGGTTGGCGCCGGACATCACCACGTACGCGGCGCTGTGCCGCTCCAGCAGCTGGAAGACCTCCTCGTGGACCCAGGAGCCGTGCCGGAACTCCACCGCGGCCGGGAGCCACCACGGCAACTGGCCCAGGAAGTAGTCGAGCCGGGCGTCGTCGCGCTCCATGTCTGGCGGCAACTGCACCAGCAGCATGCCGCGCTTGTCGTAGAGCCGGTGCCACGAGGCGGTGATCCGGTCCACCCAGTACTCGGGGCTGTAGAGCCGACGCGCGTGGGTGAGCGTCCGAGGCGCCTTCACCGACATCCGGAACCCGTCCGGCAACCGGCGATGCCAGGACACGAACGCGGCGTCGCTCGGCCAGCGGTAGAAGCTGGCGTTGAGCTCCACCGTGTCGAACTCGGCGGTGTAGCGCGCCAACCGGTTCGCCGGCGAGCAGCCCTCGTACAGCACCTCCTGCCAGTGGTCGTAGGACCACCCCGACGTGCCGATCCACGCCCGCGGCTCAGCCACGTCGGACCCCCCTCCAGGGAGTCCCGCTCCGCCGGTCGGCGACACCAGCCGGCGGACGCTGCCGGTTCCGGTCCGATCCGGCGGGGTACAGGAGACGCCATCGACCGCGACGGTCTCCCTCCGTCGCGACCCGCCCGCCAGGAGGACCGATGAGCACCCACCCGACCGAGCGCCGCGACGCCGCCGACGCCGAGGAGCCGCGCCTCGCCAGCGACCCCGATCCCGATCCGGACGCCAGCCCCCTGCCCGACCCGGCGCCGGGTCGCGGCGAGGCGGAGAAGGACCCCGATCCCGAGCCAGGCACCGTCTAGCCCTCCCCGCCCGCTGCGGCCCGGGAGGCGCGCCAGGCGCGCCACGCCCCGGTGGACCACAGCGCCCACAGCACGAGCACCGGCTGGAAGAAGAGCCGCGCGAACCTCGCCTGGTCGGTGTTGAGCCCGAAGGCGTCGGTGCGCTCGGCGTACTGGGCGAGGTTGCCGGGGAAGATCGCAACGAAGAAGGCCGCGGCAAGCCACCCGATGGCCGGGCGCAGCTTTCGCGGTGCCAGGGCCAGCGCGCAGCCCAGGGCCACTTCCACCACGCCCGAGGCGACCACGACCAGGTCCTGGTCGACCGGGAACCAGTCCGGGACCTGGGCCCGGAACTCCTCACGGGCCACGGTGAGGTGGCTCACGCCCGCGAAGCCGAGCAGGCCGCCGAGCAGCACCCGCCCCACGGTGGGAAGCGCCTTGTCGGCGCGGTCGGAGGGTCGCAGCAGGGGGGCCATGTGTCGGACTATGCCCCCGGACGAACCCCGCCAAACGAGGCTGGGACAGCCGGGCAGCCGCCCGGCCGTTGCTGGAACCGGAGGCCTGTCGGGGTGTCAGGGTCGCGGCGTAGCGTGTCGCCATGGCAATCGCGCGAAACCCCTCGGTGGTCATCGACTGCCCCGACGCCGTGGCCCTGGCCGAGTTCTATGCCGCCCTGCTGGGTTGGGAGGTGTCACCCGACGACGGCTGGGCCGACATCCGCTCGCCGCAGGGCGAGTGCATCTCATTCCAGCGGGTGGCCGACTACCGGGCCCCCCGGTGGCCGACCCAGGAGCACCCGCAGCAGATGCACCTCGACCTGATGGTGGACGATCTGGACGGCGGCCAGGCGGTCGCCCTCGAACTGGGCGCCAGCCTGCCGGACCACCAGCCGGGCACCACCTTCCGGGTGTTCCTCGACCCCGCCGGGCACCCCTTCTGCCTGTGCGTGAGCTGACGCCCTGACGCCACCCGGCGCGAGCGGGTCCGGGGCCGCCCCGCGCCTAGGATGAACCGCATGACAGACACCGTCGAGGCGGCCCTGCGCGACGCGGTTGCCGCCGGCATGCCGGCCGCCGTCGCCGACCTGGCCGAGCTGGTCCGCATCCCGTCCATCAGCTTCGCCGGTTTCCCGCCCGGTGAGGTGCGGCGCAGTGCCGAGGCGGTCGCCGCGCTGTTCGAGGCGACCGGGGTGTTCGACGAGGTGTCGGTCCGGACGGCCAGCATCCCGGACACCGGGGAGGCCGGCCTGCCGGCGGTGCTGGCCACCCGGGCCGCTCGTCCCGGGCTGCCGACGGTCCTCTTCTACGCCCACCATGACGTCCAGCCGGTGGGTGACGAGCGGGCGTGGACGACGGCGCCGTTCGAGCTCACCGAGGCCGACGGTCGGCTCTACGGCCGGGGTTCGTCCGACGACAAGGGCGGGATCGTGGCCCACCTGGCCGCGCTGCGCGCCGTCCGTGACGTTCTCGGCGACGACTTCGGCGTGGGCGTGGCGGCCTTCATCGAAGGAGAGGAGGAAGCAGGATCGCGCTCCTTCGTCCAGTTCCTGGAAGACAACCGCGCCGCGCTGACCGCCGACCTGATCGTGGTGGCCGACTCCGCCAACTGGGACTCGACCACCCCGGGACTGACCGTGTCGCTGCGCGGCAACACCCGGTTCACGCTCACCGTCCGCACGCTCGCCCACGCCTCGCACTCCGGCATGTTCGGCGGCGCCGTGCCGGATGCGCTGCTGACGACGATCAAGCTGCTCGCCACGCTGTGGGACGACGACGGCGGTGTCGCGGTCGCCGGTCTGACCAGCCACCCGGCAGCCACCCCGCCCTACAGCGAGGAGGACCTGCGGCGCGACACCGGCCTGCTGCCCGGAGTCACGCCGATCGGGCATGGCAGCCTGCTGAGCCGGCTCTGGCACCAGCCGGCGATCACGGTGACCGGCATCGACGCACCGAGTGTGGCCAATGCCGCGAACACGATCCTGCCCGAGGTGTCAGTGGTGATCAGCGCCCGGGTCGCACCGGGCCAGTCCGGCGAGGAGGCGTACCGGGCCCTCGAGGCGCATCTGCTCGAACACGCCCCGTTCGGCGCGGAACTCGTCTTCTCCGATGTCGACTACGGCGACGGCTTCCTGGCCGATGCGGCCGGGGCGGCGGTGCAGGTCGGCAAGCAGGCGCTGGCCGACGGATTCGGCGTCGAACCGGTCGAACTCGGCGTGGGCGGCTCGATCCCGTTCATCGCCGACCTCGCGCGCGTCTTCCCCACGGCTGGGATCCTGGTGACCGCCGTGGGCGACCCCCAGTCCCGACCGCACACCCCCAACGAGTCGCAGGACCTGGGCTCGCTGCAGGGCGCCGCCCTCACCGAGGCGCTCCTGTTGGCTCGGCTCAACCGCTCGCCGCAATTGCTCAACGATTGAGGATTTCCAGCTCCGTCCGCCCCCGGTGGGCTCCGCTGCGCTAGCGTGCCGCCATGCATGCTCGGAGCCGGCGTGGATGGTGTATCGGCGTCGCGGTGATGGCGACTGTGACCCTGGCGGGCTGCGGCACGCCTGCCGTGCCGGCGGCCAGCCCCACGCCGTCCGGCACCGTCACCCAACCGCCACTGGCAGCCGACCTCGCCGGCGGAGTCGCGATCAGCCTGGGCGGTGAGGGCCACTGGGCGATCCGGGGCGACCGCGCCTTCCTGGCCGGTCCGGAAGGCCTCCGCGCCATCGACCTGGCTTCCGGCAGCACTGCCTGGGAGGCCTCCTTCCCCGCAGGGCAGCAGCCGTGGGACGCCGACCCGACGGTGGCGGTCAGCGCCGACGGCGCGATCGTCCATGCGCTGCGAACCGTCGAGGCCGGTGCCGCCGGCGCGCTCGAACTCCTCAGCGTCGACTCGTCCGATGGCACAGTCACCGGCAGCCGAGTGGTGAGCGATCCGTCCGGCACCTGGCAGGTCGACCTGCCGCCCCGCATCCTGGCCGCCGACGACGCGAGCCTGGTGCTGGCCGACAACCCCGAGTCGGGCTACCAGGTCGGGGCGGTGGCCTTGCCGGCCGCCGAGTTCCTCTGGGCGGCCGATGACCAGGGTTTCGCCGCTGACGCCACCGTGATCACCCGTTCCGGCGCGCGGGACCGCCGCACCGGGGCTCAGCTGTGGCAGGCTCCGTTCGCGCTGGGCCCGCTGGTCGTAGCGACCGATGCGGCAGTCGTGGCCGGCGACGGCGCGGGCCGGGTGGTGTGGCTGGACGCCGGCACGGGCACGAAGCGGGCTGCCGTCGAGGCCGACCCGGAGTCGTGCGCGGCCGCCGCGACGGTCGTGGTCTGCCTTGCCGACGGCGCCGCCGGTTACGACCTCGCCTCCGGTGAGCCGCTGTGGTCGCGGGTCGAGGCGAGCGAGGCGGTGACCACCTACCGGGACTGGAGCTACCTGTGGCGGTCTGAAACCGCCGGCGATGTGCTGGACGCCCGTACCGGGAAGGTGATCGTGCGCGACAGCGAGTTGCCGCGAATCCGGCTCAGCACCGAAGCGGGTGTCCTGGTGGACCGGGCTGACGGCTCGGTCTGGGTGGCGATCAACTAGCGGACGCACAGGCGGACGTGACCGTTGGCCACGTCCGCCGTGGCAGCCGCGTGATCGGCGCCCCCCGACGTCATTCCTCGGCGCCCGATCGTCCCGCCCTGGGCTCCTGGACGAGACGGCTGCTACCCCTCCCCACTAGGGATTCTAGGTTGCCGGCTGCCAGGAATCTGTCCTCCGTGCGGGGACATCACCAAGCCTGGGAAGCACCCCCGGGCCCTGACATCGGCGGCGGGTTCGTCGCCCGTCTCAGCCCAGCGGCAGTTGCTCCGGACTGGCCCGCCGTGGTGGCAGGCGCCACTCCCAGCGGGCGTCCTGGACGATGAAGCCCTGGTCGGCCAGCCGGTCCAGCAGGCCCAGGCAGGCGGCCAGCGGCACCCCCGAGCGCAGCGAAACCTCCCCGGCCGACAGACCGCCACGGGCCGGGATCGCCTCGAACACCCGCAGCGCGTCCGGGCTCAGGTCGTCGGTCGGACGGCGGGCAGCCGGTGGGCGCCGCAGGGCGCCGTCCAGCGGGCCGAGCAGTTCCTGCACCTCCACCGCCCGGGTGACCAGCACCGCCTCCGCCTCCCGGATCAGGCGGTGCGGGGTGTACGACAGCGCGCTGGTCACCGGCCCCGGCACAGCCATCACCACCCGCCCCAGGCAGTTCGCCCAGGTGACGGTGTTGCGCGCGCCGGAGCGTACCGCCGCCTCCACCAGGACGGTGCCCTGGGAGAGGGCGGCGATCAGCCGGTTCCTCCCCAGAAACCGCATCCGGGTCGGGTGCTGGCCGGGCGGCAGTTCCGAGACCAGCACGCCCTGCTCGGCGATCCGCTCGAACAGGCTGCGATGGGCGGGCGGGTAGGCCTCATCCAGCCCGCCGGCCAGCACGGCGATCGTCGGGGTCCGGCTGGACAGGCCGCCACGGTGGGCTGCGGCGTCGACCCCGAAGGCACCGCCGGACACGGTGGCGTAGCCGGCCTCCCCCAGCTCGGCGGCCAGCTCGCTCGCCACCGTCTCGCCGTAGGCGGTACAGGCCCGCGACCCGACGATCGCCACAGAATTTCCGGTCAGGCCCGCAAGGTCTCCCCCGCCGCGCACCCACAGCCCCAGCGGCGCCCCGGTCAGGTCGTTGACGGGCTCGCAGCCGGCAAGGTCACCGACCTGGACGGGCCACTCGGGATCGCCCGGGACGACGAAGCGCATCCCGGCCGCGGCAGCCCGGGCCAGGACGGGGGCGGCGTCGAAGCCCCGTGCCCGGCGGGCCAGCGGGCTGTCGCTGGACCGCTCCACCAGTTGCTGCCACACCGCGGTCGCACCGAACTCGGCGACCGCCTCGGCGACTCGTGCGGTGGCGGGCTCGACGACGCAGGACAGCGCCAGCCGTGCGTCTCGTTCGTTCATCCCGCCCTCCGCTCATTCGACTCCTCGCCGCGGCGCATCGCCAGGGCGGTGTGCAGGTGGTCTGCGGTCGGCCGCCCGGCGCCGGCCAGGTCGCAGATGGTCCAGGCCAGCCGGAGCACCTTGTCGACACCGCGGGCGGACAGCAGGCCGCGGCTGACCGCGTCGTCCAGCAACTCCACGCCGTGCGGCAGCGGCAACTGGCGACGCAGCGCCGGCCCGGGCACCTCCCCGTTGGTCCGCCACCCGGCCGGCTCCAGGCGGTGGAACTGGCGGTCCCGGGCGGCACGCACCCGCTCGGCGACCACCGCGCTTGGTTCCGCGGCCTCCAGCGCAGCCTTGAGGAAGGAGCGCCGCATCGGACGCAGGTGCTGGTGGATGTCGACGCGGTCCAGGATCGGGCCGGAGACCCGACGGGCGTAGCGGCGCACCTCCTGCGGCTGGCAGCGGCATTCGGCACCGGGCGTGCCGAACAGGCCGCACGGGCACGGGTTGGCGGCCAGGACGAGCTGGAAGCTGGCCGGGTAGGTGGTGGTGGCGAGCGCACGGCCGAGCACGATCCGGCCCGACTCCAGCGGCACCCGCAGGGCCTCCATGACCTGGGGCCGGAACTCGGGTGCCTCGTCCAGGAAGAGCACACCGCGGTGGGCCCGGGAGGCCGCCCCGGGCAGCGCGATCCGGGCGCCGCCGCCGACCAGGCTCGCCATGGATGCCGAGTGGTGCGGGTCGGCGTAGGGCGGCCGGCGCACCAGGCCGGTGAGCGGGATGCCGGCCAGGGAGTGGATGGCCGAGACCTCGAGCGACTCGGCCACGTCGAGGTCGGGCAGGATGCCGGGCAGCCGCTCGGCCAGCAGGGTCTTGCCGACCCCGGGTGGCCCGTGCAGGAACAGGTGGTGGCGCCCGGCCGCGGCCACCTCGAGCGCCCACTTCGCCTCCACCTGCCCGGCCACGTCGCGCAGGTCGCGCGGCGGGGCCGACTCGTCCAGGCCCTCCGGCTCCGCTGACGGCTGGCTGCCCGGTCCGCCGCGCAGCACCTCGAAGAGTTCCGCCAGGTCTCCGACCCCGGTGACGGCAGCCCCTTCGACCAGCGCTGCCTCGCGCAGCTGGGCCGTCGGCACCACCACCTTGGTGAACCCGTGCCGCACCGCCGCGAGCACGGCCGGCAGCAGCCCACGGACGGTCCGCACCCTGCCGTCCAGGCCGAGTTCGCCGAACAGCACCCGGCCCTCCAGCGCCGCCGGGTCGCAGCCACCACCGGCCGCCCCGACCGCCGCGACGATGCTCAGGTCGTAGTGGGAGCCCGCCTTCGGCAGGGTGGCCGGCGACAGGTTGATGGTGACCGGATCCGCTGGCCAGCGCAGCCCGGCCGAGGCCATCGCCGCGCGGCAGCGATCCCGCGCCTCGTACAGCGACGCGTCCGGCAGGCCGACCAGGATGATCCGGGGCAGCCCGCTGCCGATCGCGGCCTCGACCTCCACCATCGCCCCGGTCATCCCGATCAGGGCGACCGACCAGGCCCGCGCCGCCTTCACTGGCCGATGCCCCGGACGTGGCTGATCCGGCGGGGTCCGCCCGGCGGCAGCAGGACGCCGAGGCCGTCGATCCGGAACCGCGGCACCGGTCTGGTCTGACTGCGCAGCCACAACACCGCCAGGTCACGCAGCTTGCGCTGTTTGGCGGTCGTGATGGCTTCCAGCGGCGGCCCGAACCCCGTGCCGCGCCGACTCTTGACCTCGCAGAAGACGAGGACCCGCGGCGGACCCGGATCCTCGGCGATGATGTCGATCTCGCCGGCGGGACAGCGCCAGTTGCGGGCGAGGATCTGCCACCCCAACCCGGTCAGGTAGCTCGCCGCCAGATCCTCCCCGGCCCGCCACACCTCGTCTCGTCCCACGGCTCACCTCCGCCGGGAAGTCTTGGGCGGGGCGACCCGATCGGGTCAGCGGACGTGTGGCCCTGTGGACAACGGGCCTGGCACCGGGCGGTGATCCACAGGCCTAGAGGTTCTCGGGAACCTTCAGGTCGGAGTGGGCGATCTCCTCGATCGAGACGTCACGGAAGGTGAGCACCTTGGCGCTCTTCACGAAGCGCGCCGGCCGGTACATGTCCCACACCCAGGCGTCACCCATGGAGACCTCGTAGTAGACGTCGCCGCCCTCGGTGCGGACCTTGAGGTCGACCGCGTTGCACAGGTAGAACCGGCGCTCGGTCTCGACGGCGTAGGTGAAGATGCCGACGACGTCCTTGTACTCCCGGTAGAGCTGAAGCTCCAGATCGGATTCGTACTGTTCAAGGTCCTCGGCGCTCATGGCACCTTCACCTTAGCCGCTCGCCGGACGTTGTCGAAGCACCACCGATGGATGGCGCTCGGTCCGTGCTCGTCGAGCCGGCTCTGGTGCAGGCCGGTGCAGTAGCCCTTGTGGATGTCGAAGGCATAGGCCGGGTAGACCTCGTGGGCCTGGGTCATCAGCCGGTCGCGGGTCACCTTGGCCACCACGGACGCGGCCGCCACGCAGGCAGCCACCCGGTCGCCCTTCCAGACCGCCAGGCTGGGCGCCCCAAGGCCATCCACGGCGAAGCCGTCGGTGAGCACGAAGTCGGGCGCCGCAGAGAGCCGGAGCACCGCGCGGCGCAGTGCGGCGAGGTTGGCCACGTGCATGCCGAGCGCGTCGCACTCTCCCGGTTCGACCGCCACCACGGTCCAGGCCAGGGCGCGGGACACCACCTCGCGGTAGACCCGCTCTCGCTGGCGCGCGGTGAGCAGCTTGGAGTCGGTGAGTCCTTCGATCCGGGTGGACGGACGCAGGATCACCGCTGCCGAGACCAGCGGACCCGCACAGGCCCCGCGGCCGGCCTCGTCGGCACCGGCGATCAGGTCGAAGCCGCCTCGTCGCAGCGAGCGCTCGTAGCCGTACAGCCCTGAGTCGCGCCTTACCACAACCCCCATTGTGGCCTCAGCAGACGACAGGGGGCCCGTTCAGGACCGGTTCGTCAGGTGGCGCCGTGCCGGGTGGGATGCCGCCGAACGCGGCGGGACGGTTCAGCGCCTGCATGCGGTGGAAGGGAAACACAACGGCGACTGCCGTCCCGACGATGTTCCCGGTCGGGATGAAGGCGGCCGTGCCCGGCGGCGAGCCGTCGAGGTCGTCGCCGAGGTGGCACCGCGAGTCCTGGGAGTTGTTGCGATGGTCACCCAGCACGAAGACCGTGTCGGCCGGCACCACGACGTCGAAGGCGACCGCGGACGGGTCGACCTGCCGTCCGGTGGTGGGGTCGATGTAGAGGTAGACCGACTCGTCGAGCGCCACCCCGTTGACCGTGATCCGGCCCCGGGCGTCGCAGCAGGTGACGTGGTCGCCGGCGACGCCGATGACGCGCTTGATCAGGTGGTTGGTGCTCTCGTCCGGGGCCAGGCCGACGAAGATCAGCGCGCGCCGGAGGGGGTCGTCCTCCTCCTCGCCCGGTTCGAGCCAGCCGAGGGTGTCGCGGAACACCACGACATCGCCGCGTTCGAAGCCGACGACCTTCTGGACGGCGACCCGGTCACGGATCTGCAGGGTGTTCTCCATCGACCCCGACGGGATCACGAACATCTGGGCGACGAAGACGCGCAGCAAGGTCGAGGCGATCAGCGCGCCGATCACCACGATCGAGATCTCGCGTGCCCAGGCACCGAGAATCGTCCATCCGCGGTTCCCGGTCTCCGGGGGGACCGCATCAGCCGATCGGCTCACCGCATCCCCTCGTCTGGTGTGGTCGCTGGGCGCGTCAGTGGTCGCGCTTCTCCTTGATCTTCGCAGCCTTGCCGCGCAGACCACGCAGGTAGTACAGCTTGGCGCGCCGGACGTCGCCACGGCGCTCGACCTCGATCTTCTCGATGATCGGCGAGTGCAGCGGGAAGGTGCGCTCCACACCGGTGCCGAAGGACACCTTGCGGACGGTGAACGCCTCGGCGATGCCGGAGCCGTTGCGCGCGATGACCGCGCCGGCGAAGACCTGGACCCGGGACCGGGTGCCCTCGATGACTCGTACGTGCACCTTCACCTGGTCACCCGCACGGAAATCGGGGTGCTCACGCAGGGCGGACTGCCCGATCTCTGCTACCAGCTTGTTCATCAGCCTTGTCCTCGCCAGTGCCACAGGTCACTCGTGGATGTGTGTCATGGATGCCGCCGCCGGACGCCTTCCCCCTGTGGCAGGGGCGACCCACGGCACGCGACTTCCAAGTCTGCCATATCGGGCAGCGGCGGCCCTAATCCACCAGGGCCGCCCCGCCTCAGTCCCCCACTGCGGCCGCCTGGTCGGCCGGACGCGGCAGCAGCGCCAGCTTCTGCCAGATCTTGCGCGACATCCCGTTGGTCAGGTTCTCGATGTCGGAGATGATCGCCAGCACGGCCGGGTCCGTGGTCCGCTCGGCGTAGAGCGCGGCCGTCTTGGCGACCAGCGACAGCAGCTCGGAGCAGTAGTCGAGGTAGGTCGCCATCTCGATCGGCGTCATCTGGAGGTCGATGGTCTGTGAGGTCGGACGGAAGGCCGCCGAGAACCGCTCGGGATCCTTGGTGAGCTGGTGCATGTCGATCACGTGAGCCAGCGAACGCAGTCGGTGGAGTTCGGCGAGCACCCGGCGCCGCTCCAGGTGCGCCGGCAGCAGCCACAAGAAGGCCACCGCGATCCCGACGAAGACGATGTCGTTGATCCCGGTCTCCACCGCCTGCAGCCAAGTGAGCGTGGAGCCGGTGCCCAGCAGTTCGACCAGCAGGGCCACCAGCGAGACCACGGTCAGCACCACCAGAGCGGCGATCACGACCAGGCTGGCCACTCGCAGCGGGCGCCGCCAGCGCGGCGGCCGGGTCGCCTGCTGCACCTCACCGGCCACTGCCGCGAGCCGGTCGGCCACCCTGCCGAGGTTGCGGGCCGGGAACCGGGCAGCGATGCGGGCCTGGAGCCGCACCGCGGTGGCATGCACGTTGGCTGCCTGCAGCCGCTCGTAGGCCATGGCGTCTCCTCACTGCCGACGCCGGGTCAGCCTAGCGGTCGGCGCCACGACAGCGAAGGGCCCCGGATCGCTCCGGGGCCCTTGCTGCTGTGGTGCTGACTACTGCTTGCCGTCCCGCTTGAACAGCGAGGCCACCAGGTCACGGTTCAGCTGGCTGATCACGTCCAGCGGAATCTCCTTGGGGCAAACCGCTGCACACTCGCCGATGTTGGTGCAGTTGCCGAAGCCCTCGGCATCGTGCGCCGCCACCATGGACTTCACCCGGGCGTACCGCTCGGGCTGGCCCTGCGGAAGCATCGCCAGGTGGGTGATCTTCGCGCCGGTGAACAGCATCGCCGAGGAGTTCGGGCAGGCCGCGACACAGGCGCCGCAGCCGATGCAGGTGGCGGCGTCGAAGCCCCGGTCGGCCTTCAGCTTCGGCACCGGCGCGGCGTGCGCGTCGGGGGCCGAGCCGGTGTTGACCGAGATGAAGCCACCGGCCTGGATGATCCGGTCGAAGGAGCTGCGGTCGACGACCAGGTCCTTCAGCACCGGGAACGGGCCGGCCCGCCACGGCTCGACGTCGATGGTGGCGCCATCGGCGAAGGACCGCATGTGGAGCTGGCAGGTGGTGGTGGGGACCGGGGAGTCGCCACGGCCGTGGGCGGTGCCGTTGATGACGACACCACACATGCCGCAGATGCCCTCGCGACAGTCGTGGTCGAAGGCGATCGGCTCCTCACCCTTGACGGTGAGGTCCTCGTTGAGCAGGTCGAGCATCTCCAGGAACGACATGTCGGGCGACACATCGGTCATCTGGTAGGTGACCATCCGCCCCTCTTCCTGGGCGTTCGCTTGGCGCCATACGCGCAGGGTGACGTTCACTTGTAACTCCGTTGCTTCAGCTCGATGTACTCGTACTCCAGGGGTTCCTTGTGCAGGACCGGGGGCTGCCCGACGCCGGTGTACTCCCACGCCGCGACGTAGAGGTAGTCCTTGTCGTTGCGCAGCGCCTCGCCGTCCTCGGTCTGGCTCTCCGAGCGGAAGTGGCCGCCACAGGACTCCCGCCGGTGCAGGGCGTCGACGCACATCAGCTCGCCCAGCTCGAAGAAGTCGGCCAACCGGCCGGCCCGCTCCAGGGTCTGGTTCAGGTCCTCGTTCACGCCGGTGACCTTCACGTCGCGCCAGAACTCGTCGCGCAGCGCCCGGATCAGGCCGATCGCCTTGATCAGGCCGGCCTCGTTGCGCTCCATCCCGCAGTACTCCCACATGATGTGGCCGAGTTCCTTGTGGAAGGAGTCGACTGTGCGGGAGCCATTGATGCTGAGCAGCTTGTCGATCCGGTCCTTCACCGACGCCAGCGCCTCCACGGCCGCCGGGTGGGTCTCGTCCACCTTCGGGAACGGGGCGGCGGCCAGGTAGTCGTTGATCGTGTTGGGCAGGACGAAGTAGCCGTCGGCCAGGCCCTGCATCAGGGCCGAGGCCCCGAGCCGGTTCGCGCCGTGGTCGGAGAAGTTCGCCTCACCGGTCACGTACAGGCCGGGGATGTTGCTCGACAGGTCGTAATCCACCCACAGGCCACCCATGGTGTAGTGCACCGCCGGGTAGATCCGCATCGGGGTCTCGTACGGGTTCTCGCCGGTGATCTGGGCGTACATGTCGAACAGGTTGCCGTAGCGGGCAGCCACGCCGTCCTTGCCCAGCCGGGCGATCGCGTCGGCGAAGTCGAGGTAGACGCCGCGGCGCACCTTGATCTCGTTGCCCTCCGAGTCGAACTCGGTCACGGCCGGGCCGACACCGCGACCCTCGTCGCACCGGTTCTTCGCCTGCCGGGACGCGATGTCGCGCGGCACCAGGTTGCCGAAGGCCGGGTAGATCCGCTCCAGGTAGTAGTCGCGGTCCTCCTCGGGGATCTCGCGCGGATCCTTGTCGCAGTCCTCGGCGCGCTTGGGCACCCAGATCCGGCCGTCGTTGCGCAGCGACTCCGACATCAGGGTGAGCTTGCTCTGGTTCGAGCCGTGCACCGGGATGCAGGTCGGGTGGATCTGCGTGTAGCAGGGGTTGCCGAAGTAGGCACCCTTGCGGTGCGCCCGCCAGTTGGCGGTCACGTTGCAGCCCATGGCGTTGGTCGACAGGAAGAACACGTTGCCGTAGCCGCCGGTGGCGAGCACGACAGCGTCGGCGAACCAGGACTCGATCTCGCCGGTCACCATGTTGCGGGTGACGATGCCCCGGGCCTTGCCGTCGGCGACGATCAGCTCGAGCATCTCGTGCCGGCTGTACATCTTCACGGTGCCGGCGGCGATCTGGCGCTCGAGAGCCTGGTAGGCCCCGATCAGCAGCTGCTGGCCGGTCTGGCCACGGGCGTAGAAGGTGCGCTGCACCTGCACGCCGCCGAAGGAGCGGGTGTCCAGCAGGCCGCCGTACTCACGGGCGAACGGAACGCCCTGGGCGACGCACTGGTCGATGATGTTCGCGCTGACCTCGGCGAGCCGGTAGACGTTGGTCTCGCGGGCGCGGTAGTCGCCGCCCTTGACCGTGTCGTAGAACAGCCGGTAGGTCGAGTCGTTGTCGTTGCGGTAGTTCTTGGCCGCGTTGATGCCACCCTGGGCGGCGATCGAGTGCGCCCGGCGCGGGCTGTCCTGGTAGCAGAAGTTCAGGACGTTGTAGCCGGCCTCGCCGAGCGAGGCGGCGGCAGCGCCGCCGGCCAGACCCGTGCCGACGATGATCACCGTCAGCTTGCGGCGGTTGGCCGGGTTGACCAGCTTGGCCTCGAACTTGCGCTGTTCCCACTTCTTGTCGATCGGGCCGGTGGGCGCCTTGGTGTCGCGCACCTCCTCGCCGACCCGGTAGAAGTCCTCCGGGCCGGGGGTCCCGGTGACGGGTCGGGTCGTGGGCTCAACTGTCGTTGTCATCAGTTCAGGACTCCTGTCAGAACGGCCAGCGGCATGATCATGAAGCCGAAGTAGATCAGCAGCGCGACCACCCAGGCGCAGCCGTTGAGGACCGCCTGGGACTTCTCGGACGTGTTGGCGCCGAGCGTCGCGAAGGCGCTCCAGAAGCCGTGCCGCAGGTGCATCGCGACCGCCACCATCCACAGCGCGTAGAAGGCGACCAGCCACCACACCTGGAACTCGCCGATCACCATGTCGTACGGCGTCGCGTCCGGGGCGGCGGCGACCAGCGAGGACCGCACCGTGAACTGCAGCAGGTGGAAGACCAGGAAGCCGGCCAGGATGATGCCGCCCCAGCGCATGGTGCGCGCCGAGTAGGTCTGGGCCAGCTTGCGCTTGGCTTCATACGTCTGCGGGTTGGCAACCCGGGCCCGCTGCCACAGCGTCAGCGCACAGTAGATGTGCACCACGATGGACAAGACCATGAAGGCCCGGAAGATCCAGATGAACGTGCCCTTCGGCACGATCGGGTACAGGATGTCGCCCTTGAGCCAGTGCGCGTAGCCGTCGAAGGCTTCCGGCCCGTTGAACATCTTGAGGTTGCCGTACATGTGCATCAGCAGGAAGCCGACCATGACCAAGCCCGTGATGGCCATCAGGACCTTCAGGACTACGGTGGATCGGAGCGCTCTCTGATGAGGGGTAAGAGTCGATGTCGCCACGCGACCAGCCTAGTGAACCGCCGGCCGGAATGTCTGACCATTTGCCCTTTTCAGCCGCAAACGTTCTCACATGCTGAGCAGCCTCTGGACTTCTGAGCGCGACTACGCATTTCCCCAACGACCCGGTGTCGTAAATCAGCCGTCCAGCAGGTCCGGACGGCGGCTCCGGGTCCGCTCCAGGGACTGCTCGGCCCGCCAGCGGGCCACCTCACCGTGGTGCCCGGAGAGCAGGACGGCGGGCACGTCCAGGCCACGCCAGGAGGCGGGCTTGGTGTAGACGGGGTACTCCAGCAGCCGGTCGGCGCCGTGGGACTCCTCCACCAGGGATTCCGGGTTGCCCAGCACCCCGGGCAGCAGCCGGACCACCGCCTCGATGATCGCCAGCGCGGCGACCTCGCCACCGTTGAGGACGTAGTCGCCCAGGCTGGTCTCCAGGACGTCCATCCGGGTGGCGGCGTGCTGCACCACCCGGGCATCGATCCCCTCGTAGCGCCCGCACGCGAAGATCAACCGGTCCCGGCCGGCCAGCTCCTGCGCCACGGGCTGGCGGAAGGGGGTTCCGGCGGGGGTCGGGACGACCAGGAGGGGCCGCTCCCCCGGCTCGACCAGGGCGTCCAGCGCCTCCCCCCACGGTTCGGGCTTCATCACCATGCCGGCACCGCCGCCGTACGGGGTGTCGTCGACGGTGCGGTGGCGGTCGTGGGTCCAGTCCCGCAGGTCGTGCACGCCGACCTGCACCAGGCCGGCGGCGATCGCCTTGCCGACCAGGGACAGCTCGAGCGGGGCGAAGTAGTCGGGGAAGATCGTGACCAGGTCAATCCGCATCGAGGTCACCGTCCAGCAGGCCGGGGATCGGGTCGACGACGACCCGCCCGCCGACCAGGTCGACCTCGGGCACCAGCGCGGTGACGAACGGGACCAGCCGTTCGCCGGCCGGGGTGTCGACCGCCAGGACGTCCTGGGCCGGCAGGTGCAGGACGCGGGTGATGCTCCCGAGCCGGTTGCCGGCCGGGTCGACCACGGTGAGGCCGATCAGCGCGGTGTCGTGGAACTCGTCCTCGGCCAGGTCGGCGTCGACCTCGACGCGCGCCCACAGCTCGAGGCCGCGCAGCGCCTCGGCGGCTGACCGGTCGGCGGCCTGGTCGAAGCTGACGACGAGGGTTCCGGCCTGCCACCGTTGGGCGGCGACCGTGAAGGAGCGGGGCGGGTTCAGGCAGTACAACTGACTCCCCGGAGCGAATCGCTGCTCCGGGGAGTCGGTGACGGGATTGACGGTGACCTCACCGCGCAGGCCGTGTGCCCTGCCGATGCGGCCCACCAGGACCTCGGTGTGCGCCATGGGCTGTGGTGCTCAGCGCCTCCGGTTCGGGCGACGGTCGACATCGATGAAGTCGATGCGGACCTGCTCGCGTCCGGCGAGGGCACCCAGCACGGTGCGCAGGGCGCTCGCCGTCCGACCCTGGCGACCGATCACCTTGCCGATGTCGTCGGGATGCACCCGGACCTCGAAGGTCCGGCCCCGGCCGCGGTCGGTCTCCCGCACCCGCACGTCGTCGGGGTTGGGGACCAGTCCGCGGACCAGGTGCTCCAGCGCGTCGGCCAGCATCTCAGGCCTCGTCGCCCTCGGCCGGCGCCTCGGCGGCTTCCTCGGCCTCGGCGGCGGCCTTCTTGCGCGACACCGAGATGGCGGCAGAAGCCGGGGCGTCGTCGGCCTCGGCCAGAGCGGCGTTGAACAGCGCCACCTTGTCCCGCGGGGCCGGCTGCGGGGTGACCCCGGACGGGCTGTCCTGCCCGGTGAACTTCTGCCAGTCACCGGTCCGCTTCAGCAGCGCGACGACGGCCTCGGTCGGCTGCGCGCCGACACCGAGCCAGTACTGGGCCCGCTCCGACTTGACCTCGATGACCGAGGGGTCGTTCTTGGGGTGGTAGATGCCGATCTCCTCGATCGCGCGTCCGTCCCGCTTGGCGCGGGCGTCCATCACGACGATGCGGTAGTGCGGCGACCGGATCTTGCCGAGTCGCTTCAGACGAATCTTGACAGCCACGAGTGTGGTTTCTCCTGTGGGACTTGACCCGGTGACGCCACCGGGCCGGACGGGTGAGCCGGCCGGACGGTTGTGGGGCAACCACCGACTGGTTCGGGTGGATCGGCACCCGTCGGGTTGAGAGGGCACCGGCGGGCACAGATGCATCAATCATTGTGCCAGAGGAGCCGGGCCGCAGGCCAACTCGGACCCGGCCGCGGGAACAGGGTGCCCCGCCGGGGTGTTCGATGGTCATGGCAGAGACCGATGACGAGGCGCTGGACGCCTACTCGACGGCGGTCACCGAAGTGGCCCGGCTGGTGCTGCCCAGCGTCGCCAGCCTACGGGTCCGGCGCGGCGGCGGTGAGGGCGCCGGCAGCGCGAGCGTGCTCACCGGCGACGGCTTCCTGCTCACGAGCGCGCACGTCGTCGCCGGTGGACGTGAGGTGGTCGCCACCTTCACCGACGGACGCGAGAGCGTCGCCGACGTGGTCGGCTCCGATCCCTTTTCCGATCTCGCGGTGCTGCGCGCCCGTGGGGAGGTGCCTGCACCGGTGGTGCGCGGGGACGCGTCCCGGCTGCGGGTCGGGCAGCTGGTGGTGGCGCTGGGCAATCCGCTCGGACTGGCCGGCAGCGTGACGGCCGGGGTGGTCTCCGCCCTGGGCCGCTCGCTGCCCACCACCCGCGGCCGGGTGGTCGACGAGGTGATCCAGACCGACGCCGCCTTGAACCCCGGCAACTCCGGCGGGGTGCTGGCCGACAGCCGCGGCCGGATGGTCGGGGTGAACACGGCGGTTGCCGGCGCCGGGCTCGGGCTCGCCGTGCCGATCAACGAGACGACCGAGCGGATCATCACCGCGCTGATGACCCAGGGCCGGGTGCGTCGGGCCTGGCTCGGGATCGTCAGCAGCCAGGCCCCGCTGCCGCCGCCGCTGGCCGCCAAGCTGGGCCGCCGGGAGGGCCTGCGGGTCGGCGAGGTGGTGGCGGGCAGCCCGGCAGCGCGCGCCGCCCTGCGTCCCGGTGACATCGTGGTCGCCGTCGCCGGGCAGCCGATGGACTCCGCCACCCACCTGCAGCGCTGGATGGTCGCCGAGGCGATCGGGCGTCCGGTGGAGATCACGGTGTGGCGAAACGGCGCCCTGGTCGACGTCATCGCGGTGCCGGAGGAGCTCGGCGTCCGGGGCTGAGGCGACCCGTCGGGGTTACGCCGAAGGGCCCGGGGTAAGGCAGCGGGATCACTCCCCCACCCCAAGGAGGCCCCGTGGACACCGGACTACAACGACGTGTCGCCGTCCTGGCCGGCATCACCGTGCTGGCGGCCGGACTCACCACCCTCTCATCGCTCCCGGCCGGTGCTGCGCCCGCCGGAACACCCTCGGCACCGGCACCCGGCAAGGACAAGGCCGGCGGCCGGGACGACAGGTCCATGCCGGTGGTGATCGCGCACCGCGGCGCGTCCGGCTACCGCCCCGAGCACACCCTGGCCGCGTACCGGCTGGCCATCAAGCAGTGCGCCGACTACATCGAGCCGGACCTCGTGGTGACCCGCGACGGCGTCCTGGTCGACCGCCACGAACCCGAGATCGGCAGCACCACCGACGTCGCCGCCCGTGCCGAGTTCGCCGACCGGCGCACCACCAAGCTCCTGGACGGCCGCCCCGTGACCGGCTGGTTCACCGAGGACTTCACCCTGGCCGAACTGCGCACGCTGCGGGCGGTGGAGCGGCTGCCGGAGCTTCGTCCGCAGAACACCGCCTACGACGGCAAGTACAAGGTGCCCACCTTCGCCGAGGTGCTCAAGCTCGCGACCAGCTCCCGCACCTGCGCCGGCAAGCGGGTCGGGATCATCCCGGAGATCAAGCACTCCACGTACTTCCGCGAGCAGGGCTTCGACATGGAGCGCAAGACCGTCGCGCTGCTGCGCAAGTTCGGCCTCACCCGGCACAGCGACCCGGTGGTGATCCAGAGCTTCGAGGTGACCAACCTGCAGCGGCTGAGCCGGCTCACCAAGGTGAAGCTGGTCCAGCTGATCGACTGCCAGGGCGGGCCCTGGGACCTGGTCTCGCGGGGCGATGACATCAGCTACGCCGACCTGGTCACCCCGCCCGGGTTGCGCCGGATCAGCCGGTACGCCGACCAGGTGGGGCTGTGCAAGGACGTCATGATCCCCAGGCGCGCCGACGGCACGCTCGGCGAGCCGACGCCGGTGATCCGCGACGCCCACCGGGCCGGGCTGACCGTGGTGGGCTGGACCTTCCGCCGGGAGAACTCGTTCCTGCCGGCGGAGTTCCGCAGCAGCGACAACCCGGCCGACCCAGGTGACCTGGTCGGTGAGATCCGGACCTTCCTGAGGGCCGGCATGGACCAGTTCTTCACCGACAACCCCGACCTGGGGGTGCAGGCGGCCCGCCGCTGACCAGTCCCGGACCGGGGCCGGGATCGCCACGGCGGTCCCGGCCCCGTCGTGCCGGGATGCTCGTCCGGCTCAGGCCGGTGGTCAGCGGGCGGCGACGACCCGTCCGCGCAGGATCACCAGCCGCGGCGACCGCGTGACCGAGGGATCGGCCAGCGGGTCGGCGTCGTAGACCACCAGGTCAGCCCAGGCACCGTCGGTGAGGACGTCGGGCGCCCCGAGCCAGCCGCGGGCCCGCCAGGACGCGGCCCCGAGCGCGAACTCGGCCCCGCCCAGGCCGGCCAGCAACCCGATCTCCTGCGACAGCACGCCGTGCGGGACGGTGCCGCCGGCGTCGGTCCCGGCGAAGACCGGGACGCCGGCCTCGATCGCGGCACCGATGGTGTCCAGCCGACGGGCGTAGAGCGCCCGCATGTGGGCCGCGTAGCGCGGGAACTTCGCTTCCCCGGCGTCGGCGAAGCCCGGGAAGTTCTCCAGGTTGACCAGGGTCGGCACCAGGGCCACCTGCCGCTGCGCCATCAACTCGATCGTGTCGGGGTCGAGTCCGGTGCCGTGCTCGATCCCGTCGATCCCGGCGCGGACCAACTCGTGGACCGACTCCTCGCCGAAGCAGTGCGCGGTGACCCGCGCCCCCAGTTGGTGGGCGCGTTCGATGGCGGCTGCGGCGAGGTCGGCGGGCCACAGCGGGGCGAGGTCGCCCACGCTCCGGTCGATCCAGTCCCCGACCAGCTTCACCCAACCGTCCCCCGCGCGGGCCTGGCGTTCCACCTCCGCAATCAGGCCGTCCGGCTCGATCTCGACGGCGTAGTTGCGGATGTAGCGGCCGGTGGTCGCGATGTGACGTCCCGCCCGGATGATCCGGGGCAGGTCAGGCTCGGCGTCGATCCAGTGGGTGTCGATCGGTGAGCCGGCGTCCCGGATCAGCAGCGTTCCGGCGTTCCGGTCGGTGCGCGCCTGCGCCTCGGCGGTGGCCCGGTCGGTCCCGCCGGTGGAGGCCAGCCCGATGTGGCAGTGGGCGTCCACCAGCCCCGGCAGGATCCAGGCGTCCCGGCAGACGGTGACCGCGTCACGCACCGGGTCGGTCCGCACCACGCCCTCGCTCACCCACAGGTCGCGCACCTCGCCGTCCGGCAGCACGGTGCCGTGCAGGTGCAGCGGCGCGGGCTCGGGTGGCCCGGCCTGGGTGGCGTCCGGATGGGAGTGAGCGAAGAAGTGCGGCTCGCCCAGCCCGGGCGGCGCGTGGTGATGCCCCATGGTTCGGACGTTACCGCACCGTCCGGCGGGACAGGAGGACGGTTCTTCCTGGCCCACCCGGGACAGACCCCGGTGCCAGCGTTGGGCGGATGGGACGGATGGGGACCGTCCCCCTCTGCCGAAGGACCGTCCCCGTGTGCGGAAGAACCGTCCCCGTGTGCGGGAGAACCGTCCCCGTGTGCGGAAGAACCGTCCCCGTGTGCCGAAGGAGCGCCGGCCTCGTGTGCCGAAGGAGCGCCGGCCTCGCCGGGCAATCGTCTCGACCCATTGCACAAGTTCTATGCACGAGTATTATGCATGCGTGCCTGATGAAGTGATTCCTGCTCCCGACCTCGCGACCGTCCGGCTGTCCGCGCGGCAGCTGCGCACCCTTGCCCACCCGCTGCGGGCCCGGCTGCTGAGCTCCCTGCGGCTGGACGGGCCGGCCACCGCCACCGCGCTCGCCACCGCGCTGGGCACCAACTCCGGTGCCACCAGCTACCACCTGCGCCAGCTCGCCGCGGCAGGCCTGGTGGTGGAGGACGCCGAGGCCGGACGGGGCCGGGAGCGCTGGTGGCGGGCGGCCCACCAGGTCAGCGCCTTCCACCCCGGCGACTACGCCGACGATCCGGATGCCGCCGCGGCCGCCGACTGGTTCGAGGACCACGCGCTGAGCTCACTCACCGAGCAGTTCGCCGACTGGACGGCGAACCGCAACCGGTTCCCGGCGCCGTGGCGGGACGCGGCCAGCGTCAACGACTTCGCGCTGCACCTCTCCCCCGCCCGGCTGCAGGAGCTCACCGCGGAGATCTGGGAGCTGCTGCTGCGGTACCGCAACGAGGCCGACCCCGACGAGCCGGACGCCGAGCAGGTGGTGGTCGGGTACCTCGCCTTCCCGCGGCTGCCCCGATGAGCGGCGTCTCCGCGCTCGAGCCGAGACAGGTCAGGTTCCGCTACCTGATGGTGCAGGCCCTGCGCTGGCTGCCCACCGGGTTGCTGATCCCGGTGACCACCTTGCTGATGCTCGACCGAGGGCTGGGCCTGGCCGAGGTCGGCACGGTGGTGGCGGCCCAGGGGCTGGTCGTGCTCCTGCTGGAGTTGCCCACCGGAGGCCTGGCCGACTCGCTGGGCCGCCGGCCCGTCCTGATCGCCGCCAGCGCGTTGGCGGTCGTCTCCGTCGCCCTGCTGGCGGCGGCGGACTCCTACCCGGCCTTCCTGGCGGTCTGGCTGGTACAGGGCGCCTCCCGCGCCCTCGACAGCGGCCCGCTGGACGCGTGGTTCGTGGACGCCACCCTCGCCGCCGACCCCCGGGCCAGGCTGGAGCCCGGCCTGGGCGCGGGCGGGACGGTGACCGGGCTCGCCCTGGCGGCGGGCTCCCTGGCCAGCGGTGCGCTCGTCGCGCTCGGCCCGGTGGGCGGGGTGGACGCCCTCGCCGTCCCGGTGATCGCGGCGGTGGTGCTGGAACTGGCCCACCTGGCGGGGGTGGCGGTCCTGGTCCGCGAGCCGGCCCGCACCGTCCGCTCCGGGCTGCGTGACTCGATCGGGCAGGCGCCCCGGGCGATCGGAGAGGCGGTCGGCCTGCTGCGCCACTCCCGGGTCCTGCTCGCCCTGGTGGCCGTCGAACTGTCCTGGGGCTTCGGCCTGGCAGCGGTCGAGACGCTCACCCCGGTGCGGCTGGCCGAGACGCTCGACAGCGCGGACGCCGCCGCCGTGCTGCTCGGCCCGGTGGGGGCCGCCGCCTGGCTGGTGAGCGCCGGTGGGGCCGCGCTCGCCCCCGTCCTGGCCAGGACGATCGGGACCGCCCCGACCGCCGCGGTGCTGCGGCTGGCCCAGGGTGGGGCGGTCGTCGCGATGGGACTCACTGCCGGCCCCGCGGGGGTGGTAGCGGCGTACTTGGCCGGCTATGCCGCGCACGGCGCGTCCAACCCGGTGCACCAGACCCTGCTGCACCAGCAGGTGGACAACGGCCACCGCACCAGCGTGCTGTCCCTGAACTCGATGGCGGCCCAGCCCGCCGGCGCGGTGGGCAGCATCGTGCTCACGGCGGTGGCGGGCGCCTGGTCGACCAGCGTGGCCATCGTGCTGGGCGGCGTGGTGCTCGCCCTGGCTGCCCCGCTCTACCTGCCCGCGTGGCGGGCGGCCCGGACGGAAGGACTCAGCGCGGACCCTGGTTCGGCTGGTTGAACAGCTTCTGCAGGTCGGCGGGCAGTTCGAACTCGCCCATCGCCTTGGCCAGGTCGGCCTCGCTGGGCTGGGCCGGCAGCCCGAAGGCGGAACCCGTCGGCGGGGCCGCCGGGAGGGCCGCCGGCTTGCCGGTCTGGTTGCGCTTGGCCGGGTTGCCCGAGACGCCCTTGCCGCCCTTGCGCTTCTTGGCCTGCTGCCGGGCGGGCTTGCGGGCACCGCCGCCCATCCCGGGCATCCCGCCGGCCATCGCGCCGCCGAGGCTCTGCATCATCTTGCGGGCCTCGAAGAACCGGTTCACCAGCGAGTTGACGTCGGAGACCTGGGTGCCGGAGCCCTTGGCGATCCGGGCCCGCCGGGAGCCGTCGAGGAGCTTCGGGTTGGCCCGCTCGGCGGGGGTCATCGAGTAGATGATCGCCTCGATCCGGTCGATCTCGCGTTCGTCGATGCCGTTGATCTGGTCCTTCATCTGGCCCATCCCCGGCATCATCCCGAGGATCTTCGACAGCGGGCCCATCCGGCGCACCGCCTG
Source organism: Actinomycetes bacterium (assembly GCA_023436925.1). Lineage (GTDB taxonomy): Bacteria > Actinomycetota > Actinomycetes > Propionibacteriales > Propionibacteriaceae > Propionicimonas. The sequence continues at coordinate 41,490 of JAEZHJ010000038.1, forward strand.
CATCTGCTGCAGGAAGTCGTCCAGGCCGAACTCGCCCTTGCCCTTGAGCAGCTTCTCCGCCGCCTTGGCGGTCTGCTCGGCGTCGAAGGTCTTCTCCGCCTGCTCGATCAGGGTCAGGACGTCGCCCATCCCGAGGATGCGGCTGGCCATCCGGTCGGGGTGGAAGGCGTCGAAGTCGTCCAGGCCCTCGCCGTTGGAGGCGAACATGATCGGCCGGCCGGTGACCCGGGCGATCGACAGCGCCGCGCCACCGCGGGCATCACCGTCCAGCTTGGACAGCACCACGCCGTCGAAGCCGACGCCGTCGGCGAAGGCGCGGGCGGTGTTGACGGCGTCCTGGCCGATCATCGCGTCGACCACGAACAGGATCTCGGTCGGCTGGACGGCGTCGCGGATGTCGGCGGCCTGCTGCATCAGTTCGGCGTCGACGCCGAGGCGGCCCGCGGTGTCGACGATCACCACGTCGTAGAGCCGCTGCTGGGCGTGGACTATGGACTCCCGCGCCACCTCGACCGGGTCGCCGACGCCGTTGCCGGGCTGCGGGGCGAAGACATGGACGCCGGCCCGCTCACCGACCACTTGCAGCTGGTTGACCGCGTTCGGACGCTGGAGGTCGGCGGCGACCAGCAGCGGCGAGTGGCCCTGGGCACGCAGCCAGCGGCCCAGCTTGCCGGCCAGGGTCGTCTTGCCGGAGCCCTGCAGGCCGGCGAGCATGATGACCGTCGGCGGGTTCTTGGCGAACCGCAGCGGCCGGGACTGGCCGCCGAGGATCTCGACGAGCTCCTCGTTGACGATCTTGATGATCTGCTGGCCGGCGTTGAGCGCCTGGTGGATCTCGGCCCCCTGCGCACGGGTGCGCACCGCGGCGATGAACTCCTTGACCACGCCCAGGTTGACGTCCGCCTCGAGCAGGGCGAGCCGGATCTCGCGGGTCGTCGCCTCGATGTCGGCCTCGGTGAGCCGGGTCTTGCCGCGCAGGCTGCGGAAGGCAGCGGACAGGCGGTCCTGCAGGGTGTCGAACAACGTGGAGCTTCCTCACGTGCGGGGAGATACCGGGCAAGCTTACCGGGCGGGCGCCCGGCGCCTCACCGCCCGCGGACGCCCCCCACGCCGCGGACGGCCCACACGTCGAGGGCCACCCCACCCGCCGAGGGCCACCCCACACGCCGAGGGCCACCCATGATGGGTGGCCCTCAGTGCCGGACGGTGGCCCTAGGTGAGAAGGGCGGGGTCAGTCCTCGCTCAGCAGCGCGTCGACGAAGGCCTGCGGCTCGAACGGCGCGAGGTCGTCGGCGCCCTCGCCCAGGCCGATCAGCTTGACCGGGACGCCGAGCTCGCGCTGCACCTGGACGACGATGCCGCCCTTGGCCGAGCCGTCCAGCTTGCTCAGCACGATGCCGGTGACGTCGACCACCTCGGAGAACACCCGGGCCTGGGTGAGTCCGTTCTGACCGGTGGTCGCATCGATCACCAGCAGCACCTCGGTGACCGGCAGCCGGCGCTCCACCACGCGCTTGATCTTGCCCAGCTCGTCCATCAGGCCGGTCTTGGTGTGAAGCCGTCCGGCGGTGTCGATCACGACGACGTCCACGCCGTCCTCGATCCCGCGGCTGACGGTGTCGAAGGCCACCGAGGCCGGGTCGCCGCCCTCGGGTCCGCGGACGGTGGGCACGCCCACCCGGGAGCCCCAGGTCTCCAGCTGGTCGGCGGCTGCGGCCCGGAAGGTGTCGGCGGCCCCCAGCACGACGGTGTGGCCCTCGGCGACCAGGACGCGGGCCAGCTTGCCGATCGTGGTGGTCTTGCCGGTGCCGTTCACCCCGACGACCAGGACAACGCCCGGCTTGCCGTCCTCGCCGGTGATCCGCAGGCTGCGGTCCAGGCTCGGGTCGACCAGCTTGGTCAGTTCGGCGGCCAGCACCTGGCGGGCGTGCGCCGGGTCGGAGCCTCCGTCGATCGACAGTTCGCGGCGCAGCGCGGTGATCAGCTCGGTGGTGGGGCCGACCCCGAGGTCGGCGGTGATCAGGGTGGCCTCGAGGTCGTCCCACGCGTCGGCGTCGAGGCGGTCGGCCGACAGCAGCCCGAGCAGGCCGCGGGCGAACGGGTTGTTGCTGGCAGCGAGCCGACGGCGCAGCCGCGCCATCCGGGAGGCCGGCGCCTCGGGGACGTCGAGCGTGGGCGTGGCCGGCACCGGCGACACCGGTGACCGGGCAGGCTCGGGCTCGGCGACGACGGTCCCGGCGGGGGCCGCTTCGGGCTCGGGAACCTCGGGCTCTGCCGGGAGCTCCTCGGGAGCCTGCCGCCTGGTCAGCGCCGCCTGGCGATTCCCCTGCACGACGAGAATGCTGGCGACGACGATGGCGGCGAGGATGCCTCCGACGACGATCAGGAAGATGATGTCCACGGCCGCCAGCCTACGGCGTCAGCACCCGCCCCGCGTCCGTCGCACGCTCCGCCGACGGCGGCCCGCACAGCCATCACGCCCTGTCAGCGCTTGGTGAGGCTCACCGCGGCGACCTTGTCGAAGGAGTCGGCCCGGTAGACGTCCACCCCTGCCCCGGACACCACGTAAAGGTGGTCGGCGATGGTCAGGCCGCGGGTGCCGTAGCCGTAGCCGTCCGGGGTCTGCAGCGGCAGCTTCTCGACCAGGCTGAACTTCCCGGCGTCGTAGCGGTAGACCAGGTAGCGCTGGGCGGGTTCCCCGGTGCTGCCCCAGCTCACCGCGGGGAAGCCGATCAGGCCGCGGACGGCGTCGACCAGCACGGCCTTGTGGTTGGCCAGCGCCTCGGAGTCGTCGTACTTGACCTTGATCGACGTCTCCTCGGTGACGTCGAATGGGTCGGAGGTGTCGAACATGCTGAGCTTCAGCCCGGTGACCCTGCCGTCGGAGTCGGCGGCCATCCCGAGGCCGAGCAGCCGTCCGTCCGACCACGGGTGCAGGTAGGTGCTGAACCCGGGGATCTTGAGCGCGCTCATCACCGTGGGCCTGGCCGGGTCGGCGAGGTCGAGGGCGAACAGCGGGTCGACCCGCTCGAAGCTGACCACGTAGCCGACCGGGCCGTCGAAGCGCACCGACTGGATCGTCTCGTTCTTGGCCAGCTTCGGCAGCGATCCCACCACCTCGAGTTCGCCGTTGAGGACGTAGAGCGCCGGACGGCTGGTCCAGGCCTTCTTGGCGGTCTCGCCGGAGACCGTCACGGCGACGCGCAGGTGGTCGCCGTACTCGTCCAGGGCGAACTGGTTGAGCACGACCCCGGGGACGCTGCCCTGGCCGGCCACCGTGAGTTCCCCATCGTCGAGCTTGATCCTGGTGATCCGGGTGACGGGCATGCCCTGACGCAGGTCGTCCACCCCGGCTCGCGCGCTGTCCGTCGCAGACAACTCAGCGGCGTAATCGACCGCCGCCAGGAACAGGTTGCCGCCGCTGAGGTAGACGGTCTGCGAGCCGCCGAGCACCGACTCGGTATCGATCCGCTTGCGCGAGGAAAGGTCGATGCTGCTCGCCACCGCGTAGCGGGGACCGTCCGGGAAGGGCAGGATCATGCAGTCGGCGGCGCCCAGCGCAGACCGCTCGCCGTCCCGGCTGACCAACGGCACGAAGGTCTCCGGATCGTCGGGGTCGATGCTGTCCGGGTCGGCCAGGATGTACTCGGTGACGAGGTAGAGCAGCGAACCGACCAGCCGCGAGGTGACATAGGCACCGCTCTGGCCGAGGCTGGTCAGGTACGTCGGGGAGCCGGGGTCGGACACGTCGTAGAGCAGGGCCTTGGTCTGGGCGGCGTCGAAGGGGACGAAGGTGCTCACCGCCGAGGCCGGCAGGTCACCCACCCGCGGGCTGTACTCGGTGACCAGGACGACCAGGGTCGACCCGTGCAGCATCAGGTCGACCACCGGTCCCTGAACCACGTAGGTGTCGGTGTCGCGCTTGGGGGCGGCAGGCGGGACCGAGGTGTCGATCCGGGCCAGTTCGCGGGTGGCCTCGCCGGCGGCGTCCACCACGACCACCTCGCGTCCCGAGACCAGGTAGAGGGTGTCTCCGTCGCTCTTGGTGATGTCACCCTCGTCGATGCCGGCGACCTGGGCGTTGGTCTGCCAGGCGCCGACCCGGTCCGCGGCACCGGCCTCCTGGGGCGCGGGCACCGCGCCGTCGACGCCGCCGGCGAGCGCCGGTCCCCCCGTCCCGGCCCAGCCGGACGAGGTCTCGGCCGCGGCCCGGACGGCGGCGTACAACTCGCCGTAGTCGCCCGCCGGCGCCCCGGCGTCCTGCCCGGTGGCCGGGCCGGGGACCCGGGGCGGGTCGGAGAACTCGGCCTCACCGCCGCCCAGCAGACCGGGGGCCAGGGCCAGTCCGGCGACGATCGCCACCCCGGCGGCACCGGCCAGCCAGCCGAGGGAGTGCCCGCGGCGCCGGGAGGCACCCGCCGCGGGCACGATCGGGGACTCCTCGGCGGCCAGGGTGCGTTCCAGTTCGGCACGAACCTGGTCGCTGGGCCGCATCTGCCGCGCCATGTCGGCGAAGAAGTCGTCATTCATCGAACAGCCCTCCCTGGAGCCTGGTCCGCATCAACCCGCGACCGCGGGAGAGCCGCATCTTGACCGCGCCGGCGTCCAGCCCGAGCAGATCGGCGATCCGGGCAACCGGCAGGTCCTCGAAGTAGAACAGGTGCAGCACGCTGCGGTAGGTCTCGGGCAGCGTGCGCAGCGCGCGGAACACCACGTTCTGCTCGTCGGTGGCGAAGCTGAACTGGTCGGGGAACTCGGCGCCGTCGTGCGGGTTGAGCGGTACCACCCGGGTCCGCCAGGAACTGCGGCTCACGGCACGGGCGCAGTTCAAGGTGGTGGTGATCAGCCACGCCCTGCGGTGCTCCTCGCTGCGGCAGTCCGGACGGCGGCGGTGGTAGGTGAGGAAGACGTCCTGGAAGACGTCGTCGGCATCACCGCGGCAGCGGGTGTGGGTCAAGGCGATGCCGTAGACCATGGACTCGTAGCGCCGCACCACGTCCGCGGTGTCCAGCGGCAGCAGCGGCGGCTCCTCCGCCTGCGCTCCGCCCGCCCGCAGCGTGCCTGCGTCCATCGCCCCTCCGCTCCGCACCGAGTCGGAGTCCGTCCCCGGTGGCCCTCACCTGTAACTGCGCCGGGCGCAGCGAAAGGTAACAGCCGGCTGGTACGAACGTCCGGCGGGGAGGTGGGACGGTCAGGAGACCTTCGGTTGCTCCCCGGTGTTCTCCACGCCGGAACTGCCGCTTCTGATGCGGAGGTCCTCGAAGAAGTTCACCAGCCCGGGCGGCGGCGGGGCCTCCCCGTTGAGGTGGCGGGCGGTGTTGGCCATCGCGGAACGCATCTTGGGGGCCCGTTGGCCGGAGGTTCCCTGCATCCCGATGGCCACGACTGCGATGATGCCGAGCGCGATCGCGAGGATCACCAACATCATGATTGTGGCGAGCGCCATGGAGGGCCTTCCGGTCGGGGTCGGCGCCAGTTTACGCCTCGGTCAAATGACCTAGTCGTCGCGAAGCCGCTGGCTGATGACCGTGGAGATGCCGTCGGAGCGCATGGTGATGCCGTACAGCGCGTCGGCAATCTCCATCGTCCGCTTCTGGTGGGTGATCACCAGCAACTGGCTGTTGGAGCGCAGTTCGCCGTAGATCTCCAGCAGTCGGCCGAGGTTGGTGTCGTCGAGGGCGGCCTCCACCTCGTCGAGGATGTAGAACGGGCTGGGCCGGGCTTTGAACAGCGCGACCAGGAAGGCCACCGCGACCAGGGAGCGTTCGCCGCCGGACAGCAGCGAGAGCCGCTTCACCTTCTTGCCGGCCGGACGCGCCTCGACCTCGACACCGGTCGTGAGCCAGTCTCCCGGCTCGGTCAGCACGAGGCGTCCCTCCCCGCCGGGGAAGAGCCGGCTGAAGGAGTCCTCGAAGGCCTTCTCGACGTCGGCGTAGGCCTCGGCGAAGACCTGCTGGACGCGGGTGTCGACCTCCTCGATGATCCCGGCCAGGTCGGCCCGGGTGCGCCGCAGGTCCTCCAGCTGCTCGGCCAGGAAGGTGTGCCGCTGCTGCAGCGCGTCGAACTCCTCCAGCGCGAGCGGGTTCACCTTGCCCAGCACGGCGAGGTCTCGCTCCGCCCGGCGCAGCCGCTTCTCCTGCTCGGCGCGCTGGTACGGCACAGGGTCGGGACGGGGGTCGTCGGGACCCAGCGGGTTGCCGTCGGCATCCAGCAGCACGTCGACGGGCTGGTCCGGTCCGTAGCCGGCGACCAGCGCGTCCGGCTCCAGGCCGAGTTCGGCCAGCGCCTTCTCGGCCAGCGCGTCGACCTTCATCTGCTGCTGGGCACGGGCGAGCTCGTCGCGGTGGGCGGAGTCGACCAGTTGCTCGAACTGCCGGGCGAGTTCGCGGCCGCGGCTGCGTGCGGCGGCCAGTTCGGTCTCGGCCTGCGACCGGCGGGCCTGCGCGGCCTCGCGCAGCACCGCCGCCCTGGCCAGCGAGCCCGCGACCTGCTCGGCCAGCCACCCCGCAGCCTCTCCGACGGCAGCCGCCACGACCGCCTCCCGGCGGAGCTGTTCCCTGCGGGCGGCGGCCCGCTCCCGGGCGTCGCGTTCGGCCTGGGCGGACCTGGTCAGGCTCTCCGCCCGGCCGGCCAGCGCGCGGGCGCGTTCCTCGGTGGTGCGCAGCGCCAGCCTGGCCTCCATCTCGGCGGCGGCGGACGCCCGCGCCAGGTCCCCGGCGCGGTCCCGTTCGGCGGGGTCCGCCTCGGACTGGCTGCTGTCCTGGCTGGCCAGTTCGAGGCGTTCCTCGAGCCCGGCCAGGGCAGCGGTCGCCTGGTCGCGGACATCGGTGGCCCGGGCGATCGCGGCGTCCAGGCGTCCGGTCTCGGCGGTGGCGGCCCGGATCGTCTGGGTGAGCTGGGAGGCCTCCTCGGCGAGCCCGGCATGGGCGGCGTCCGACTCGTGCAGCCGGGCCAGCGCCGCCTCGGCCCGGTCGGCCGCCTCGGCGAGTTCGGCGTCGCGGGCCGCCAGCGCGAACCGAAGCCGTTCGACCTCGGCCTGGGACTCGGCCAGCTTCGCCGCGGCCTCATCGATGGCGGCCTGGACCTCGATCAGCGAGGGCTTGGACTGGGAGCCGCCGGCGGCGAACCAGGCGCTGAGCAGGTCGCCCTCGGTCGTGACGGCGGTCAGGTCGGGCAGGGCGCTGACCAGTGCCGAGGCCTCCGGCATGCCGGGAACGACGGCGACCTTGAACAGCAACCGGTCGATCGCCGGACGCAACTCCGCCGAGCACTCCACCAGGTCACGGGCGTAGCGGACGTCGCCGGGCAACTCGGGCCAGCCGGCGGTGTCGACCTCGACGCTCGGGCTGCCCAGCAGCATCCCGGCCCGGCCCAGGTCGGCCGACTTCAGGTGCTCGAAGGCGTCGATGGCGGCGTCCACGCCGGTGACGGCGACAGCGTCGGCGGCAGCCCCCAGCGCTGCGGCGACGGCCACCTCGGCGCCGGGCTGCACCGAGACCAGGGCCGCGACCGAGCCGAGCAGCCCGCCCAGCCGATCACCGGCGGCCAGCAGCGCCGAAGAACCATCGCGACGCTCCAGGCCGAGCCGCAGCGCGTCCACCCGCGCGGCCAGCGCCGCCCGGGTCGAGCTGGCGGCGACCTCGGCCGCCTGCAGCTCGTCACGGGCGGTCCGCAGCGAGGCCAGCTCGGCCTCAGCGGCCTCGTAGGCGGCGTCCAGGCCGGACTCCCCCGCGCTCAGCGAGGCAAGCCTGGTCTCCAGCTCGGCGAACTCGTGGCGGGCGGCAGCGGCGCGCTCCTCGGACTGGTCGCGGGCCTCGCGCAGCCGGCCGATCTCGGCCACTGCGGACTCCGCACGGCCGCGCAGGGTGTTCACCTCACCGGTCAGCCGGGCCAGGCCCTCGCGCCGGTCGGCGATCGCACGCTGGTGCGCCTGGTACTGGCGTTCGGCTGCGGTGTAGGCCGCGTCGGCAGCTTCCCGCGCTGCCGTCGCCTCGGCCAGTGCGGCCGCCTTCGCCTCGATCTCCTCGCGCAGTCGCGCCTCGGCTTCCCGGACGGCGGCGGCTTCGCGCTCGATGGCTTCGGGGTCGCGGCCGGGACGGTCGTCTGTTCCCATCGACTCCGCTGCCCGCAGCCGTTCGGCGGCGATCGCCTGGGTCGCGGAGACCTTCTCGGCCAGCGCCGCCAGCGAGTACCAGGTCTCCTGGGCCCGGGTCAGTTCGGGCACCGCTTCGCGGGAGGCCCGCTCGGCCTCCTGCTCGGCTTCCCGGGCCTGGGCCAGTTCGGTCTCGACGGCCACGCGGCGGTCCTTCAGGGACTGCTCGGCGGCCTGGTCGGTGGCCAGCGCGGTGAGGGCCGCCTGGTAGTCGTCGGCGAGCAGGCGGGCGCGGGCGTCGCGCACCTCGGCCTGGATGACCGCGGCCTTGCGCGCCACCTCGGCCTGCCGTCCCAGTGGCTTGAGCTGTCGGCGCAGTTCGGCCAGCAGGTCGTTGAGCCGGTTCAGGTTGGCGGCGGTGGCCTCGAGCTTGCGCTCGGCCTTCTCCTTGCGCTTGCGGTGCTTGAGGACGCCGGCCGCCTCCTCGATGAACCCGCGCCGGGTCTCCGGGGTGGCGTTCAGGATGCTGTCGAGCTGTCCCTGGCCGACCACGACGTGCATCTCGCGTCCGATGCCGGAGTCGGCCAGCAACTCCTGCACGTCGAGCAACCGGGCGGTGTTGCCGTTGATGGCGTACTCCGAGCCCCCGGAGCGGAACATCGTGCGGGAGATGGTGACCTCGGTGTACTCGATCGGCAGCGCGCCGTCGGAGTTGTCGATGGTCAGCACCACTTCGGCGCGACCGAGCGGGGGCCGGCCGGCGGTGCCGGCGAAGATGACATCCTCCATCTTGCCGCCGCGCAGCGTCTTGGCTCCCTGCTCCCCCATCACCCAGCTGAGCGCGTCGACGACGTTCGACTTGCCGGAGCCGTTGGGCCCCACGACGCAGGTGATGCCGGGCTCGAACCGGAGCGTGGTGGCGGATGCGAAGGACTTGAAGCCGCGCAGGGTGAGGCTCTTGAGGTACACGGCTAGCCGACCTCCCCCTGGCGCTTGCGTCCTGAACGCACGGCGCGGAAGGTCCACAGCTTGTTCAGCACGAAGTTGATCGGGGTGACGCACACGATGGTGATGAGGTTGGCCCAGTAGAGCTTGTTGCGCAAGCCCGAGGAGCTGTCGAAGACGTCACTGGGCAGGCCGATCGGCGAGTCCGGGTGCATCAGGGCGGTGATCAGCAGCAGCCCGATCGCCTGGGCGCCCAACCCGACCAGCAGGAAGGGCCAGTACTCCCGCCAGGCCGGCGCCGACTCGACGGACCGGAAGGTCCAGTGCCGGTTGAACCAGAAGTTGGAGAAGTTGGCCACCAGGAACGCGATCATCACGTACAGGTGGTAGTTGCGGACGTTGAAATCGGTGAACGGCAGGCCGATGACGATGTCATTGGGGGTGGCACCGAAACCGTCGCGGGCGATGATGTTGGTCAGGACGAGGACCACCTGGTTGACCAGCACGCCCAGACCGCCGACCAGCCCGAACCGCAGGAACTGGCGCAGGCTTTGCCGGTAGCGCTGGTAGAGGTCGCTCGGGCTCACAGTTCGCCCACTCTACCGGTCGGGGTCCGCGGTGCTCACGCGGCCTCGAGGGCGGCACGCAGGGCGTCGACGGCCGGGGTGCTGAACCCGACCAGGACGGCTCGCCGCACGCTGGTGGGGGTGGCTCGCAGGGTCTCGACGGCGGCCTGGGCGGCGTCCTCCAGCGGCCAGCCGTAGATCCCGGCCGAGACCAGCGGGAAGGCGATGGTGGCCGCGCCGAGTTCGTCGGCGACCCGCAGCGCATTGGCGTAGCAGGAGGTGAGCAGGGAGCGGTCGGTCTGCCCCGCGTTGCGGTTCGGCCCGACGACGTGGATCACCCAGCGGGCCGGCAGGTCGCCGGCGGTGGTCCAGCCGGCCTGCCCGGTCGGCAGGCCGTGCGGGAAGCGCCGGATGCAGTCGGCCAGCACGGCCGGCCCGCCGGCGGCGTGGATCGCGCCGTCCACCCCGCCGCCGCCGCGCATCCGCGGGCTGGCGGCGTTCACCACCGCGTCCACCGCCAGGGTCGTGATGTCGCCGCGCACGATCTCGAGGTCCATGGTGTCAGTCTGCTCTGCGTGGCCGCGGCTGACAGCGGGGGCAGCGGTGCGAGGAGCGGTTGGCGAAGGCTTCCCGCAGGATCGGCGCCCCGCAGCGCGGACACGGCAGGCCCTCGCGGCCGTAGACGGCCAGCGAACGGGAGAAGTAGCCCGAGGAGCCGTTGACGTTGACGTAGAGGGAGTCGAAGGAGGTGCCGCCCTGGGTGAGCGCCTCCGCCATCACCTGCTGCGCGGCCAGCAGGACGCGTCGGATCCGCTGCGGGCTCATCGAGGAGGCCACCGTCTCGGGGTGGACGCGGGCCCGCCACAGCGCCTCGTCGGCGTAGATGTTGCCGATTCCGGAGACCACCGTCTGGTCCAGCAGCACCCGCTTGATCCCGCTGCGGTGCCGTCCGACCGCGCGCACCAGCGCGGCCAGGTCGACTCCCGGCTCGAACAGGTCGGGGGCGATGTGGGCCAGGTCGGACGGGAGCTCGGCCCCGCCGGAGGCCAGCCACAGGCCTCCGAAGATCCGCTGGTCGACGAAGCGCAGTTCCGGGCCGCCGTCGTCGAAGCGGAGCACCACCCTGGTGTGGCCGAGCACCGGCGAGGCCGGGTCGTCCAGCCGGAACTGCCCGCTCATGCCGAGGTGGGCGGCGAGCGCGTCACCGTCCTCGAAGGGCAGCCACAAGAACTTGCCGCGGCGGCGCGGACCGCCCAGCACCCGACCGGACAGCCGGGCCTCGAAGTCGCCCGGACCGGCCAGGTGGCGGCGCACCGAGCGGGGGTGGAGGACGTGGGCGGTGGCCACCCGGCGACCGGGCAGGTTGGCGGCCAGACCGACCCGCACCACCTCCACCTCGGGGAGTTCGGGCATCAGGCCAGGGCGGCGCGGTCCGCGGTCAGGGCGAGGAAGGCGGCCTCGGCGGCCTGCTGTTCTGCCTGCTTCTTGGAGCGGCCCTCACCGGGGCCGAAGGTATGGGGGCCGACCACCGCGACGGCAGTGAACCGCTTGTCGTGGTCGGGGCCGGTCTCGCTGACCCGGTAGCCGGGCAGGCCCAGGTCGAGTTCGGCGCAGACCTCCTGCAGGCTGGTCTTCCAGTCCAGCCCGGCGCCCATCGTCTGGGCCTGGTCGACCAGCGGGTCGAAGATGTGGTGCAGCAACCGGTCGGCGGCGTCGCGGCCGCACGAGATCAGGACGGCGCCGAACAGCGCCTCCAGCGAGTCGGCCAGGATCGATGGCTTCTGGCGTCCGCCGGTGACGGTCTCGCCGCGGCCCAGCAGCAGTTCCTCACCGAGTCCGAGCTCCTTGGCCACCTTGGCCAGGGACTGGGAGTTCACCACCGCGGCGCGCAACTTGGCCAGCCGGCCCTCGGGCAGGTCGGGGAAGGTGCGGTACAGGTACTCGGTGACCACGACCCCCAGCACGGCGTCACCGAGGAACTCCAGCCGCTCGTTGTGCGGCAGGCCGCCGTTCTCGTAGGCGTAGGACCGGTGCGTCAGGGCAAGCGTGTAGAGCTGGGGGTCGAGGTCGATCCCCAGCTCCTCCAAGAGCTGCCGCGCGCGGCTCATGACCGCACCTGCGGCCGTCAGGCTTCGGTGACCTGACGGCGGGCGCCGCGCGGGCCGTACTGGCCGCACTCGCCGCAGGCGGTGTGCGGCAGGTGCTTGGCGCCGCAGGCCGGGTTCGCGCAGGTCACCAGCGTGGGCGCGGAGGTCTTCCACTGCGAACGGCGGGCCCGCGTGTTGCTGCGGGACATCTTCCGCTTCGGAACGGCCACGGCGTTACTCCTTGCTCTGCCCGGGCCGGCGGCCCGGGACGGTTGGCGTCACTGATTCGTCCACGCTTCCAGCCCTGCCCACCGCGAATCGGTGGCCTCGGCGTGGCTGTGCTCCGGGTCGTGGTTCAGGTTCGCCCCGCAGGTGGGGCACAACCCGGCGCACTCCGGCCGGCACAGTGGCGTGAACGGCAGGTCGAGTACCACGGCGTCCCGCAACAGCGGTTCGAGGTCGAGCAGTTCGTCCTCCAGCCGGCTGGCCTCCTCGTCGTCGGGCTCCTTGTCGGGGTACAGGTACAGCTCCTGCAGGTCGACCTCGGTCGAGGTCGAGAGCTCCTCCAGGCAGCGTGCGCACTGACCCGCGAGTTGGACCTCGGCGGTTCCGGTGACCAGCACCCCCTCCACCACCGCTTCGACCATCAGGTCGAGAGCGACGGGTGAGCCGGGTGGCACTCCGATCATGGCGATGCCGAGCTCCTCCGGTGCTTCGGTGACCCGCTTAACCTGCTTCACCTCTCCTGCCCGGCGACCGAGTTCGTGGGTGTCGATGACAAGCCCGGAACGGTGGTCGGGGAGGCGGCGAGACACGGCGGATCCCTTCATCGGCGGTGCGACAGCGTCATAACCAAGGAGCAACTCTAGCCTGACCGGCAGGTGGGCTCCAAAACGGTGCGGGCGTCAGGAACTGAGCCGGGGCAGGGCCGTCGTCTCGTTGTCGTCGAGCAGTGAACGGCTCGCCAGCCGGGACCTCATCGTCTTCACCTGCGCCATGGTCTTCTGCAGCGCGGCCTCGAAGGACGCGATCCGGCCGTCGACGTAGGCGTCCGCCTCGCGGCGCAGTGCCTCCGCCTCGGCGATCGAGCGACGCTCCAGTTCGGCGGCCTTGGCCTTGGCGGCCTCCATGATCGGGGTGGAGCCGGCCAGGAATACTGCCTTCTCCTCGGCGGCCTTGATGATCTGGGCGGCCTCGGCCTGGGCCCGCTCGAGGGTCTCCAGCGAGGTCGCGGTGACCCGCTCCGCCTCCTTGGTGTCCTCGACGAGGGCGGCCAGCGCCTTGTCGATCAACTCGATCGTCTCCGACCGGTTCACCATGCACGAAGCCGACATCGGGACGGCCTTGGCGTTCTGCACCAGGTCGCGCAGGGTGCCCAGCACCGCCACAGTTCGATCAACCATCGGTCCGCTCCTTGTCGTGGGGGTCGACTCTGGCCTGTATCCGTTCCACCACGGCCTCGGGGACGAAGGCCGACACGTCCCCGCCGAAGGAGGCAACCTCCCGGATCATCGTGGAGGACAGCGTGGACCACTGCGATGATGCGGGCAACATCACCGTCTCAACGCCGCCGACGGCGGCGTTGATGTGGGCCATCTGGAGTTCGAAGTCGAAGTCGGAGGCGAACCGCAGCCCCTTGACGATCACCGAGGCGCCGTGCGCCCGGGCGAAGTCGACCAGCAGGCCGCTGAGCGGCAGCACGCGCACTCCGGCGATGTCGCTGGTGGCGGCGGTCACCAGGGCGACCCGCTCGTCGGTGTCGAACAGGTACTTCTTCGCGGAGTTCTGGCCGACGGCCACGATCACGTCACCGAACAGGGCTGCTGCACGGCGGATGACGTCGACGTGACCGTAGGTGACCGGATCGAAGGATCCCGGACAGATGGCCGTCATGCATCACCCCTCATCGCAAAGTGCAGAACTGTCTCACCGTAGTCCCGATTCCACGAATCCTCCATTCGTGGCCCCCACGACGGTCCCTTACCCCGTGCGGACCGCTCCACCACCACCAGGCCGCGCGGGGCGAGCCAGCCGCCCTCGGCGACGCCCGCCAGGACCCGGTCGAGTTCGGCGGCGTCCAGGTCGTAGGGCGGGTCGGCCCACACCACGTCGAAGGCGAGCGGGGCGGGCCCGGCCAGGAATCCGGCGACCGCCCGGGTGACCACCGTCACCGCCAGGCCGGAGTCGCGGACGTTGCGGCGGGCCACCTCGGCGGTGCCGCGGTCGCGCTCCACCGCCCAGACCGGGGCGGCACCCCGGCTCGCCGCCTCCAGCGCGACGGCACCCGAGCCGGCGTACAGGTCGAGGAAGGAGAGACCGGCCAGGGCCTCGTCCGCTGCCCAACCGGCGGTACCGGCCCAGTCGGCGATCAGGCTGAAGGCGGCCTCCCGGACCCGGTCGGTGGTGGGACGGGTGTCGCGGTGCGCCGGCATCACCAGCCGACGGCCCTTCCCGGACCCGGCGATGATACGACTCATGGCCCCAAATCTAGGCGATCGCGCGGGACAGCCTAACTGCGCTCCAGCCAGTCGCCCTCGGCCAGCAGCGCCGTCTGGCGCACGGCGTCGGCGAACCCGGGCGTCGTGCACTCCGGGTCGCGTCGCACGCACTCCTCGGCCAGGTCACGGGCCTGGGCGATCAGGTCGGCGTGCTCGAGCACCCGGAGCAGCCGCAGGCTGGAGCGGGCGCCCGACTGGCTGGCGCCGAGCACGTCACCCTCCCGGCGCTGCTCGAGGTCGAGTTCGGCCAGTTCGAAACCGTCGGTGGTGGCCGCCACCGCCTCGAGCCGGACCCGGGCCGGCTCCCCCGGCGGCACGCTGGTGATGAGCAGGCAGACCCCGGGGTGGCTGCCGCGCCCGATCCGTCCCCGCAGTTGGTGCAGCTGGGAGATCCCGAACCGGTCGGCGTCCCAGACCACCATCATCGTGGCGTTCGGCACGTCCACCCCGACCTCGATGACGGTGGTGGCCACCAGCACGTCCAGCTCGCCGGCGGCGAAGGACGCCATCACCGAGTCCTTGGTGTCGGCCGGGAGCTGGCCGTGCAGCACACCGACCCGGACCCCCGCCAGGGGACCCTCCCTGAGCTGGGCTGCCAGCTCGACGACGCCGAGGCCGGCCTCGGCGCCGCCCTGACCGCCGATCCGGGGGCAGACCACGAAGACCTGCCTGCCCTGGCCGACCTCCTCCACCACGCGCTGCCAGGCCCGCTCGACCCAGGCCGGACGCCGGGCGGCGTCGACCACCACGGTGCCGACCGGCTGCCGACCGGCCGGGATCTCGGCCAGGGTCGAGACGTCCAGGTCGCCGAAGATCGTCATCGCCACCGACCGAGGGATCGGCGTGGCGGTGAGCACGAGCACATGCGGCCGGGCGGCGGCCTTGTCGTTCAGGGCCGCTCGCTGCTCCACCCCGAACCGGTGCTGCTCGTCGATCACCACCAGGCCGAGATCGGCGAACTGGACCCGGTCGGCCAGCAGGGCGTGGGTGCCGATCACGATCCCGGCCTCGCCACTGGCCGCCCGCAGCAGCGCAGCCCGCCGGGCGGCGGCCGACTGGGAGCCGGTGAGCAGCACGACATCGGTAGCGACGTCGGGAGCGCCGAGAGTGCGTCCGGCGCCCAGGTCGCCCAGCAGGCGGGTGATCGTCTGGTAGTGCTGTGCGGCGAGCACCTCGGTCGGGGCCAGCAGCGCCGCCTGTCCCCCGGCGTCCACCACGGCGAGCATGGCGCGCAGCGCCACCACGGTCTTGCCCGAACCGACCTCGCCCTGCAGCAGCCGCTGCATCGGCCGGGTGCGGGCCAGATCGTCGAAGATCGCTGAGCTGACCGCCAACTGCCCCTGGGTCAACTGGAAGGGCAGCCGGGCGTCGAAGGCCGCCAGAATGCCGTCTGCCCGGGCAACCCGGGGAACGGAGGCGTGGGCGGCGGCGTCGTTGCGGCGGTAGGCCATGGTCAGCTGCGTGGCCAGCGCCTCGTCGAAGCGCAGCCGGTGGGCGCCGCGCTCGGCCTGGGCCAGGTCGGCCGGCTCGTGGACGGCGGCGAAGGCGTCGTTGAGCCCGATCACCCCGGCCGCCTCCCGGAGCCAGGCCGGCCAAGGGTCCTCGTCACGCGGCAGCGCTGCCAGCGCGAGCCGGGCGCACTCGGCGACCGTCCAGGTCGGCAGCTTGGCCGTGGCGGGGTACATCCCGACCAGCCCGGACTGGGCCAGGGTCGCCATCCGCTCCTTCTCCTGGGAGGTGCCGACGATCCGCCCGGCAGCGTCGAGCATGACGAACTCGGGGTGGGTGAGTTGCAACTGGTTGCGGAAGCTGCCGACCTTGCCGACGAACAGACCCGCCACCCCGCGGGAGAGCTGCTGCTCCCACCAGCGCAGCAACTGGCTGCGTCCGAAGAAGGTGAGGGTGAGGTGGCCCTGGCCGTCGGTGACGACGACCTCGAGGCGGCCCGGCCGGGGCCGCCCGCCGGAGCGGCCCTCGCTGCCGTCGACCCGGTTGACCGTCGCGACCTTCGCGATGACCGCCACGTGCTCCCCCTCGACCAGGCTGGCCAGGTCGGTCAGCTCGGTGCCGCTGAGGTAGCGCCGCGGGATGTGGCGCAGCAGGTCGCCCACGGTGTGGATGCGCAGCGCGGTGAACTCCTTGGCGGTCTTCGCGCCGACCACGGTGGCGAGCGGCTGGTTGAGCGCCGCGGCCATGGCGGTGCGCCAGCCGCTGAGTTCGAGGTCCACGGTCGCCCAGCCTAGGCCGTCCCGCCGACGGCTGCTGCGACCGCCCGCCCGGCCGGTGCCGGACATGCAAAAGACCCGCCGCGGCGGGTCTTTCGGCTCCCTTCCGGGACCGGGTCAGCGGGTGACGCGACCGGCCTTCAGGCAGGAGGTGCACACGTTGAGCCGCTTCGGGGTGCCATCGACGAGGGCGCGCACCCGCTGGATGTTCGGGTTCCAGCGACGGTTGGTCTTCTTCTTGGACCAAGGCACGTTGTGGCCGAAGCCCGGGCCCTTGGCGCAGACATCACACACGGCAGCCACTGGAGTACTCCTTGTTTCTCGATCTCGTTGCCCCACGAACCTGCGCGACCGCATCGGTCAGCCACAGCTGGGGACCGGTCTACGATACCTGACCGCGGCGGTCGTGTCCTAATCGCGACCGCCGCCGGGCCGCCCGCGGGTCAGCTGGCCACCACGATCGGCAGGATCATCGGCCGGCGACGGTAGTTGTTGTTGACCCACCGGCCGATGGTGCGGCGCACCACCTGCTGCAGCTGGTAGGTGTCCTCCACGCCGTCGGCCAGGGAGGTCAGCAGCACCTGCGCCAGGTCCGAGCGGATGCCGTCGAAGACCGAGTCGTCCTCGACGAAGCCGCGGGCGTGGATGTCGGGACCACTGACGATCGTGTTGTCGTGGAAGTTCACCACCACGACGATCGAGATGAACCCCTCCTCGCCCAGGATCCTGCGGTCGGTCAGCTCGGAATCGCCGATGTCGCCGACCGTCGAGCCGTCCACGAAGATGTAGCCGCACTCCAGTTGGCCGACCACGCGGGCCCGGCCGCGGGCCAGGTCGACCACGGCGCCGTCCTCGACGACGATGGTGCCCTCCTCCGGCACTCCGGTCTGGCGGGCCAGGCCGGCATTGGCGATCAGGTGGCGGATCTCGCCGTGCACCGGCATCACGTTGCGCGGCTTCAGCAGGTTGTAGCAGTAGAGCAACTCCCCCGCGCTGGCATGGCCGGAGACGTGGACCATGGCGTTGCCCTTGTGCACCACCGTGACGCCGTTGCGGGACAGCCCGTTGATCACCCGGTACACCGAGTTCTCGTTGCCGGGGATCAGCGAGCTGGCCAGCAGGACGACGTCGCCGGGGCCGGCCGTCACGATCGGGTGCTCGTGGTTGGAGATCCGCGAGAGCGCGCTGAGCGGCTCGCCCTGGGACCCGGTGGAGATGATCACCACCTCGTTGTCGGCGTAGTCGTCGATCTGCTTGAGGTCGATCAGGGTGCCTTCCGGTACCCGCAGGTAGCCCAGTTCGCGGGCCACCGTCATGTTGCGCACCATCGAGCGCCCGACATAGACCACCTTGCGGTTGTGCCGGACGGCGGCGTCCATCACCTGCTGCACGCGGTGCACGTGGGAGGCGAAGCAGGCCACGATCAGCTTCTGTTTGGCGGCGGCGAAGACCCGCTCCATGGCCGGCTCGATGTCGATCTCGGCCGGAGTGAAGCCCGGCGTCTCGGCATTGGTGGAGTCGGGCATGAACAGGTCCAGGCCCTCCTCGCCGAGCCGGGCGAAGCCCCGCAGGTCCGTCAGCCGGCCGTCCAGCGGCAGCTGGTCCATCTTGAAGTCGCCGGTGTGCAGGACGGTGCCGGCCACACTGCGGATGATGACCGCCAAGGCGTCCGGGATGGAGTGGTTGACGGCCAGGAACTCCAGGTTGAAGGCGCCCACCTCCACGCGGTCGCCCTCGGTGACCACCCGCAGGTCGACATCGCGCAGCCGGTGCTCGCGCAGCTTCTCGCGGACCAGTGCCAGGGTCAGCCGGGAGCCGTAGATCGGGATGTCGGGGCGGCGGCGCAGCAGGTAGGGAACGGCACCGATGTGGTCCTCGTGGCCGTGGGTGAGCACCAGGCCGCGGACGTCCTCCAACCGGTCGGAGACGAGGTGGAGGCCGGGCAGGATCAGGTCGACGCCGGGGTGCTCCTCGCTCGGGAACAGCACGCCGCAGTCGACCAGCAGCAGTTCGCCGTTGAGCTCGAAGGAGGTCATGTTCCGGCCGATGTCACCCAGCCCGCCGAGCGGGACGATCCGGAGGGTGTCAGGGCGGAGTTTGGGGGGCGTCTTCAGCATCTCTCGCACGGGGCCACCCTAGCGGTAACGGCGCCCGCCGAGCCCGCCGGGTGGGCGGTACGCGACCCACGGCTAGGCTGTCGGCGTGACCGCGCAACCCCATTCAGTCCGGCTCGCGCTGCCCGCCGAGGCCGAGGCGATAGCCGCCCTGCAACGCCGCTCCTGGTCCCAGGTGTACCCCGAGGCGGTGGCCGGCAGGCTGCTCTCGGGGACCGACCTGGCCCAGATGACGGACGCCTGGTCGGCCGCCATCCAGCGACCGCCCCTGGCGACCCTGCGGGTACTGGTGGCGGTCGACTCCAGCGACGGCCGGCACCGCGTAGTCGGCTTCGCGGCGGTCGGCCCGAGCGATGACCCCGACGCCTCCCCCGACTCCGACGGCACGGTGGCGGAGTTCGCCGTCGACCCGGCCGCCCAGCGGCTGGGCCACGGCTCACGGCTGCTGCAGGCCTGCGTCGACACGCTGCGCGCCGACGGGTTCACCCGCGCCACCTGGTGGGTGCGAAGCACCGACGACCCGCTGCGCGGCTTCCTCACCGGGGCCGGCTGGGGTCCGGACGGCGCGCACCTGGAGCGGGGCGGCGACCAGGACAGCCAGGGCGTGAAGTTCGTCCGGCTGCACACCGACATCTCGGCCTGAACGGTCAGCCCAGCGGCACCACGAGGTTGTCCGCCGCCAATACGAGGGTCAGCCCGGCCGAGTCGGCTGTGATCTCGCGGAGGGTCAGCCCGTAGGGCAGCTCGAACTTGATGGGCTTGACCAGCAGGCTGATGATCCGGTCGGCGACGTCCTGGCTGAGCTCGATGCCCGCGATCGAGATCTGCGGGCTGTCCAGGTCGAGCAGGTCACCGCTCTCCTCCACCGACGGGATCGCGGACACCACGGCCACCAGTTCCCGGCCGAACAGGTCGGCGGTGTAGCTGACCTGGACCCGGCCCGGCTCGTCGCCGGCCTCCACCGGCACCCCGGCCAGGCTGGTCAGCCCCGGATAGCCCAGGGTCGCCTCACCGGTGGCCTTCGAGACCACCACCTGCTCGCTACCGAGCACCAGGTCGGTGCCCTGGGCGCTGACCCGGTCCAGGCTCACCTCGACCCCGGAGATCTCCAGCGGCACGTCGACCGCACTCGCCGAGGCGGACGGCAGTGTGCGGGTGACCAGGACGGCGCTGAACGGCACGCCGCCGAGTTCGACGGTCGGCGGCTGCGCCAGGCCCAGCTCGGACTGGAGCTGGGCGGCGACGTGGTCCTGCGCGGCCGTCCGGAACAGGCTGTCCCCCACCACCGCGCCGGCCCCCACGATGAGCAGCGCCGAGCCGGTGATGGCCAGCGCCTTCAGGGCGCCCATCAGAGCCCGAGCAGCGACTCGAGGCCGACGGTCAGGCCAGGCCGACCCCGCACCGCCCGCACCGCGGCCAGCACGCCGGGCATGAAGGAAGCCCGGTCGAAGGAGTCGTGCCGGATGGTGAGGGTCTCCCCGGTGGTGCCGAACAGCACCTCCTGGTGGGCCACCAGTCCGCGCAGCCGGACGCCGTGGACGTGGATCCCCTCCACCGTCGCGCCGCGGGCGCCGTGGGGATCGGAGGTGGTCGCATCCGGCACCGGGCCCAGCCCGCCGGCGGCCCGGCCGGCGGCGATCCGGCCCACCGTGGCCAGCGCCGTTCCGGAGGGGGCGTCGACCTTGTCCGGGTGGTGGAGTTCGATCACCTCAGCCGATTCGAAGAACCGGGCGGCCTGCTCGGCGAAGTGCATCATGAGCACCGCCCCGATCGAGAAGTTCGGCGCCACCAGGACGGACCCGCTGCGCTGCTGCAGCAGCCCGCGGACCTCGTCCAGCCGTTCGGTGGTGAAGCCCGAGGTGCCGACCACGACCGCGATGTCGCGCTCCAGGCACCAGGCGATGTTCTCCAGCACGACGTCGGGGGTGGTGAAGTCCACCACCACCTCGGCGCGGGCCGCCGCCTCGTCGCGGGACTCACCGGCGTCGACCGCGGCCACGAGTTCCAGGTCGTCGGCCGCCTCGACCGCCCGGCAGACCTGCGTCCCCATCCGTCCGGCAGCTCCGAACACGCCTACCCGCAGCATCTGTCCTCCTTGGTCGCGCCCCATCGTGAGGCCCCGGCGGGCCCGTGGACGGCATTCCTACGCTACCGCGACCCGCCCGGGCAGCCGCCGCCCGCCACCCGTGTCGGCCTCCGGAGGCGGCTGGCCCGGACACAGCAGGACCGGCGCCCCGCTGCTGCGGGACGCCGGTCCGGTGCTGAGGGATCAGGCCTCGGCCGGAGCCGCTTCCTTCTCCTCGATCTCGACGACCGGGATCAGGCTGAGCTTGCCCTTCTCGTCGATCTCGGAGATCTCGACGGTCAGCTTCTGGCCGACGCTGACCACGTCCTCGACGTTCTCCACCCGGCCACCGCCGGCCAGCGGCCGCAGCTTGGAGATGTGGAGCAGGCCGTCCTTGCCGGGCAGCAGCGAGACGAAGGCACCGAACGGCATGATCTTGACGATCGTGCCGAGGTAGCGCTCGCCCTTCTCCGGCATGGTCGGGTTGGCGATCGCGTTGATCAGCGCCCGGGCAGCCTCGGCGGACTCGCCGTTGTCGGCGCCGATGTAGATCGTGCCGTCGTCCTCGATGGAGATGTTCGCACCCGTGTCGTCCTGGATCTGGTTGATCATCTTGCCCTTGGGGCCGATGACCTCGCCGATCTTGTCGACCGGGATCTTCACGGTGATGATCCGCGGCGCGTAGGGGCTCATCTCGTCCGGGGCGTCGATGGCCTCGGCCATCACGTCCAGCAGGATGTGCCGGGCCTCGCGGGCCTGCAGCAGCGCACCCGCCAGCACATCGGCGGGAATGCCGTTGAGCTTGGTGTCCAGCTGCAGCGCGGTGACGAAGTCACGGGTGCCGGCGACCTTGAAGTCCATGTCGCCCAGCGCGTCCTCGGCGCCCAGGATGTCGGTCAGCGCGACGTACTTGGTCTCGCCGTCGATCTCCTCGCTCATCAGGCCCATCGCGATGCCGGCGACCGGGGCCTTCAGCGGCACACCGGCGTTGAGCAGCGACAGCGTCGAGGCGCAGACCGAGCCCATCGAGGTGGAACCGTTGGAGCCGAGGGCCTCGGAGACCTGACGGATCGCGTAGGGGAACTCCTCGCGCTTGGGCAGCACCGGCACCAGGGCGCGCTCGGCGAGCGCACCGTGACCGATCTCGCGCCGCTTCGGCGAGCCGACCCGACCGGTCTCACCGGTGGAGTAGGGCGGGAAGTTGTAGTTGTGCATGTAGCGCTTGGTGGTCTCGGGCGCCAAGGTGTCGAGCTTCTGCTCCATGTCCAGCATGTTCAGCGTGGTGACACCCAGGATCTGGGTCTCGCCGCGCTGGAACAGCGCCGAACCGTGCACCCGCGGCAGCACGCCGACCTCGGCGGTCAGGGCCCGGATGTCCCGGACGCCACGGCCGTCGATCCGGACCTTCTCGGTCAGGGTCTTGTGCCGGACGATCTTCTTGGTCAGCGAGCGGAAGGCGGCGGTGATCTCCTTCTCCTGCTCGGGCAGCTTCTCGGCCAGTTCGGCCTTGATCGCGGCCAGCAGCTCCTCGGTGGCGGTCTCCCGCTCCGCCTTGCCGGCGATGCTCATGACGGCCTGCAGCCGGTCGGTGCCGACCTCGGCGACCGCGGCGTAGACGTCCTCGGTGTAGTCGAGGAAGATCGGCATGTCGGCGACCGGCTTCGGGAACTGGGCAGCCAGTTCGGCCTGCGCGTCGCACAGCGCCTTGATGAACGGCTTGGCAGCCTCCAGGCCGGCGGCGACGACCTCTTCGGTCGGAGCGGTCCGGCCGGAGCGGACGATGTCCCAGGTGGCCTCGGTCGATTCGGCCTCGACCATCATGATCGCGACATCACCATCGGGCAGCACCCGGCCGGCGACGACCATGTCGAAGGTCGCGCCCTCGAGCTGCTCGACGGTCGGGAAGCCGACCCACTGGTCACCGATCAGGGCGACGCGGATGCCGCCCACCGGGCCGGTGAAGGGCAGGCCGGCCAGCGTGGTGGAGGCCGACCCGGCGTTGATCGCCAGCACGTCGTAGAGCACGTTGGGGTTGAGCGCCATCACCGTGACGACGACCTGCACCTCGTTGCGCAGCCCCTTGACGAAGCAGGGACGCAGCGGGCGGTCGATCAGCCGGCAGGCCAGGATCGCGCCCTCGGAGGGGCGACCCTCGCGACGGAAGAAGGAGCCGGGGATGCGGCCGGCGGCGTACATCCGCTCCTCCACGTCCACGGTGAGCGGGAAGAAGTCGATGGCGTCGCGCGGCTTGGACGCGGCGGTGGTGGCCGACAGCAGCATGGTGTCGCCGTCGAGGTAGACAACGGCAGAGCCGCTGGCCTGGCGAGCCAGCAGGCCGGACTCGAACCGGACCACGTGCTTGCCGTACGAGCCGTTGTCGATCACGGCCTCGGTGAAATGAAGGTCGGGACCTTCCATGGGGATTCCTTTCGGTAGCGCCGCGGTGCTGGCTACCGAGCCCTCCCGGTCTTCGATCGAGGCCCGCGGGAAGGATTCTGCCCGAAGGCCACTACCGAGGACCGAGGATTGGTCGGCGTGCAGTGGGCGGCTGTTGAGTTGTCACCGGCCATCGGCCGGTGAAACGCCGCGAAGGGAGCGGCCGGTTCGGCCACTCCCTCGCGGTCAGTCTGTTGTCACCGACGCAGGCCGAGGCGTGCGATCAGGGACCGGTAGTGCTCCACGTCCTGCTTGGCGACGTAGTTGAGCAGGCGGCGGCGCTGGCCGACGAGCAGCATCAGCCCACGGCGGCTGTGGTGGTCACCCTTGTGCTGCTTGAGGTGCTCGGTCAGGTGCGCGATCCGCTTGGTGAGCAGCGCGATCTGGACGTCCGGGGATCCGGTGTCGCCCGGGGTGATGGCGTACTCTTCGATGATCTTCTTCTTGGTGTCGGCATCCATGAAGGCTGCTCCTCTCGGTTTCCCGTTGCGCGGCGCTCCCCTGCCAGGTCGGCTCGAAGTGGAATTCGGGGTGAATCTCCGGATCGCTGGGAGCTCTTGGGCGTCCGCGGCCGTCGTGACGGCGTCCCCACTCTACCGTGCGGCACCGCGCACGGCTAATCGGGCCCACGGCCGCGACGCGGCCCGGCGGAATGGCCGGTTCGACTGGCGGTGACTTCGGCAAATGCGCCTCGGAGCGCCGGTACCAACCGTTAGGCTGCCAACGGCCCGCGGGCGGCGGGCAAGAAAGGAACCTCGCAACAATGCAGATCGGGATTCCCCGGGAAACCCTGGGTGGCGAGACACGCGTCGCAGCCACCCCCAAGACCGTCAGCCAGTTGATCGCCCTGGGACACAGCGTCGTCGTTGAAGCCGGCGCCGGTGCCAAGGCCTCCTACCCCGATGACCAGTACGCCGCGGCAGGCGCGACCATCGGTGACCGGGCCCAGGTGTGGGCTTCACCCGTGGTGGCGAAGATCAACGCCCCGAACTCGGAGGAGATAGGACTGCTGGCCGACGGTGCCGTCCTGATCTCGCTGATCGCCCCGGCGCGCAGCCCCGAGCTGCTGGACGAGCTGGCCGCGCGCCGGATCACGGTGCTGGCGATGGACGCCGTGCCCCGGATCTCCCGCGCCCAGGCCCTCGACGTGCTGTCCTCGATGGCCAACATCGCCGGCTACCGCGCCGTGGTGGAGGCGGCCAACGAGTTCGGCTCCTTCTTCACCGGCCAGGTCACGGCAGCGGGCAAGGTCCCGCCGGCCAAGGTGCTGGTCGCCGGCGCCGGCGTGGCCGGGCTGGCCGCGATCGGCACCGCGAAGTCGCTGGGCGCCATCGTGCGGGCCACCGACGCCCGTCCGGAGGTCGCCGAGCAGGTGCAGTCGATGGGTGGTGAGTTCCTGGCGGTCAAGGTCGCCCAGCAGCAGGTCTCCACCGACGGCTACGCCAGGGAGACCTCGGAGGACTTCAACCGTGCCGCCGCCGAGCTCTACAGCGAGCAGGCCAAGGACGTCGACATCATCATCACCACCGCCCTGATCCCGGGTAAGCCGGCTCCCCGGCTGATCACCGAGGAGATGGTGGCGTCGATGAAGCCCGGCTCGGTGATCGTCGACATGGCCGCCTCCAACGGCGGCAATGTCGCCGGTTCGAAGCCGGACGAGCTGGTGGTCACCCCCAACGGTGTCAAGATCATCGGCTACACCGACCTGCCCGGACGGCTGCCCACCCAGGCCTCGCAGCTGTACGGCACCAACGTGGTCAACCTGTTCAAGCTGCTCACCCCGGCCAAGGACGGCGGCGTCGAGCTGAACCTGGACGACGTGGTGATCCGCGGCATGACGGTCCAGCAGGACGGCGAGCGGCTGTGGCCGCCGCCCCCGGTGCAGGTCTCGGCCGCCACCCCGGCGACCGTCGCCCCGGCCGAGGTCGAGGACCCGGCGGCCAAGGCCGCCCGCGAACTCGCGAAGGCCAAGGCGAGCAGCCGCAACCGGATGGTGATGTCGGTCGTCGCGGCGGTGCTGGTCATCCTGGCGGTCAGCTTCTCCCCCGCCAGCTTCGTCGGTGCCTTCACCGTGTTCGCGCTGGCCGTCATCGTCGGCTTCTACGTGATCAGCGGGGTCTCGCACTCCCTGCACACGCCGCTGATGGCCCAGACCAACGCCATCTCCGGCATCATCCTGGTCGGCGCCCTGCTGCAGTTGGGCTCGACCAACATCGCGGTCCTCGTGATGTCCTTCATCGCGGCGACCATCGCGTCGATCAACATCTTCGGTGGCTTCCTGGTTTCGTTCCGGATGCTCAGCATGTTCAAGAAGGAGGCCTGAGAGCATGCTGATGCTCCAGTTTGTCCAGGGGCTGTACATCGTCGCCGGTGTGCTGTTCATCCTGTCGCTGGCCGGTCTGGCCAAGCAGAGCACCGCCCGGATGGGCAACCTCGCCGGCATGATCGGCATGGTGCTCGCCCTCGTCGCGACCATCATCCACTCGGTCAACATGTCCGCCACCCAGCCGGACCGGCTCGACCCGCTGGTCACGCTGCTGCTGATCCTGGCGGTGCTCGCCCTCGGCGCGGTGATCGGAACCCCGATCGCCCGCAAGGTCGAGATGACCCAGATGCCCGAGCTGATCGCGGCCTTCCACTCCTTCGTGGGCATGGCAGCCGTGCTGGTGGGCTTCAACTCCTTCGCCGTTCCGGACGGCGCCACCGGCGCGGTCCACTCGGTCGAGGTCGCCCTCGGCGTCCTGATCGGCGCCTACACCTTCACCGGCTCGGTGGTCGCCTACCTCAAGCTGTCGGCCAAGATGAAGTCCGCACCGCTGACCCTGCCGGGCCGCAACCTGATCAACCTGGTCGGGTTCGTGCTGTTCTTCGCGCTGATGATCTGGTTCGTGATCGCCGGTGAGCACAACCCGGTCCTGGGTTGGATCCTGATCATCGCGATCGCGGTGGTCGGCTTCGCCCTTGGCTGGCACATGGTCGCCGCGATCGGCGGTGGCGACATGCCGGTCGTCGTGTCGATGCTCAACTCGTACTCCGGCTGGGCGGCTGCTGCGGCGGGCTTCATGCTGAACAACAACCTGCTGATCATCACCGGCTCGCTGGTCGGTTCCTCCGGTGCGATCCTGTCCTACATCATGTGCCGGGCGATGAACCGGTCGTTCATCTCGGTCATCCTGGGGGGCTTCGGAGCCGACGGCGGCAAGGTGGCGGCGGGCGGATCGGACGCCGACTACGGCGAGCACCGCGAGATCGACGCGGCCGGGGCGGCCGAGCTCCTGAAGAACTCGCGGTCGGTGATCATCACCCCGGGCTACGGCATGGCGGTGGCCAAGGCGCAGTACCCGATCGCCGATCTCACCGCCAAGCTGCGGGCGCAGGGCATCGACGTCCGGTTCGGTGTCCACCCGGTCGCCGGCCGGCTCCCCGGGCACATGAACGTGCTGCTCGCCGAAGCCCACGTGCCGTACGACATCGTGCTCGAGATGGACGAGATCAACGACGACTTCGCCGAGACCGACACCGTCTTGGTGATCGGTGCCAACGACACCGTGAACCCGGCGGCGCTCGACGACCCGAACAGCCCGATCGCCGGCATGCCGGTGCTCGAGGTCTGGAAGGCGGCGAACGTGATCGTCTTCAAGCGGTCGATGGCCACCGGCTACGCCGGGGTGCAGAACCCGCTGTTCTTCAAGGAGAACACCCAGATGCTGTTCGGCGACGCCAAAGAGCGGGTCGACGACATCCTCAAGGCGCTCGGCTGAGCTCCTGCCTGAACGCCGAAGGGGCGGCCTCCACCAGGAGGCCGCCCCTTCTGCCGTCCGGGGTCAGGAGGGCATCTCCACCCACTTCTGCGGTGCCTCGATGCTGACCGGCTCGTTGACCCTGGTCGTCAGGAGCTCGGTGCTGAAGGTGCCGCCGTCGCCGTCACCGGCCGCCTCGATGAGCACCCGGCGGGTGAACCCGATCTCGTCCAGCCAGACGTCGTAGCCGGACAGGGCGGCGCCCGCCTCGTCGACGGCATCGGGAGCGAGGGTGATCTTGTAGTGCTCGGTCGGCACTCCCCCGACGTCCTCGGTGCCGATGAACTCGACGGCCTCGAACGAGTCTCCGGCCTGCGCGATCATCTGGTCGGGTGAGCTAGGCAGGTCGATCCCCTGCTGAGCGGCCTGCTCGGGGGTCATCCGGATCCAGTCCTGGCTGAGGCTGGCGATGAGCATGTAAATGACCCCGTCGAGCTGGATCACCTCCATGTCCATCCCCATCGCGGTCATCTTCGTGTGCTGGGCCGGCGAGTCCCCGCTCTGGTCGACCACGCCGCTGGCGCTGATCACACCCGCTTCCCCCGAGGTGATCTTCATCTCCATCGCGTAGGTCTTCACCTGCCGGTAGGCGCCTGAGAACTTCTCGATGAACTCGTCGACGCTCAGGTCGCCGGTGGCGTCCGGCCCGGCGGACGGCGTCTCGGAGGCAGCGGGAGCAGTCACGCCGGGGCTGCCGGCGGGCAGCGTCGGCGCCGGGGCCGGGGCGGCGCAGCCGGCCAGGACGAGGCCGAGGACGGCGGCGGTGGTGGTGGCGAACGTGATTCGCACGGGTACCCTCCCTGTTCGTGGACCCGCGCAGCGTAGCCACCCGCAGGGTCAGGCCGGCGACGAGCGGGAACCCGCCCCAGCCGCGGCTGGCAGTCTCCCCAGGCTGGCCTCGCCGGTTGCGGCACGCCGCGCCCGGTGGGCAAGACATGACCGCTCCGGTTGGGGTGAGCGGTCACACTGGGGTTCCCATCACCGAGCGAAGCGAGCGCGTATGGCCGTCGACCTGATCACCGTCCGGCTCTCCGCCGCTACCGACCTCGACGCGCTGCACGCCCGCGAGGCCCATCCCGACGCGCGGCTCGCGCAGCGCCACTTCGACCGGCAGCAGGCCGGTGACTACTTCTTCGCGGTCGCCGAGCGCGGCGACGAACTGCTCGGTTACTGCGCCCTTGACTGTGACCGTTCCAGCAACCTGTGTCCCGAGCTGAAGAGCCTGTGGGTCTACCCCGAGTTCCGCCGCCAGGGCGCGGCCCGCGAGTTGACCACCTTCCTGGAGGACCGCGCCCGCGAACTCGGCTTCGTGGAGGTCTTCCTGCGCGTCGACCCCGACAACGCCGCCGCCATCCCGATGTACATCGGCCTCGACTACAGCCCCACCGGCGACCACGTCCTCACCACCTACGAAACGGTGAACTCTGCCGGCGAGCGCTCGACGACCGAGCAGCGCGACGCCGTCTACCGCAAGTCACTGCTGGCCCGCTGAGGCTCACCGCGGCTGCCGGACGCCCAGCGCGTGCAGCCGCGAGCGGTGCCCGGAGACGAACACGTCGAGGTTCACCCCGGACGGCTCGATCGCGAACCCGCCCAGCTTGACCCGCGCCGTCAGCAACCGGACGGAGACCCGGGAGAGGTCGCCCTGGTGCTCGCCGCGCACGATCATCACGGTGCCGTCGGCGAACTGCAGCTCCCCCACCCCGGGTGCCACCGCCGAGCCGCGAACCGCCGAGACCGGCACCTGGCGTCGCAGCAGCCGACCGGCGGTGGCGACGATCACCTCCGGGGCGGTGAGCGCGTACTCCCCCGCGACGCGGGCCGCCGCTCGTCTCAGGTCGGCGGCGTCGGACGGGGCGAGGTCGAGGTCATCGGTGGCGACGGCGTGCCGCCGCAACCAGGACCAGAACCGCGAGGCCCACACCCCTCAAGTATGTGTCGCCCGCGGCGCCGGGCACAGCCCCCCGGCTAGCTCCCCGCCAACAGCCGCCGGGTGTCGGCCACGTCGGCGTTCATCTGGTCGACAAGCTCTTCGACGCTGGTGAACCGGACCTGGCCGCGGATCCGTTCCACGAACTCGACGGTGACCGGCGCGTCGTAGAGCTCCAGGTCGTCACGGTCCAGGACGTAGGACTCGACCCGCCGGTCGACCCCGTCGAAGGTCGGGTTGGTGCCGACCGAGATCGCGGCGGGCCAGCGCTGGGGCTGCGCGCCCTCGGCCAGCGGCTCGCCGTGCGGGCCGCGGTTGTCGCGGCGGGTGAGCCAGCCGGCGTACACCCCGTCCACCGGGCAGGCGAGGTTGGCCGGCACCGGCAGGTTGGCGGTCGGGAAGCCCAACTCGCGCCCGCGCCGGTCGCCGTGGGCCACCACGCCCCGGAAGGCGAAGGGACGGCCCAGGTGCTCGGCGGCATGCGCCACGTCGCCGGCGGCCAGCGCCTGGCGGATCAGCGTGGAACAGGTCTCCTCGTCGCCGTAGCGGACCAGCGTGATCCCCTCCACGACGAACCGGCCCTCGGCGAGTTCGCGCAGCAGGGCGACATCTCCGGCGGCGCGGTGGCCGAAGCGGAAGTTGGCGCCGACGACCACCCGGGCCGGGTTGAGCGGCACCAGCACCTCGGAGACGAACCGTTCCGGCGGCCAGGCGGCGAACTCGCGGGTGAAGCTGACCACCTCGACCCGGTCGGCGCCGGCGGTGGTGAGCAGTTCGATGCGCTCCTCGAGGCTGGTGAGCAGCATCGGTCCGGCCTCGGGACGCAGGACCGAGACCGGGTGCGGCCAGAAGGTGACGACGACCAGCGGCAGGCCCGGCTCGCGGCTGCGGGCCTCGGCCAGGACCGCCTGGTGGCCGGGGTGCACGCCATCGAAGTTGCCGATGACGACTACCGAGCGCTCCACAAGCTGCCTTCCGAAAACGTGCCGATGAACCATAGCAAGGACCGCGGATCAGCCGCCCACCAGGACCGCGACCGGCACGGCCCGGTCCTGCTCGGGGCGGTACAGCGCGAGCAACTCCCCCGCCGCCAGCACCGCGGTGAGCGGGCCGGGGACCGCCCGGCGCAGCGGACGGCCGTGCCTCACGTCGGTGGCCTCGGCGTCGTCCAGCTCGACAACCGGGAAGCAGCGCCGGGCGACCTCGGCCAGGCCGAGCACGGGCACCGGGTCGCCGGGCTTCGCTTCCAGGCCGGCCGGGGTCAGGTGCGGGTCGTCCAGGGTGAACGGGCCGACCCGGGTGCGGCGCAGCCGGGTGAGGTGACCACCGGTGCCCAGATCAGCCCCCAGGTCACGGGCCAGGGCGCGGATGTAGGTCCCCGAGGAGCAGTCCACCTCCACGTCCAGGTCGAGCACCGGGGTCCCCTCCACCTCGGCGGCGCGGCAGCCGATGAGCTCGTAGCGGGTCACCTGGACCTGTCGTCCGGCCAGCACCACGTCCTCACCGGCCCGGACCCGGGCGTAGGCGCGCCGGCCGTCGACCTTGATCGCCGAGACCGCCGAGGGCACCTGGGTGATCTCGCCGCGGTAGGACGCCATCGCGGCCGCCACCTGCTGCGGGGTCACCCCGGCGGCACCGTCCGACGACACCACGTCACCCTCGGCGTCGTCGGTCACGGTCGCCCGGCCCAGCCGGATGGTCGCGGAATAGCTCTTGTCGGTGAGGGCGAGGTGGCCCAGCAGTCGGGTCGCTCGTCCGGCCCCCACCAGCAGGACACCGGTCGCCATCGGATCGAGGGTGCCGGCATGGCCGACCTTGCGGGTGCCCAGGATCCGGCGCAGCCGTCCCACCACCTGGTGGGACGTCCATCCGGTCGGCTTGTCGACGACCAGCAGGCCGTCAGTCAAGCTTGCCGGCCTCGGCCTCGTCGGCGAGCAGGTCGCCGTCGGCGTCCTCGTCCGGCCGGCGGTACGGGTCGGGGTCACCGGCATAGCTGGCCCCGGCGGCCCGGGCCGCCACCTCGGCGTCCTGGGCGCGGGCGCGGGCGAGCACGTCCTCGAGATGGGCCGCATCCTCCTGCACGCCGTCCAGCACGAAGCTGAGCGTCGGGGTGAACTTCATCCCCAGCTGCTTGCCCACGGTGGACCGCAGCAGGCCGGAGGCGGACTCCAGGGCGACCGCGGTCTGTTCGCGATCCTCGGGGTCGCCCATCACCGTGTAGAAGACCGTCGCCTCCCGGCCGTCGCCGCTGAGCCGGACGTCGGTCACGGTCACGAAACCGAGCCGCGGGTCCTTGATCCGGCGTTCCAGCATGCCGGCGACGATGACCTTGATCTGCTCGGCGACCTTCGCGTAGCGCGGGTTTGCCATGAACCTCTCCTCTTCAGCTGCTCCAAACGCCGAGGGCCACCGGTCACGTCGAGGGCCACCGCTGATGGGTGGCCCTCGACGCCTTGGGTGGCCCTGGGCGATACCGGGGTCAGGACCGCGGCTTCTCCACCATCTCGAAGGTCTCGATGATGTCGCCGATCCGGATGTCGGAGTAGTGGGCGAGCGTCATGCCGCACTCGTACCCCTCCCGGACCTCGGTGACGTCGTCCTTCTCCCGCCGCAACGAGGCGATGGTCGAGGTGTGGACCACGATGCCGTCGCGCAGCAGCCGCGCCGACGCATTGCGCCGGATGGTGCCGTCGATGACCATGCAGCCTGCGATCGTGCCGATCTTGGAAGACTTGAAGATCTCCCGGATCTCGGCCTGGCCCCGGACCTGCTCCTCGTAGATCGGCTTCAGCATGCCCTTCAGGGCCGCCTCCACGTCGTCGATCGCGGCGTAGATCACCGAGTAGTACCGGATGTCCACGCCGGCGGCGTCGGCCATCTGCGTGGCCTTGCCCTGCGGACGGACGTTGAAGCCGATGATCACCGCGTCGGAGGCCGCAGCCAGCGACACGTTGGTCTCGGTGATCGCACCCACACCGCGGTCGATGACCCGCAGGACGACCTCGTTGCCGACGTCGATCTGCGACAGCGAGTCCTCCAGGGCCTCGACCGAACCGGCCGAATCGCCCTTGAGGATGAGCCGCAGTTCCTGGGTCTCGCCCTCCTTCATCTCCTTGAAGAGTTCCTCAAGGGTCTTGCGGCGGGTCGTCCGGGCCAGCAGGGCCGCCCGCTGGCGGGCCTCCCGCTGTTCGGCGATCTGGCGAGCCATCCGGTCGTCCTCGACGACCAGGAAGTTGTCACCGGCACCGGGCACGGAGGTGAGGCCGAGGACCTGGACCGGCATCGAGGGCGGAGCCTCGTCGACGGTCTCGCCACGGTCGTTGATCAGCAGCCGGACGCGGCCGTGGGCCGAGCCGGCCACGATCGAGTCGCCGGTGCGCAGCGTGCCGCGGTGCACCAGGACGGTCGCCACCGGGCCGCGGCCACGGTCGAGGTGACCCTCGATCGCGACGCCCTGGGCCGGCATGTCCGGGTTGGCGCGCAGGTCGAGGGCGGCATCGGCGGTCAGCACGATCGCCTCAAGCAGCTCGTCGAGGCCCTGCCGGGTCACCGCCGAGACGTCGACGAACATGGTGTCGCCGCCGTACTCCTCGGGGACGAGGCCGTACTCGGTCAGCTGACCACGCACCTTGACCGGGTCGGCGGTCTCCTTGTCGACCTTGTTCACCGCGACCACGATCGGCACGTCCGCCGCCTTGGCGTGGTTCAGCGCCTCGATGGTCTGCGGCATCACACCGTCATCGGCGGCCACCACCAGAACGGCGATGTCGGTCGACTTGGCACCACGGGCACGCATGGCGGTGAACGCCTCGGGGCCCGGGGTGTCGATGAAGGTGATCTTCCGCTCGACGTCGTCGACCTCGGTGGCCACCTGGTAGGCACCGATCGCCTGGGTGATGCCGCCGGCCTCGCCCGCCACCACGTTGGAGTTGCGCAGCGCGTCCAGCAGCTTCGTCTTGCCGTGGTCGACGTGGCCCATCACGGTGACCACCGGCGGACGGACCTCGAGGTCCTCCTCGCCGCCGGCGTTCTCGCCGAACTCGATGTCGAACGACTCCAGCAGTTCGCGGTCCTCGTCCTCGGGGGAAACGACCTCGATGTTGTAGTTCAGTTCCGCACCGAGCACCTGCAGGGTCTCGTCGGCGACCGACTGGGTGGCGTTGACCATCTCACCGAGGTGGAACAGCACCTGCACCAGCGACGCCGGCTCGGCACCGATCTTCTCGGCAAGGTCGGTCAGCGAAGCGCCGCGGCGCAGCCGGACGGTCTGGCCGTCGCCCTGACGGACGCGCACGCCGCCAATGCTGGGCGCTTCCATCTGGTCGAACTCTTGCCGACGCTGCTTCTTGGACTTGCGACCCCGGCGCGCGGGACCGCCCGGGCGCCCGAAAGCACCCTGGGTGCCGGAACCGCCGCGGCCACCACGACCGCCGCGACCGCCACCACCGGGAGGACCACCGGCCCCGGGAGGACCGCCGACGCCACCACGACCGGGAGCGCCACCGGGACGCCCGCGACCGCCGGCCCCGGGACCACCGGGACGGGCAGCACCGGTACGGGCGGACGGGCCGCCCAGGGTCGTGCGCTGCGGCATCATGGCCGGGTTCGGCCGGGGCATGCCGGGCAGGCCACCGGTGCCGCCGGGTCGCGGCATCCGGTTGTCGCCGCCGGGGCGGGGACCGCCCGGACGGTCTCCGGCGAAGCGGTCACGCTCGCCGGGCCGGGCCTGGCCGGGAGCACCCTCGGGACGCGGGCGGCGAACGCCCATTCCCTGGCTGGGGGCGAAGGGGTTGTTGCCTGGGCGCGGCGTGCCGGTGCGGCGGGCGCCGGGCACGCCGGGAGCACCCGGTGCGCCGG
>JAEZHJ010000052.1 GCA_023436925.1 Actinomycetes bacterium
CGACCCGACCCGGCGGCCCAGGTCACGCAGCCAGGCAGCCAGCCAGGTGCCGATCCCGCGGCCCCGCCAGTCGGGATGGACGGCGGAGTCGGCCCGGTCGGCGCCGATCAGCTCGCCGTAGCCGACCATCCGGTCACCGTCGAACACCCCGATCGACCGGGCGGCCAGATCGTGACTCGGTCTGGCCCAGTCGGCGACGATGTCGGCTTCCTCGATCTCGACCATCCCGATGTCGGCCAGCTCCTGGGCGGCCATGAGTTGGTGGACGGCGGCAGCGTCACCGGGTCGAAGCGGGCGGGTGGTCAGCCCGGGCGGCAGGGCAGGCGCGTCGGTCAGCACCGCGCCATGCTGTCACAGGGTTGGTTCAGGCAGCAGTGATGACGGCGTCCTCGCCGGTGCGGGCGACCCGCCGGAGCCGGGCGAACGCCGCGACGGCGAGCAGGGCGGCCAGCGCGGCTGCCAGGACGACCACCACGAAGCCGGCGTGGTAGCCGCCGGCGTCGATCGCCGAGCCGCCCACGCTGGAGCCGAAGGCGGCGCCGATCCCGATCCCGGTGCCCATCCAGGACAGCGCCTCGGTGAGCCGCTCGGGAGGTGACAGCTGCCCGATCAGGCTGTTGCCGTTGATCAGGGTGGGGGCGACGGTCAGCCCGACCGCCAGGCCGACCACCGACATCAGCAGCACGTTGTCGACGACCAGCAGGCCGAGGCTGGTCAGCACCAGGGCCACGACGCCGATCAGGAAGCGGACGTGCAGTGGGGACTTCCAGTGCCGAGCGCCATAGGCGAAGCCGGCCATCGCCGAGCCGAAGGCGAACACGGCCAGCGCCACCCCGGCGGCCGGACGGGCGTCGAAGGCGGTCGCCGCGGCCACCACGCTGATGTCGATCGCACCGAAGACGGCGCCGATCAGCAGGTTGACGATCACGATCGTCCCGACGCCGGGAACGAGCAGCACGAACCGCTCCCGCAGGCTGCGCCGTCCAATGGTCACCGGACGGGGCAGGATCGGCGGCTCGGTGGCGCGCTGGGAGTAGAACAGCGCAGCCCCCAGCAGCGAGACCACGACCGGCACGACCAGGCCGGCTGCGGGGTGGACCATGGTCGACAGTGCGGTCGCCACGACCGGGCCGATCACGAAGGTCACCTCGTCCAGGGTCGACTCCAGTGAAAAGGCGGTGTGGAGTTGGCGCTCGTCGCTGGTGATGTGGCTCCAGCGGGCCCGGACCAGGGCACCGGGGGCGCCGCCGGTGGCACCGCTGATGATGGCCGGCGGGAACAGCGCCCATACCGGGAACTGCAGCACGGCGAGGACGACCAGCACCGCGAGGCTGGCGCTGCTGACCAGCACCGCCGGCACCATGACCCGGCGTTGGCCGAACCGGTCGACGAGGTTGGACAGCGCGGCCGTGCCGAGCGCCCAGGAGATGGCGTTGGCGGCGGCCAGGGCGCCTGCGAGCTCGTAACTGCCGTAGAGGCCGGAGACCATCAGCACGAGGCCGATCCCCATCATCGCGCCGCCGGAGCGGGCGAGGAGACCGGCCGAAGAGAACTGCCAGGCGCCCGGCAACCGGAGAATTTCCAGGTAGGAGCGCATCCCAGCATGATCCCACAGCAGGACCGCCGGGCCCGAATCGTCCGGCTCAGGCGACCATCGCCGCCGAGCGCTCCCACAAGGCGGCGGCAAGCCGGGGATCGTCGGCCTGCGGATTCGTCCGTGCCACCTTGCGGCGGACAAAGTACTGCCCCGACGGGAAGTCGCGACCGGGCGTCCCCTGCGCCAGGAACACGAGGGTGTCGGCACCCTTGTCGGTGGAGCCGAACAGCAGCTTCGCCAGCGGGCCGCGGTAGGCCCAGGCCACCGGGCCGCGCTCGGAGGTGGCGAAGCCGGACGCGATCACGCCCGGGTGGAAAGCGGCCGAGGCCAGCCCGTCAGGCCCGTAGCGGCGATCCAGTTCGCGGGTGTGCAGCACCTGGGCCAGCTTGGAATCGCTGTAGACCCGCATCATGCGGTAGCTGCGGGCATGGTCGAGGTCGGCCAGGTCGATCCGACCGCCGTGATGGGCACCACTGGAGGTGGCGATGACGGTCGCCCGGCTGGCCAGCAGAGTCGGCAGCAGCAACTCGGTCAGCAGGAACGGGGCGAGGTGGTTGACCTGGAAGGTCAGCTCGTGGCCGTCCTCGGTGAGCCTGCGCTGGCCGACCGTCAGCCCGGCGTTGTTCGCCAGCACATCGATCCGCGGGTACCGCTCCCGCAATTCGGCGGCCAGCCTGCGGACCTGCGCCAGGCTGGCGAAGTCGGCAACCGCATGGTCGGCGCCGATCTCATCGGCGACCTGGGCCGTTC
Organism: Actinomycetes bacterium; assembly: GCA_023436925.1. Taxonomy (GTDB): domain Bacteria; phylum Actinomycetota; class Actinomycetes; order Propionibacteriales; family Propionibacteriaceae; genus Propionicimonas. Next base: position 2,348 of record JAEZHJ010000052.1, read on the forward strand.
GCTCGGGCGAGCGGCCCACCACGACAATCTGGTGGCCGTCCCCGGCCAGGCGGCGCGCGGCGGCCTCGCCGATGCCGCCGCTGGCCCCGGTGATGACGATCGTCTTCGGCATTGGCTCAGCGTAGTTGCCCCTCATACGTCACCTCGCGGGCACCACATCTGGTCGATCGACATCCTTCGCGACCCGGACAGGCCCTGAATTGCACAATTCCGCCCGCGCCGATCCCGGTGGGCCCTAGATTCACAGCGATCTCACAGAGGAGCCACCATGGCCAGAACCCGCCCCGCCTCCTGGATTGCCGCGCTGGCGCTCGCCCTCGCGCTGCCGCTGTCAACCGCCCTCCCCGCCTGGGCCGAGGGCGTCGCGGAACCGCCCGCCGCCGCCCCGTCCGATGTGGTGACCCCCTCGGCCGACCCGGCACCCGACCAGACTCCGCCGGACCCCGACGGGCAGCCCGCCCAGCCCGGGCAGCGCAGCCTTCCCTCCGCCACGACCACGAGCGGTGACGAGGCGCAGCAACTGGAGCGGATCGGCATTCTCGCCGATGAGGATCCCGAGCCGGTCGCCTCCGTCCACGGCTACGTCGGCGACAGCTACTCCTTCGACCCGATCCCGGGTGCCACCGTCGAACTGTGGGCCCAGGACGCCGACGAGGTGGCCGCCACCGCCACCGTGGACGATGAGGGCCACTACTCCCTACCCAAGGTGGCCGACGGCGACTACAAGCTGTACGTCTCCGCGTCGGGCTTCTTCGCCCAGTGGTGGTCGGAGTACTGGTGGGAGAACCGGGACATCGAGCGCTGGCAGGCGGACGTGGTGACGGTCACCGCCGGTGTGACGGCGACCGTGGAACTGACCCTCGATCCACGCGCCTCGATCTCCGGGACTATCACCAACTCCCTCGGCAAGCCCGTCGGCAACGCCTTGGTCACCCTCTACAGGTGGTCGGACGCGGACGGGGACTGGGACGAAGAGGGCAGCATCCCCACCTCGACTGCGGCCGACGGCCGGTTCACGGTCGGCGACCTGCGCCCCGGCCTGTACGAGGTCGGCGACTACGACCTGCCGAAGGGCTCCCGGGTCCAGGCCAGCGGGACCGACGGCGTGACACTGCTGTCGTTCTCCGGGATGAAGGTGGGCGGAGTCCTCGAACCCACCGTCTCCGGCACTCCCTGGACCGGCAACAAGCTGGTGGCCAAGCCCGGCCAGGGCACCTGGAAGAGCACGACCTTCAGCTACCAGTGGCTGCGCAGCGGCGAGAAGATCGCCAAGGCGACCGGCTCGAGCTACACCGTGACCGCGGCTGACCGAGGCCACATGCTCCAGGTGCGGGTGACCTCCAAGCACGGCTACAACCGGTTCACCATCACCTCGCCGACCACCTGGCCGGCCATGCTGGCCGCCGTCCCGAAGATCTCGGGCTCGGTCGCGTCCGGCCAGAAGCTGACCGCGGTCACCGGCACCTGGCAGGACGGGACCACCTTCGGCTACCAGTGGTACGCCGACGGCAAGGCGATCAGCGGGGCGACCAAGCAGACCTTCACCCTGACCAGCAGCCAGAAGGCCAAGCGCATCACCGTCAAGGTCACCGGCACCTACCGCGAGAACATCCCGGCCACCTCCCGCACCAGCGCCGCCACCGCGAAGGTCGCGACCGCGGGGACGCCGACCGTGAGCGGGACCAGGGTCGTCGGCGGCACGCTGAAGGCGAAGACCGGGACCTGGACGAAGAAGACGAAGTTCAGCTACCAGTGGCTGCGCAACGGCGTGGCCATTTCGAAGGCGACCAAGTCCTCCTACAAGCTCACCTCGGCCGATGCCGGCAAGTCCATCACGGTGAAGGTCACGGGCAAGCGCTCCGGCTACGCGACGGTCTCCCGGACCAGCGCCGACGCGCCCCTGGTGATCAAGGCCGCTACGCCGACCATCAGCGGCGCGGCCGGCACCGGCAAGACGCTCACGGCCAAGCCGGGCAGTTGGACGGCTGGCGCTGCTTTCAGCTACCAGTGGTACGCCGGCGGCAAGGCGATCAGCGGGGCGACCGGCGACAGCCTGGTGCTGACCGGCTCGCAGGCGGGCAAGCAGATCACCGTCCGGGTGACCGGGCGGGTGGACGGCTACGCCACCGCGAGCAAGACCAGCAAGGCGACAGCGAAGGTGCTGAAGGTGGGTGCGGTGAGCATCACCGGGACCGCGACGGTGGGCTCCGTCCTGACCGCCAAGGCCGGGACGTGGACCTCCAAGACGAAGCTCAGCTACCAGTGGCTCCGCGACGGGGTCGCCCTGAGCGGCGCCACCCGGAGCAGCTACCGGGTGCAGGCCGCCGACGTGGGCACCACCGTGACGGTGCGGGTGACCGGCAAGCGCAGCGGCTACGCGACGGTCTCCACGACGGCGGCCATCGGGGTCGCGTGGGGCTGATCGCAGGACGCGTCCCGGGGTGAGAGAGGCCCTCGGGCCCACCTTGACTCATTCGAACAGGTGTTCGAAGATGGAGAGGTGTCCGTAGCTGCTGAACTCCCCGGGGATGTCCTGCAGCGGCTCCGCGCCACCACCGGCCCGGGCCGGGTCCAGCACCTGGTTCCGGTCCCGCCGGAACTGGCCGGGCTGCTGCCGGAGGGCGGCCTGCGGCCCGGCGCCGCCTACTCGGTCACCGGGGGAGCGCTGCTGCTCGCCCTGCTCGCCGAACCGTCGGCAGCCGGGTCGTGGTGCGGGGTGGTGGGCATCCCCGAACTGGGCGCCGAGGCGGCCCGCAGCGCGGGAGTCTCCCTGGAGCGGCTCGCCCTCGTGCCGGAGCCGGGGGAGCGCTGGCTGTCGGTGGTGGCGGCCCTGGCGGAGGTGCTGCCGGTGGTCGCGGTCCGGCCGTCCACCCGGGTGCGAGAAGCCGACGCCGCCCGGCTCGGGGCCCGGCTGCGGGAGCGTTCCGCGGTGCTGCTGGTCTGTGGCGACTGGCCCCGGGTGGAGGCGTCCATCGGGCTGCGCCAGGCGCGCTGGGAGGGTCTGGGCCAGGGCCACGGGCTGCTGACCGGCCGTGAGGTCGAGGTGACCGTCTCCACCCGGCGCACCCCGCTGCCGCAGGCCACCCGGCTGTGGCTGCCGGACCGTGCCGGACGGCTGTCCGCCGCCATGCCGACTCCGCCGACGAAGCTGAGGGCGGTGGGCTGATGCCCGCCGCGGTGGCACCCACGCGGTGCCTGGTCTTGTGGTTCCCGGACTGGCCGGTGACCGCCTGGCGGCGTGCCGAGGACCAGCCCGCCGACGGCCCGCTCGCCGTCGTCGAAGCCAACCAGGTGGTCGCCTGTTCAGCAGCTGCGCATGCCGAGGGGGTGACGGCCGGGCAGCGTTGCCGGGAAGCCCAGTCGCGCTGCCCCGGCCTGCAGGTGGTCACCGCCGACCCGGTCCGCGACGAGCGCCAGTTCACCCCTGTGGTCGACCGTCTGGAACAGGTGGCACCCGGGGTCCAGATCGTCCGGCCCGGTCTTGCCACGCTGCGGGTCCGCGGCCCGGCGCGCTACTACGGCGGGGAGCCGCAGGCCGCCCGTGCCCTGCTCGGCTCGGTCGGCGAGCTGGGGGTCGACGGCGGCCGGGCCGGGATCGCCGACGGCGTCTTCACCGCCGAGCAGGCGGCCCACGACGCCGATCCCGTCCTCGTCGTGCCACCGGGGGCGGCGGCGTCCTACCTGGCGCCACTGCCGGTCAGCCGGCTGGGCGATCCGGAACTGGCAGGCCTGCTTCCCCGGCTGGGGATCCGCCGGCTGGGCGACTTCGCCGCCCTCGACGCGGCCAGCGTCCGGGACCGGTTCGGCGACCGCGGGGTGCGGCTGCACGCCCTGGCCGCCGGGCTCGACTCCCGTCCCGTCACCCCGCGCGTCCCGCCGCCCGAACTCGTCCGGCAGATCGAGTTCGAACCCGCGCTGACCCTGGTCGACCAGGTCGCCTTCAGCGTCCGCGGGACGGCCGAGGAGTTCATCGCCGGCCTGGCCGCCGCCAACCTGGTCTGCACCGAGTTGCTCGTCCACCTGCTGGCCGAGGAGGGGGAGCACTGCGAGCGGGTCTGGCTGCACCCCACCTGCTTCGACGCCGCCGCCGTGGTCGACCGGGTGCGCTGGCAACTGCAGGCGGCCGCCGGCAGCGTGATCGGCAGCGGCCTGGTGCGCGTCCGTCTCGAGCCGGTGGCGGTGGACGGGCTGGCCGGGCACTCCCCGGGCCTGTTCGGCCCAGGCGCCGACGAGAAGGTGCACCACGTGTTGTCGCGGGTGCAGGCGATGCTCGGCCACGAGGGCGTCCTCACCCCGGTGGTCGGCGGCGGCCGGTGGCTGGCGGAGCGGCAGGTGCTGGTGCCCTGGGGTGACCGGACGGTCCTGCCGCAGCCGGCCGACCGGCCCTGGCCGGGCAGCCTGCCCGACCCGTTGCCCGCCACCGTCTTTCCCGGACGACGCCGGGTCGAAGTGGTGGATGGCGACGGCGTCCGGGTGGGGGTGGACGAGCGACTGCTGCTGACCGGCACCCCGGCAGTGCTGAGCGTCGGGGCTGCCCGGCTCCGGCTGACCGGCTGGGCGGGGCCGTGGCCGGTGGCCGAACGCGGCTGGGACCCGGCACGGGCCAGCAGCGGCTGCCGGTTCCAGGTCGCCGACGACACCGGCGGGGCGTGGCTGCTGGTGCTGGACGACGACGGCTGGTGGGCCGAGGGCAGGTACGACTGATGGGCTACAACAACCCGCCGGTGCCGTGGTCACAGCTGGAGGGGACGCTGTCGGGCCGCAAGCCGG
>JAEZHJ010000081.1 GCA_023436925.1 Actinomycetes bacterium
AGCCCGCGGCCGAGGAGGGTGAGCGGGGTGAGGTCGCGGAACTCGGCGGCATCCGAGGTGACCAGGCGCAGCAGCGGGCGGGCGGCCTCGTCCGGACTCTGTCCCCACAGCGCGACGACGACCTGCAGCCCGGTCAGCCGGCGCTCGTAGCCCGGCTGGGAGGTGAGCTTGCCCAACAGGTCGGTGGTCACCAGGCCGGGATTCATGCCGTGCACGCGCACGCCGGTGCCCTTGGTCTCGGCCCGCAGCGTCTCGGTGAACTGGCGCACCCAGCGCTTGCTGGAGGCGTAGGCGTTCTGCAGCGCGACGGGTCCGCGGTCGCCCGAGCCGTAGAGGTTGACCAGGTCGCCGTGGCCCTGGTCGAGGAAGACCGGCAGCGCCACCCGGGAGCCGTGGAAGGTGCCCAGGATATTGGTCTGCACCACCCGCTCGAAGTCGTCGATCGGGGTGGCCGCGGTGGGCCCGTAGACGCCCGAGGTGCCGGCGTTGTTTACCCAGATGTCGAGGCTGCCGTGGCGCAGGGCCTCGTCGCGCAGGGCCTCGACGTCGAGGATCCGGCCGACATCGCAGGACCGTCCCCACGCGTCAATGCCCTCGGCGCGCAGCCGTTCGACGGCGGCGGCGACGTCGGACGATGAGCGGGACGCGAGCACGACGGTCGCGCCGTGCCGGCCCAGCACCCCGGCCATCGCCAGGCCGAGCCCGCGGGAGGACCCGGTGACCACGGCCACCCGGCCCGCGAGCTGGTCAGCTCGTTCGTCCATGGTCGAGCTGTACCCGCCGAGGCGGGTTCGAAAGCTCGGGCGGGGCTACGACGCGGCCCGGTCGGCGGCCTTGCGGCGGGTCCGCCGATCGAGGACCAGCGCGACCAGCAGCCAGCCACCGAGCGCGACGCAAAGCCACACGATGAGCGCGGCGAGTACCCACGTGGTCCAGGAGGTCACGCTGATCCCGCCCGGGACGAGCCCGGCCAGCAACAAGGCGATGAGCGTCGAGATCAGCCCGAAGCCACCGAGCAGCGCCGGAGCGTAGCGTCGGGTGAGCTTGAGGATCCAGGGCGTGAGCAGTGACTGCGCCAGGGTCAGCACCACGACCGCCGTCACGAAACCGGCGGCGTCCAGGTGGAACTCGGGCAGCGCCAGCGCAGAGATGATCAGCCCGATGGCCGCGCAGGCCAGGTTGATGCCGATCCGGATCAGGAGTCGAACCACGCCCGTATCCTTGCGTGCCGATCAGCCCCGGTCCAGCAACCCGGCGGATCCGGCGTGGCAGCGCCGGATCCGGCGCTGCGGCACCGGCTAGGTTGGAGCCGTGACCCGGTTTCCACGGGGCCTGTACGAGCAGGGCGAGGAGCCCGACGCCCGCTTCAGCCTCGCCAACGAGCGCACCTTCCTGGCCTGGATCAGGACGGGACTGGCGCTGCTCGCCGCCGGCGTGGCCCTGCAGGCACTGCAGGTTCCAGCGCAGCGGGGGTTCCGGCTGGCTGCCGCGCTGGTGTTCATAGCGCTCGGCCTGCTCGCCACGGTGCAGGCCTGGTTCGGCTGGCGGCGGACGGAACTGGCCATGCGACTCGACCGGCCCTTGCCCGGGACACCGTTCACGCTGGTGCTGACAGCGGGGGTCGCGGTGGGGGTGGCGCTGGTGCTGCTCGGGCTGTCCTGGTGAGCGGCCCGCCTGTCCGGCGTCCACCCGGGCTGCAGCCCGAACGGACGCTGCTGGCCTGGCGTCGCACGGCGCTGTCACTGGGCCTGGCGGCGGTGGTCGTGATCCGGCTGACGATGCCGACCCAAGGGATTGCTTCCGTCACGGTCGGCGGCGCCGGCCTGGTGCTGGCGATCGTGACCTATCTGGCCGCCGATCGGCGGTACCGGGTGGCCCGGCGCTCGTCCGGCGAGGCTGCGGTGGTGCCCGGCGTCGGGGCACCCGCCGCCCTGCTGGCCGCCACCATGCTCGTGGTCGGGCTCCTCGCCGGCCTCTACGTCAGCCAGGGCTGACCCGCGCCGATCCGGTCCCCAGAAGGGGAGAAGGTGCGCATTCTGCCCCCGCCCGCTCGGTTTGTGTCACCGCTTCTGCGTACAGTCAGCGCCAGAGTCCAACCCCGGTGGCTCCCGGCAGACAGGCGCGGTCCATGCAGCGATTCATCCCCAACCTCTGGTTCGACAGCACCGCCGAGCAGGCGGCCGGCTTCTACACCTCGGTGTTCCCCGAGTCCCGGATCCGCGACGTCCAGCGCTACCCGAGCGAGGGCCTGCCCGAGTTCCAGCAGGACTTCGCCGGCCAGCCGCTGGCGGTGGAGTTCGACCTCGCCGGGGTGCGCTTCGTCGGCATCAACGGCGGTCCCCAGTTCCGGCCGAACCCGGCGCTGTCCTTCATGGTCAGCTTCGACCCGTCCCGCGACCCCGACGCCCGACACCGGCTCGACACGGCCTGGGCCGCTCTGTTGGAGGGTGGCACCGAGCTCATGGAACTGGGGGAGTACCCCTTCAGCCTCCGGTACGGGTGGGTCGAGGACCGCTACGGCGTGAGCTGGCAGCTCATCCTGACCGACCCCGAGGGTGAGCCGCGGCCGCCGATCATGGCCTCACTGTTGTTCGGCGGTCCGGTCCAGAACCGGGCCGCCGAGGCGCTCCAGTTCTACGCCGAGGTGTTCGGTGGCCGGCTCGGCACCACTGCGGCCTACGGCGAGCCCACCGGGCCCGCCACGGCGGAGGCGCTGATGTTCGCCGAAGTCGAGGTGGACGGCGACTGGCTCGTCGGGATGGATTCGGGGGTTCGACAGGACTTCACCTTCAGCCCCGGCGTCTCGCTCATGCTGGAGTGCTCAGACCAGGCCGAGATCGACCGGTACTGGGAGCGGCTGAGCGCCGTCCCGCAGGCCGAGCAGTGCGGCTGGTGCGTCGACCGGTTCGGCGTCAGCTGGCAGGTGGTGCCGGCCAACCTTCGTGAGCTGATGGACGCGACCCCGGACGGGTACCAGCGGATGCTCCAGATGAAGAAGATCGAGGTGGCAGCCTTCGGCTGAACGGCTGCGCGCGTCGGGTGCGGGGTGGTCCACCCCAGACCGGCGGGCCCCGGTCAACGCGGAGGCCGGTCCACCGGTTCCCATGCCGGGACCGGGGCGGCTTGGCTGGCCAGGCCGGGCCGACGACGTGGGTCGCCCAGCGAGAAGGAGGCGCCGAGTCCGATCACCAGGAAGCCGGCAGCGGCGAAGGCCGCGTAGCGGGTGCCGTCGGAGAAGGCCTGGCGCGCCGGCTCGTACGCGATCGCGGTGCGCGGGTCCTTGGCGAGTCCGGGAATGGCTCCGCCCGCGCTGTCGACGACGGCACGCACCACCGACTCCCGTTCCCCCGCCGGTACGTCGGCGCTGCGGAGCGAGGCGTCGAGCTGCACTCCGATCGAGGTGAAGAGCACCGTGCCGAGGACGGCGATGCCGAGCGCCGACCCGAGTTGGCGCGAGGTGCTCTGCACCCCCGAGCCCTCTCCGCTGCGCTGCACGGGTACGTCGACCAGCACGACGCCGGTCAGCTGCGCCGTCGCCAGTCCCACGCCGAACCCGTAGACGATCAGCGCCCCCACCACCGCCTGCCAGGGGGTGGACGGTCCTACGAGGAGGCCGAGGGCGGTCACGCCGACGATCTCGGCGGTCAGGCCGATCCGGACGATGCTCGCCGGGCTCAGGCGCCCGTTCAGCGCTCCGGCGATTCCGCTGGCCGCGAACGATCCGCCCGCCAGGCCGAGCAGCGCCAGCCCGGTCTGGAAGGCCGAGTAGCCCAGGACGTTCTGCAGCCACAACGGCAGCGCGAGGATGATGCCGAACTCGCCGAGACTGACGATCATCGCCGCGAGGTTGCCGTTGCGGAAGGAGGGGATGGCGAAGAGGTCGAAGCGCAGCAGCGTGGGCAGGCCCGCACGCGAGCGCCGTACGGTCCGCAGCGCGAAGATCGTGCCCAGCAGCAGCGCCGCCGCGATGGCGAAGGGCACCGGCGACAGCGTGAACGGCCAGACCGCCTCACCCACCTGGAAGGGCCGGGCCAGGGCCCACCACCCGTAGCTGCGGCCCTCGATCAGCGCGAAGGCCAGCATCGCGAAGGTGAGCGCCGAGAGCAGCGCCCCGCCGAGGTCCAGGCCGCGCCGGTCCGCCGACCGCGACTCTGCGACGAAGGCCAGCACGCCCGCCACGACGAGCAGGCCGATCGGGAGGTTGATGCCGAAGGCCCACCGCCAGGAGAACGACGTGGTGAGCCAGCCGCCCAGCAACGGGCCGAGCGCGACCACGCCGCCGATGGTGGAGCCCCACACGGCGAAGGCGATGCCGCGCTCGCGTCCGGTGAACCCGGCGTTGATCAGGGACAAGGTGGTGGGCAGGATCATCGCGCCGCCGAAGCCCTGGATGATCCGCGCACCGATCAGCGCGGCCCCCGAGGTGGCCACCGCTGCCAGCAGGGAGGCGGCCATGAAGACGCCGATCCCGATGAGCAGCATCCGGCGCGGGCCGATCCGGTCGGCGAGGGCGCCCCACACCAGCAGGGTGGCGGCGAACACGAGGGTGTACGACTCCTGCACCCACTGGACGTCCGACGAGGTCAGCGAGAGGTCCCTGACCAGGTAGGGGATCGCCACGTTGACGATCGTCGAGTCGACGATGATCAGCGAGACGGAGACACTGATCGCCACCAGGCCCAACCAGCGCCGGCCCGATCCGGCTTCGGGCTGGACTGGGCGCCCGGGCACGCGGCCTTCTTTCATCTCGCTCAGCTGCGGGCGGCCGCGGGGGAGGGGACCCGACGGCGAAGCGCCACCGTCGCGACGGCGAACAGGAACACGGCGATGCTGGCCAGGGCGGTGATCTCCACCGCGGGGTAGGCGCCGTTGAAACCCGCCGCCGAGGTGTGCTTGATCCAGATGCCGAGGTAGGCCCAGACCAGCACCAGCCCGTACGCGATGTCGCGATCGCGCAGGATCACGGTGGTGCCGATGGTCGCTCCCACCGCCAGGATCACCATCGCCCAGGTGGACTCGGCGACCCCGAAGCCGTCCCAGCCGATGCTGACCAGCCACACGGTGAGGTTCGCGATCGTGGCGACGGTGATCCAGCCGAAGTAGACGCTGAACGGCAGCCGGACGAAGAGCAACTCACGCCGGGTGAGGTCGGCGGCCAGGATCGTCCTGGTGATCAGGATCAACAGGACCAGCATCGTGACCAGCAGCACCGCGGAGGCACCGATGAAGTCGTAGTGCCAGCACAGGACCCAGGCGAGGTTGGCCAGTGAGGAGAGGCTGAACAGCACGCCGACCCGCTCCAGGAGGGAGACCCGGGCTGCGTCGCGGACGCGTCCATCCGTCCCACGAACGCTGCCGTCCTGTCCTGAGTCGCGGAAGAGTCCGAGCTGGTACAGCACGTGTGCGCCGAGCAGGAAGTAGATGACACCCCAGATCGAGAAGGTGAGGCCGGCGGGCGCGAACAGGTTCGGGTAGGAGTCGGAGATCTCGCCGGTGTCGCGGCCGTTGATCGGCAAGGCGTTGGCCAGGGCGTTCACCGTGATCATCGCCACGTAGGTGACGACGACCGCGGCCTTGACCCACGGCTTCACCGTCGGCCTGGAGATGGTTGCTGTCTGGGTCTGCATCGGAGCTCCCGGGTTGTCGTGCACGAGGTACCTGCGGCCGGGTCGGCGCCGGCGAGCCGGGCCGTTCTGCGGCTGCTGCAGCATCGCGAGCGGCCCGGTTGTGAAATGTTTGTATAACGAGTGTGCGCTCGCAGGGCCGGAATGTCAACAGTCTGTCGAAGGTTTGCGGAAGCTCTCGGATGTGGCCGCCAAGTCCTCCTCGGCCGGCGATGGTCGGGCACGGTGCAGGCCGGGCCTGCGCAGGCCGATGAGCCCCGCGGGTCGAGGTTCCGCGGAGAAGGGGGGTGGAGGCAGGCTGCCCGCTAGAGGGTCGCCTCGATCAGCACCTGGCTGCCCGGTGCGGCATAGGGCACGCGCTGGCCCTCGACCGGCCGGCCGTCCACCACCAGGCGGGCGCGCGAGCCGCGCTCGCCGGAGTTGGTGACCCGGATGGTGTAGGTGGCGCCGCGCAGCTTGCGCGTGACGGTGAAGGACGGCACGTCCGGTCCCAGTTGCGGGTCGACGACCAGGTGGTCGAAGTCCGGACGCACCCCGAGCAGGTACTGCGAGACCGCCACGAAGTTCCACGCGGCCGTCCCGGTCAGCCAGGAGTTCTTGGCCTCCCCGGCCCGGACCGCCTCCTTGCCGGCGATCATCTGGGCGTACACATACGGCTCCAGCCGGTGGACGTCACTGATCGCCTCCCGGTAGGCGGGGGTGATCCGGCGGTAGTAGTCGAAGGCGACGTCGCCGCGGCCGACCAGGGTCTCGGCGATGATCACCCACGGGTTGTTGTGGCAGAAGATGCCACCGTTCTCCTTGTAGCCCGGCGGATAGGTCGACACCTCGCCCAGTTCGATCCGGTAGGTGGTGTAGGCGGGGTGCTGCAGGACCAGCCCGTGCGGGGTGCCCAGCAGCTCGCGCACCGAGTCGAGCGCCCGGATCGCCTTCGATTCGGTGTCAGCGGGGCCGCTGCCGACCCCCACTCCGGCCATCACCGCGAACCCCTGCGGCTCGATCCAGATCCGGCCCTCGGTGTCGGCGGCCGTCCCGACCGGGTTGCCGAAGTAGTCGTAGGCGCGCCGGAACCACTCGCCGTCCCAGGCGTGGTCCAGGATCGCCTGCCGCATCTGCCCGACCGCGGCCTCGGCCGCCACGGCCACCTGCTCAAGCCCGCGACGGCGGGCCAGCGCGGCGTACTCGGTGCCGTAGAGGACGAACTGGGCAGCGATGAACACCGACTCGGCAACCCCGCCGGCCTTGTTCTCGGTGGTCTGGAAGGACTCTCCCGGTTCGGAGGAGAAGCAGTTCAGGTTGAGGCAGTCGTTCCAGTCCGCCCGGCCGATCAGCGGGAGACCGTGGGGGCCGAGGTGGGTGAGGACGAAGTCGAAGGAACGCACCAGGTGCTCCCACAGCGGCTGCTCGCTGCCCGGTTCGTTGTCGAACGGTACCGGCTCGTCGAGGATCGAATCGTCCCCGGTCTCCTTGATGTAGCCCGCCACGCCGGCCACCAGCCACAGTGGATCGTCGTTGAAGCCCGACCCGATGTCGTTGTTGCCACGCTTGGTCAGCGGTTGGTACTGGTGGTAGGCGCTGCCGTCGGGGAACTGGGTCGAGGCGATGTCGATGATCCGCTCCCGGGCCCGCTCGGGCACCAGGTGGACGAAGCCGAGCAGGTCCTGGTTGGAGTCGCGGAAGCCCATGCCGCGGCCGATCCCGGTCTCGAAGTAGGAGGCCGACCGCGACATGTTGAAGGTCACCATGCACTGGTACTGGTTCCAGGTGTTGACCATCCGGTCCAGCTTGTCGTCGGTGGAGCGCACCGTGAAGGTCGACAGCAGGTTGTGCCAGTAATCGGCGAGCCGGGCGAGGGCGGCGTCCACGTCGGCCGGGGTGGCGAACCGGGCGAGCAGGTCGTGAGCGCCGGTCTTGTTGATCACCTGGTGCGCCTCGTCGGCCCACTTCTCGGCCGGGTCGTTCTCCAGGTAGCCCAGGACGAACACCAGGTCGCGGCTCTCCCCGGGCTGCAGGTCGAGCGCGATCGAGTGCGACCCGATCGGGTACCAGCCGGACGCCATCGAGTTGGCGGAGCGCCCCGAGCGGGGGACCGCGGCGTCGGCGAAGCCGTGGAACGGGCCGCCCAGGAAGGTGTCGCGGTCGGTGTCGAAGCCGGCTGCCGGCTCGTTGACGGCGAAAACGGCGTAGTGGTTGCGTCGCTCCCGGTACTCGGTGCGGTGGTAGATCGCCGATCCGCCGGACGGGGTCACCTGCTCGACCTCGACCTCGCCGATCGACAGGTTCCGTTGGTAGTTCGTCTGGTCGTCGTGGGCGTTCCACAGCGCGAACTCCACGAAGGAGAACAGGGTGACCGACTTCGCGTCCTCGCTGGTGTTCGTCACGGTGACCCGCTGCACCTCGGCGTCCTCGCCGAGCGGCACCAGGTAAGTGGTCGTCACCCGCAGGCCGCCGCGCTCGCCGGTGATCGTCGAGTAGCCCATGCCGTGCCGGGCCTCGAAGTGGTCGAGTTCGGCCCGGACCGGAAGCCAGGTCGGCGTCCAGACGTCCCCGCCGTCGTTGACGAACAGGTAGCGCCCGCCGGCATCGGTGGGGATGTTGTTGTAGCGGTACCGGGTCAACCGGCGCATCCGCGCGTCGCGGTAGAAGCTGTAGCCACCGCCGAGGTGGGAGAGCAGCGAGAAGAAGCGTTCCGACCCCAGGTAGTTGATCCACGGGTACGGGGTGTGCGGCGTGTTGATGACGTATTCGCGGGCGGCGTCATCGAAGTGCCCGTACTGCATGTGGTGCCTCTCAACTCGGCGAAGCGTTGCTCCCCGACGTTCGTGAGGACGCACCGGCGCGCCACGATGGAAGCGCTCTCATGGTAGCCGTGACGGCAGGGTGCGTCCATCGCCCGGAGTGGGTATGGAAGCGCGTCGGCGCGGTCAGCCGAGCGCGAGAGCGATGCCGAACAGCAGGGGTAGGCAGCCCAGGGTGGTGATGAATGCGGCGTCCCTGGCCAGGGTCTGGCCGACCTGGTAGCGCTGGGCGTAGATGAAGACGTTCTGCGCCGTGGGCAGCGCGCCGAGGACCGTCACCGCGTACAGCGCGTGGCCCGCCAGGCCGAATCCGAAGCGTCCGGCGAGGTAGGCGATCGCGGGCATCGCGACGAGCTTCAGCACGCTGGCCAGCACCACCTCGCGACGTCCCGAGCCCGGTTCGAGGATCCGCTCGCCGGCCAGCGACATCCCGAACGAGAGCAGCATGATCGGGACGGCGGCGTGGCCGATCGTCTCGATCGGGTCGAGCACGACAGGCGGCAGCTCCACGCCTGCCAACGCGACGAGCAGCCCCGCCAGCGAGCCCACGATGATCGGGTTGGTGATGGTGGAGCGCAGGATCCCTGCTGCCGACGCCCGGCCGCTGACGTGGGCGCCCAGGATCGCGAGCGCGATCGGGGCGAACACCAGCAGCTGCAGCAGCACCACCGGCGCGGCGTAGGCGGCGTCGCCGAGCATGTACACCGCGATCGGGATGCCCATGTTGTTGGAGTTGAGGTAGCCGGAGGCGAGCGCGCCGACCACCGTCCGGCCGGTGTCGCGTCGCCACGCCAGGCGCGCGATCAGGGCATAGACCGCCATGACGGCGACCGCCGCGATCGCCGACACCGGCAGCAGCGAGGAGAAGATCGCGCCCACGTCCGCCGTCGCCAGGACGGAGAACAGCAGGAAGGGTGCCAGCACGCTGAACGACAACCGGCTCAGCACGGGCACGGCCCGCTCGCCGAGGAAGCCCAGGCGCGCCGTGACGTAGCCCACGACGACGGCCAGGGCGATCACGGCGAAGCCGGTCAGGACGTCGAGCACGGCGACGACACTAGCGGCGGCGTCGCGGGGGCGCGTCCGGTAACCAGCTGTGGTCCGGCATGTTGTCGGCAGGCGATGGCTAGACTGCGCCGCAAGGCGGGCGGGGGCCCGCTGTTGCCGAACGAGGAAGTTGCGGTGAGCCGAGAGCCCGAGAACCACACCCTGCGCAGCGCCGACTGGTACGCCGGCGACAGCCGGGCCGCCTACCACCACCGCGCCTGGACCGGCCGCGGCCTGCCGGCGGACGCCTTCGAGGGACGGCCGCAGATCGCGATCGCCAACACCGCCAGCGACCTGAGCACCTGCAACGCCCACCTGGGCGAGCTCGCCCGCGCGGTGCGGGACGGCGTTTACGAGGCCGGCGGCATTCCCTACGAGCTGCCGGTGCCGTCCCTGGGGGAGAACCAGTTGCGGCCCACGGCGATGCTGTGGCGCAACCTCGCCGCGGTCACGATGGAGGAGATGTTCCGGGCCAACCCGATCGACGGGCTGGTGCTGCTGGGCGGCTGCGACAAGACGATCCCGGCGCTGCTGATGGCGGCGGCCTCGGTCGACCTCCCGGCCGTGGTGGTGCCCGGCGGCCCGATGCTGAACGGGTACTTCCGCGGCGCGCCGCTGGCTTGCGGTACCGACGTGTGGAAGCTGTCGGAAGAGGTACGGGCAGGCCTGCTCCCGGCGGACACCTTCCGCCAGTCCGAGTCGGCGATGATCCGCTCCCGCGGGCACTGCAACACGATGGGCACCGCCTCGACGATGGCGGTGCTCGCCGAGGCGCTCGGGATGACGGTGCCCGGCACGGCGGGCATCCCCGCCCCCGACAGCCGGCTGCTGGTGGCCTCCCACACCGCCGGCAAACTGATCGTCGACCTGGTTGCGGCCGGCCGGACGGTCAGCCAGGTGATCACCCGGGAGTCCTTCCACAACGCCATCGTCGCGCTGGCCGCGGTCGGCGGTTCCACCAATGCCGTGCTGCACCTGCTGGCGATCGCCGGCCGGCTCGGCATCGAGTTGAGCCTGGACGACTTCGACCGGATCGGTGCCGAGGTCCCGCTGGTGGTCAACCTGCAGCCTTCCGGGGAGTACCTCATGGAGGATCTGTTCCGGGCCGGCGGGGTGCTGGCGGCGCTGGCCCAGGTCCGCGACCTGCTCGACCCGTCCGCGATCACCGTCACCGGCGAGCCGCTGGTGGACGCCCTGGCCGGCCACCCGGTCTGGGACGACACCGTGATCGCGCCCAGGGAGCGTCCGCTGCTGGCCGATGCCGGGCTGGCGGTGCTGCGCGGCAACCTGGCGCCCGACGGCGCGCTGGTGAAGCACTCCGCGGCCTCGCCGGAACTGCTGCAGCACACCGGTCCCGCGGTCGTCTTCGATTCGATCGAGGACTTCCGGGCCCGGATCGACGACCCCGACCTTGACGTCACCGCCGACAGCGTCCTGGTGCTGCGCGGCTGCGGGCCGAAGGGTTACCCGGGCATGCCCGAGGTGGCCAACGTGCCGCTGCCGGCCAAGCTGCTGGCGCAGGGCGTCCGGGACATGGTGCGGGTCTGCGACGGGCGGATGAGCGGCACCGCCTACGGCACCGTGGTGTTGCACGTCTCGCCGGAGGCCGCCGCCGGCGGGCCGCTGGCACTGGTCCGCGACGGCGACCTGATCCGGCTGGACGTGCCGGGCCGGTCGCTGGAACTGCTGGTCGACGAGGCCGAACTGGCGCGCCGGCAACCGTCCGAGGCGATGCTGGCCGGGCTTGCCGCGCCGACCCGCGGCTGGCAGAAGCTCTACGTCGACCACGTCCTGCAGGCGCACACCGGCGCCGACCTCGACTTCCTGCTCGGTGCCTCCGGCGCCGAGGTGACCCGCGACCCCCACTGAGGAGAGTGACGATGCCGCTGGCCAGGATCCCGACCCCTGCCGGACCCCGCTGGGTGGTGCGTGCCGACGGCGGCAGCCGGGCGCTGCCGTCCGGCCTGGACCACCTGCTCTCGCTGCCGCTGGAGGAGGCCCGCCGACTGATCGCCTCCGCCGCAGAACCGATCGACGACCCTGGACCCGTCCTGGTGCCGGCGGAGGGCCAGGAGGTCTGGGCCTGCGGCGTCACCTACCTGCAGAGCCGGGACGGCCGGCGCGAGGAGTCCCGCGAGCCCACCATCTACGAGCGGGTCTACACCGAGCCCCGCCCGGAGGTCTTCTTCAAGGCCGCCCCGGGCCGCAGTGTCGGGCCGGACGAGCCGGTCGGCATCCGGGCCGATTCGGGCTGGGACGTTCCCGAGCCCGAACTGGCACTGGTGGTCAACAGCGCCGGTGAGCTCTTCGGCTACACCGTCGGCAACGACATGTCGAGCCGCAGCATCGAGGGTGACAATCCGCTCTACCTGCCGCAGGCCAAGGTCTACACCGCCTCGTGCGCGCTCGGCCCGGTGATCGTGCCGGTCTGGGAGGCACCTGAGTGGCCGTTCGGGATCCACCTCAGCATCGAGCGGGACGGCGCCGTGGTCTTCACCGGCGAGACCTCCACCGGACAACTCGCACGCGACCCGGCGGACCTGGTCGAGGCGCTCACCCGGGCGCTCGACTTCCCGGTCGGGGCGGTGCTGCTGACCGGGGCCGGGATCGTGCCCGGCACCGACTTCACCCTCGCGGTGGGCGACCGGGTCAGCGTCACCATCGAGGGAATCGGGACGCTGGTCAACCCGGTCAAGCTGGTCGGCCGCCCGGCGCCCCAGACTGCCCGGGTGGTCGGCTGAGTGGTGGCCACCCCGACCGTCCTGCGCAACGCCCGGCTGGTCGGCGGCCCGGCCGAGCCGGTCGACCTCGTGCTGCGCGAGGGCCGGGTGGCCCTGATCGGACGGGCCGAGCCGGGGACCGGCAAGCTTGTCGACCTGGCCGGACGCTGGGTGCTGCCGGGGCTGAGCGACAGCCACGTCCACCTCACCAACTGGGCCAAGACGCAGCGCCGGATCGACCTGTCCGGCTGCCGGTCCGCCGCCGAAGCCGCCGCGCTCGCCAGGGACGCGCTGGCCGGGGGAGCGCCGGAGGTGGTCGGGTTCGGCTTCCGGGACGCGCTGTGGCCTGAGCCGCCGACGGTTGCCGGGCTGGATGCCGCCACCGGTGAGCGTCCGGTGGTCCTGGTCGCCGGCGACCTGCACTGCGCCTGGCTCAACAGTGCGGCGCTCGCCCGGCACGGCCTGCCGCCGACCGACGGACTGGTGCGCGAGCAGGCAGCCTTCGATGTGCTGGTGGCCCTCGACCGGGTTCCCGACAGCGTCGCCGACGGCTGGGTCCGGCAGGCGCTGCACCGGGCGGCCGGACGCGGGATCACCCGGGTCACCGACCTGGAGATGAGCTGGCCGCTGGCCGACTGGCCGCGCCGCGCGGCTACCGGACGGCTGCCGGTGCGGGTGGACGCCGGGTTCTACCCACCTGACCTGGACCGGGCGATCGCCGCCGGCCTGCGCACCGGTGAGCCTGTTCCCGGCACCGAGGGCCGGGTCAGGGTGGGGCCGCTGAAGCTGATCACCGACGGCTCCCTCAACACCCGCACCGCCTGGTGCCACGATCCCTACCCCGGCGTGCCCGCCGACCAGAACCCGTACGGCGTCGCCAACGTCGAGCACCAGGAGGTGGTCCGGCTGCTCCGCACCGCGCACCGGCACGGCCTGCAGGTCGCCGTCCACGCCATCGGCGACCACGCCAACCAGGCGGCACTGGATGCCTTCGCGGCCACCGGCGCGCGCGGCTCCATCGAGCACGCCCAGCTGTTGCGCCCCGAGGACGTCGGCCGGTTCGCCGCGCTCGGGGTGGTCGCCAGCGTGCAGCCCGAGCACGCCATGGACGACCGTGACGTCGCCGACCGGTACTGGGCCGGACGGACCGGCCGGGCCTTCGTGCTGGCCGACCTGCACCGGGCCGGCGCCGCGCTGCGGTTGGGCTCCGATGCCCCGGTCGCCCCGCTCGACCCGTGGGTGACGCTGGCGGCCGCAGTCACCCGCGCCCGCGACGGGCGTCCGGCCTGGCACCCGGAGCAGGCGATCGACGTGCCGACCGCCCTCCAGGCGTCGACCGACGGCGTGGGCGTCGTCAGCGAGGGCATGGTGGCCGACCTGGCCGTGGTCGAGCGGGACCCGCTGGTGGTCGAAGGGCTTCGCACGATGCCGGTCTTCGGCACCCTGCTGGCAGGGGAGTGGACCTACCGGTCCTGAGGCTGCGCGATCGGGGCGACCAGGCTGCGGGCGCCGACCCGCAGCAGGTCGTCCACGTCGAGTTCAAGGGTCGTGTCCGCACTGCCACCACCGCAGTACACCCGTCCGCTGCCCGGCAACGACGCGTCCAGCAGCACCAGAGCCGCCGGGTCGGCGCAGACCGGCGACACCCCGCCCGGCTGCATCCCCACCGCGGCCAGCCGTTCCGGGCCCGCCGGACGCAGCTGGGTGCGGGAGACCCCGACAGCGGCGGCGATTGCCGCGTAGCGGGCGCGCCACAGCCCAGGCAGGCCGGCCAGCACCAGGCTGCCGTCCGGGGTCTCGAAGGCGAGGGTCTTCACCGAGCGGTTCAGGTCGAGCCCCGTGAGGTGCAGGTCGGCCTCGGTCCGGATCGGCGGGTGCTCGTGCACCCGGAACGGGATCCCCGCCGCCGTCAGTGCGTGGTGGACGCCCATCGCCGCTCAGCCCGCCACCGGGGAGATCCCCAGCTCGCGGGCGGCATCGGAGATCGCCTGCGCCAACTCCACGTCGCGCCGGCTCAGCCCGCCGATGTCGTGGCTGCTCAGCCGAACCTCGACCCGGGGGTAGGTGAGGAGCAGGTCGGGGTGGTGGTCCAGCGCATCGGCCCGGCGTCCGATCTCGTTGGCGAAGCTGAGCCCGACGGCGAAGGAACCGGTGGCGTACCCGGCCCGGGCCGCCTCGGGGGTGGCCCGCCACTCGGCGGGGGCGGCATCCAGGAATTCCTGGGGGGTGATGGCGTCCGTCATTGCCCCACGGTAGTCGCGTGCCCGGTCCGGCCACCACTACCGCCGACACCGCGAGAAGGGCCGGCTGTTCCGTCCGGGATTCCCGTTCCAGCGCGGCGGTTCGAGGTTCAGGCGAGGTTGGCCGAACCGATAGGCTGCGCACGTGACTTTCCACGGGGTCGCCGGACCGGGGCCGCAGCAGCTTCCGAGCTGACGCGCGCCCGGAATCCGCCTGTCCCCGCAAAACCCGAATGAGGAGGTGTCGGCTCTGCTGGGACTGGTAGCGGCCCATCTCGTGGTGGCGATCGCTGCGCCGCTGCTCACCCGCTGGCTCGGACAGCGTGCCTTCCTGATCGCGGCAGTGGTCCCGGCGGTCGCCTTCGGCTGGCTGGTCTGGGCCGCCCCGACGGTGCTGGCCGGGGGGTCGCTGGTCGAGGCCTACCCCTGGATCGCCGGCCTCGGCGTCTCGCTCTCCTTCCACCTCGGGCTGCTGCAGTGGGTGCTGGCGCTGATCGTCACCGGCATCGGCGCCCTGGTCCTGCTGTACTGCCGCTGGTACTTCGCCGCCGACCCGCCCCAGACCCGTCCGGTCGCGCTGCTGACCGCCTTCGCCGGGGTGATGCTCGGCCTGGTCACCAGTGACGACCTGATCGTCCTCTACGTCTTCTGGGAACTCACCACCGTCTTCTCCTACCTGTTGATCGCCCACGACCCGACCCGCCGGGCGAACCGGTCGGCGGCCCTCACCGCGTTGATCGTGACCACCACCGGCGGTCTGGCCATGCTGATCGGCTTCCTGACCCTGGGTGCCGCAGCCGGCACCTTCAGCCTGCAGGCGATCCTGGCCGCTCCGCCCGCCGGTCCCGCGCTGACCGTCTCCGCCCTGCTGATCCTGGCCGGTGCGCTGAGCAAGTCGGCCCTGGTGCCGTTCCACTTCTGGTTGCCCGGTGCGATGGCCGCCCCCACCCCGGTGTCGGCCTACCTGCACGCCGCCGCGATGGTGAAGGCGGGCGTCTACCTGGTGGCGGTGCTGGCCCCGGTGATGGCCCAGGTGCCCGGCTGGCGTCCGCTGGTCGGGGCGCTCGGCGCGCTCACCCTCTTCCTCGGCGGCTGGCGGGCGCTGCGCCAGGACGACCTGAAGCTGCTGCTGGCCTACGGCACCGTCAGCCAGCTCGGCTTCCTCGTGCTGCTGCTCGGGACGGGGACCCGGGCCGCGGCGCTCGGCGGCCTGGCGATGCTGGTCGCGCACGCCCTGTTCAAGTCGACCCTCTTCCTGGTCGTCGGCGTCGTGGACCACTCCACCGGGACCCGGCAGATCACCGAACTCAGCGGGCTGTACCGGCGGATGCCGGTGGTGGCCACGGTGGCCGGGATCGCGGCTGCCGCCATGGCGGGCATCCCGCCCACCCTCGGCTTCACCGCCAAGGAGGCCGGGCTGGAGGGCATCGCCAACCTGGCGCTGACCGGCGACGGAGTCGGTATCGCGCCGCTGCCGGCCTGGTTCCTGACCTGCATCGTGATCCTCGGCTCCGCGCTGACCGTGGCGTACACGCTGCGCTTCTGGTGGGGCGCCTTCGGCACCAAGCCGGGCCTGGCCCCGACCGTGGTGGCGCACCCGCCCTCCTTCGGCTTCGCGGCGGCACCGGTCGTGCTGGGCCTGGCCGTCGGTGTGGCCGGCTTCCTGGGCGGGCCCCTGACCGAGGTCTTCGACGGCTACGCCGCCACCATGCCCGACGGCGAACCCAGCCACGGCCTCACCCTGCTGCCCTCCTGGGGCCTGCCGCTGGCGGCTTCCCTGACCGCGATCGCCGGCGGCGCGGTGCTGTTCTGGAAGCGGGACTGGATCGCGGCGGTGCAGCAGACCTTCCCGAAGGTCCCGGCCGCCGCGGACGCCTACCGGGTCACGATGGCCCGCCTGGACCGGCTGGCAGTCGAGGTGA
>JAEZHJ010000120.1 GCA_023436925.1 Actinomycetes bacterium
CCACCTCCAACTAGAACCCCTGCCGGCATTCCCTCCTGGCCGGCAGGTATACCGCTGCGTGACAATGACGTCACGCACACCGCGCTCCCCGGGGGCCCTTGAGTGGGGGCTCCCGGGGGCAGCGCGAGAAGTTCTCGGCTCGCTCCACGCGGACTCGGACCGACCGGTCAACCCGGTTGGGGCCATCGGGGTCAGCGTCGGACGGGCCCCGCCGCAGCCGCAGAGGGTCCCCCCAGGGTGCTGGACCTGACCACCAGCTCCGGCGACAAGACGATCTGCACATGCTGGTGGTCCGGCTTGCCCGCCATCTCCTCCAGCAGCAGCGAAGCTGCCCGCGAGCCGATCTCCTGGGCAGGCTGCCGCAGGGTGGTCAGCGGCACGCGCGCGGCCATGGCGAAATCGGTGTCGTCGTAGCCGATCACGGCGATGTCCTCCGGCACCCGGACCCCCCGCTCCAACAGTGCGGCCAGCAGGCCCATCGCCAGGATGTCGTTCGCGGCGAAGATCGCATCAGGACGCTGCGCTGCCGGCCGGCTGGCGATCGCCTCCCCGGTGTGTACTCCACCACGGACGAAGTAGGTGGAGGCGATCAGTTCCTCACACTCGAGCCCCAGCTCGGCGCAGGCCTGCCGGGCACCCTCCATCCGCAGCATGATCTGGGACACCTCGGCCGGCCCGCGTACGAGCGCGATCCGCCGCCGCCCGACGGCGGCGAGATGCTGGACAGCCATCCGGCCGCCGGCGATGTGGTCGGTGCTCACCGAGCACGCATCACCGCTGACCGCCGCGTCCACATACACGATCGGCACGCCGCGACGTCTGGCCCCGTCCAGCGCGCCGAGAGACCCTGCGAAGGGGTTCACCAGCAAACCCTGCACGCTCTGGGCCTCGAAGAGCTGCAACAAGCGCTCGGCAGCGGCCTCCTCGTGGTAGGCGCTGCCGACAAGGCAGGAGTAGCCGTCACCGGACAGCACAACGTCGGCCGCGCGGATGACGTCGGCATAGAACGGGCTCGTGCTCTCGCTGATGACCAGCCCGACAGCCTTGCTCTGCCCGAGCCGCAGCGCGCGGGCGGCGTCATTTCGGATGTAGCCCAGCTGCTCGATCGCTGCCAGCACCCGCTGCCGGGTCCCTGGCGCGACGCGTTCGGGGCGGTTGAGAACTGCCGACACAGTGCTCAGGCTCACACCGGCCACCGCCGCCACGTCACGGACTGTGACGGTCCCTCGTCCAGTCATGAAGGGATCATTCCAGAACCGCCGCCGCTGGCAGGCTGCCATCCCAGATGGCCGAATCCGGCTCCTGGGAGGACGCTGCCGCGGCGGCGGGTTTGGTGGCCGTAGTCACGGAACGAGCAACACCTTCAAGGCACCTGGCTCCCGCTCTGCCACCTCGAACGCCCGTTCCCACTCCGCCAGTGGGAACGTGTGGGTCACCAGCCCCTCGGTGCGGATGCGACCAGTGGCTATGCCCTTGATCACCGCCGGGTAGGTCACCCCGGACAGGTGGGAACCAACGATGGTCAACTCCTTGCCGTCGCCGATGATGTTCCAGTCCGCAGTCACCTCATCGGCGAACACGCCCATCTGGACGTAACGGCCGTGGTTGCGCAGGCAGGCGAGACCCTGGTTCACCGAGGCCGGACTACCGGAGGCGTCGATGTAGACATCGCAGCCCAGACCGTCGGTCAGCCGGCGAAGCTCGTCCTCGAGGTTGCAGGCGGTGGGGTCGAAGGTGAGGTCCGCTCCGAACTCGGTGCCCTTCGCGAGCCGGTCCGCTCGGACGTCGACGCCGATCAGCAGTCGCGGCATGGCAGCCGCGGCGATACTGAGCATGGCCAGCCCGATGCCGCCCAGGCCGGCGATGACCACGACATCGCCCCGACCGATCCCGGCCTGGTCGATGGCGTGCATCCCGCAGGCGATCGGCTCGACGAGAGCCGCCTGCTCGACGGTGAGTGTCTCGGGGATGATGTGGTTCACCGCTGTGGCCGGGAGCTTGACGTACTCCGCGAAGCCGCCCTCGCAGACGTGCTTGAACCCATAGACGGCCGAACGGGTGCACATCCAGTAGGTGCCTTCGCGGCAGAACCGGCATTGCGCGCACGGGACGATCTGTTCGGAGATCACCCGGTCACCGAGGGTGTAGCCGGTGACTCCCTCGCCGAGCTTCACCACCTGGCCGACGAACTCGTGCCCGCCGGTGACCGGAGCGTCGATGTAGCGGTCCTCCGGCGAGGTCCCCCAGATCCTGATTCCGCCGTGGTAGGACTTCACGTCGCCCGCGCAGATCCCGCAGGCCAGCACCTTGAGCAGGATCTCGCCCTGCCCGACGACAGGGATCGGAACCTCCTGGTGGCGGTAATCGCCCGGGCCGTGCGCGACGAGGGCCCGCATGGTGGTCATCTCTACAGTCCTTTCAGTCGCCGCCGTGGCCGGTGCCGGAGCGCCGGCCACGGCGACAGGGTGGTTACTTGCCCGCGAACATCTCGTCGAAGTAGGCCTGCGCGTTGGTCTTGTCGATCACGGTGATCGGCATGAACTGGTCCTTCTCGACGTCCTTGCCTGCCAGCAGGTCGACGGTGATGTCGACGAGCTTGCGACCGTGCACCTTGCCACCGCCGAGGCTGACCGAGGACTTCTGCGGATCGCCGTCGATGATCGACCGGATCTCCTGCTCGGTGGCGTCGATACCGAACAGGCCGAACTTCTCGAAGTCGGTGACGCCGGCGCTCTTGATGCCGGCATTGGCGCCGGACGCGCCGCCGCCGCCGATGGTCGCGATGACCTTCATGTTCGGGTTCGCCTGGAGGAAGTTCTCGGCGTTCGCGACGCCGTCCTCGGCGGTCAGCGCCGGAGCGGTGGCGACAAGCTTGGCGTTCGGGGCACCCTTGGCGATCGCGTCCTTGATGCCGTTGGCGCGGTCGATGATCTCCGGGAAGGTCGGCAGGTCCATCAGGCCCCACTCGACCGGCTCGTCACCGTAGACCTCCTTGATCCAGCTGGCCGCCTTCTCGCCGTTGGCGAAACCCGTGTTGTAGGCGTCGACCAGGTACTGCGAGTCGTAGTTCTGCAGCACCTGGGTGTAGCCGATGATCTTGATCCCGGCTTCCTGCGCCTTCTTCGTCACCTCGGTGAGGGCGTTCGACTCCACCGCGCAGATGATGATCGCCTTCGCTCCACTCTGGATGAAGTTCTCGATCTGGGTGACCTGCTTGGCCGAATCGTTCTGGGCGTCCACCGACGTGATGGTGATGCCCTTGCTCTGTCCGTAGGCGATGGCCTCCTTGGCGAGCTCGGCCCAGACCGGGTTCCCGAGGTCGGCGAAGGTCATCCCGACAGCAGCCGAGTCCTTGGCGGCATCGGGTGTCGTACCTCCCGCTGCGCACCCCACCATGGTGGTGGAGAGCGTCAGTAGCGCGAGAACAGACACCAGTGTCTTCTTCATGCCATTCCTTTCGTGTTGTTTCGTGTTTCCGGACCCGGCCGTTGATCAGGCCAGATTCTCCGCATTGATGGCCTTGGCCTTCTTGACCTGGTCTCCGCTCGCCTTCGACATGGTGTCGTAGATGACCGCGGACGCCAGGATCGCGCCCTTCAGGACGAGCTGGATGTAGGCGCTGACGTTCGCCAGCAGCAGGCCGTTGTCGAGGACCCCGACAATGAGGACGCCCACGAAGGCGCCGAACATCGATCCCTTACCGCCCATGACGCTGATCCCGCCCAGGACGCACGCGGTCAGGACGCTGAACTCGAAGCCGTCACCGGTGGCCGACTGGGCCGAGTTGAGCCGTGCCAGCATGAGGATGGCGCCGACCGAGGTGAAGAGGCCGCACAGCACGTAGACCAGGACCGTGTTGCTCTTCACGTTGACCCCGGAGAGCCTGGCAGCCTCGCGGTTGGACCCGATGGCGTAGAAGTTGCGGCCGTACACGGTGTAGTTCAGGACGAAGACCCCGATCGCCCACACCGCGAGCATGACCAGCAGGGCGATCGGAATCCCCGGTCCGACACCGGAGCTCAGCACGCTGAACTCGGCCGGGAAGCCGATGATCGGCAAACCCTCGGTGATCAGGTAGCTGACGCCGTTGAGCACCATCATCATCGACAAGGTGATGATCAGGGGCGCCACCCCGGTACTGGCGATCAGCAGGCCGTTCGCGAGACCGATCACGATGCCGACCACCATCGTGAGCAGCACCGAGAGCACCCAGGGCACGTTGAGTTCGGCCATCAGGTAGCCGCAGATCACCACGTAGAGCGAGATCTGGTAACCCACCGAAAGATCGATGCCGCCACTGATGAGGACGAAGGTGAAGCCGACGGCGCAGATACCGAGGGTCGCCACCTGCTTGGCGATGTTGAAGAAGTTGCTCACCGTGAGGAACTGGGGTGTGACGACGCTGAAGGCGATGATCAGCGCGATCAGGACCAGGACGATTCCGATCTCCTTGGCGTGGGCCACAAGCTTGGTGTTCATTCCGCTCCGCTCGCCATCGCCAGGATCCGTTCCTGGCTGAACTCCGATTTGGGCAGGACGCCGGCCAGGCGCCCACGACACAGCACGACGATCCGGTCGGCCATGCCGAGCAGTTCCTCCATGTCGGAGGAGACCATGAGCAACGTCCTGCCTTCGGCGGCAAGATCGTTCATGAGTTGGTAGATCTCCTGGCGGGCGCCGACATCGATGCCCCGGGTCGGCTCGTCGAAGATCAGGGTGTCCGCATCCATCGCCAGCCACTTGGCGAGGACGACCTTCTGCTGGTTGCCCCCCGACAGATGCCCGACCGCCTGACCGAGGCGGGGGGTCTTAATCCGCAGGGCTTGGCGGAAGCGGATGACGACCGCCTGTTCCTTGCCCCGGTTGATGGTCGCGAACCGGGAGAGCCTGCGAAGCAGCGGCAGCGAGATGTTGTCACGGACACTGAGATCGAGGATCACGCCGTGCCGCTTGCGGTCCTCGGGGACCAGCGCGATCCCGGTAGCCATCGCCGCTCTCACGGTGCCCAACTGGACCGACTTGCCGTCGATGCGGACCTCGCCCGACTCCGTCGGCGCCGCCCCGAAGATCATCTCCATCAGTTCGGTGCGCCCGGCGCCGACCAGGCCGGCGAACCCGAGGATCTCGCCGCGGCGGGCTTCGAAGCTGATATCCCGCACGCCATTGCCGCTCAGCCCGGTCACCTCGACCGACACCGCGCCGGGCGCCGTGCTCCGCTGCGGGAAGGTGTCAGTCAGCTCGCGACCGACCATCAGCCGAATCAACTCGGCCCGGTTTGTCTCGGCCACGTTGAGGGTGGTGACCAGGCGCCCGTCTCGCAGCACCGAGACCCGATCGGCCAGCCGGAAGATCTCGTCCATCCGATGTGAGATGTAGATGATGGTGACGCCGTGAGCCTTGAGCGTGTCGACGACCGCGAACATCGCCTCAACCTCGGCGGTCGTCAGGGGCGCCGAGGGTTCGTCCATGACGAGGATCCGCGCGTCGCGGGAGAGTGCCTTCGCGATCTCGACGATCTGCTGGTAGCCCGTCGTGAGGTCCTGCACCAGTGCCTTCGGATCGATCGAGACCTTCAGGCGCCGGAACAGCTCTTCCGCGCGCACCGCCATCGTCCGGCGGTCGAGGACGCCACCCCGCAGGGGGTAGTCGCCCAGGAAGATGTTGTCTGCGGCGCTCAGGACTGGAACCAGAGTGAACTCCTGGTAGATCACCGCGATACCGAGGGCCCGGGCCTGGCTCGGAGTCACGCCGCGGTACTGGACGCCGTCCATCTCGATCCAGCCGGCCGTTGGCTGGACGGCTCCGGACAGCGTCTTGATCAGGGTGGACTTCCCCGCGCCGTTCTCACCTACCAGCGCGTGCACCTCACCGGCCCGGAAGTCAAGACTGACATCCTCAAGGGCAGCCACCCCCGGATACGACTTGGAGATCCCGCGGAGCGACAACAGCGGCACCACGGCCGGATCCGGTCCCCGATCGTCGCGCGACGGTGCGCGATCCTCCATTGTCAACTCCCTCGTCTGACAACCGCGGGACGCTTCGGTGCGTCCGGCCCGGCCGAGACTATCGCAACGTTGCAGTGATTCGTCAAATGTCGCGCTGACGCAGCGTCTTTGAGCAAACGCCCATTCGGTCCAGAGTCATTAGCCGGGGCATCTGTGACGCTCACTCCTGGCCTGGCGACTCATCCTCCTCGAAGGAAGCACCCGAAGGGTTTGCTATCGAAACGTTGCATTTCGTTTGCCCCTGAGCGAGAGGTGCGCCGAAGACGCTCGCGCCGGACCTCTGACAGGTCCGGTGGCCCAGTCACCGAATCGCTTCGGTCCCGCCCTTCAGGGATGCCCTCCCGAACGAGAGGCCGGGCACCGGCGTCCCAGCACCCGCGGACATCAACCTGGGTGGCTGATCACGGCGGCTGACCTCGCGGAGTTTCGTCCCAAAGGCGCTGGGTACCGGGCGTGGAATCCACTGCGGCAAGCAAAGACAGCTGCCCAAGGCAGACAACGACGGGAGTAGCGATGACGCAGGAGAACACCGGGGCCGGTGCCCAGAT
>JAEZHJ010000045.1 GCA_023436925.1 Actinomycetes bacterium
GGGCTGGACTGGCCGCCGGCCTCGGGCGGGGTGGCCTGGTCGTCGCCGTCCGGAGCACTGCCCTCGCTGTCGACGGCTGGCGGGGTGCCCGGTCCGCCGCCGGAGCGCCGCCTGGCCGCGACCAGGCCGATCACCACGGCGACCACCAGCACCGCACCGCCGATCAGCCAGGGCAGCAGGTTGGGGCCCTCGCCCGGCTGGGTCGGGGCCGGGGTCGGCTCGGCGGTGGCCCCGGGCTGGTCGGTGGCCGTCGCGCTCGGGGTCGGGGTGGCCGGCGGGGCGGTATCGGTCGCCTCGGCGGAGGGCTCGATGCTGGCCTGCGGGCCGGGATTGTCGATCTCGGGGGGCTGCTCCTCCTCGCCGATCCACTGGTCGTCGACGTCGGTCCAGGTGCCGGGGCCGTAGGAGAACTGGTACGCGCCGCCGCGCGGCTCGCCGTTGGCGTCCTCGGTGCGGTAGATGACGGTGTAGGTGTCCTTGGGCAGCCCGGTGAGCAGCTGGGTGGTGACGTTGGTGCCCTCGACGATGAGTGCACCCGTGGTGACGTTCTCGCCGGCCGAGTTGTGGACGACGATCGCGGCATAGCTTGCGCCCGCCTCGGTCTTGAAGACCAGGGTGACCCAGCCGGGCGGGTCGGTGAGCTCCTGGCGAGGCCCCGGGTCGGCGACCACGAGGAAGTCGTCGGCGGCCCAGGCCGGCGTCGCGTTGCCTGCCACCAGGGCCACCAGGGTGGCGATTCCCACCGCCAGTCGACGCAGTCGCATGCTCGCTCCGCTCTGTCCACGCTCGGGGGTTGGCGCCACTGTACCTGCGGCCGGTCACCTCAAGTCGGGCTTCACGGGCTTCCCCGTTGGGGGTGGCTCGCCGGGAGCCGTCAGTTATGCTGACCGAAATAGCCTGAGAGAAGTCCGCGCACGTACGGAGCGCAACGGTGCGATCCGCGCGCAACCGCAGGGAGATGTCGAATGGTGAAGAAGCAGGGCCGGGGTTTGGGATGGCCGAGACGAACCGGGGTGGTGCTGGGTGCGCTCGCCCTGGTGACCGGACTGGCGGTGACCCCGGCGGTGGCCGCGGACTTCACCATCGACGAGTCCACCCAGGAGGCGGCGCAGGTCGGCGGGATCGGAGCGATCTCCAACGGCGGCACGGTCGACTCCTGCCCCACCCTGCAGTCGGAGCCGCGCACCATCGAGGCCTGGTACAACACCGACGACATGGACTACCGGGGCTACATGGACCCGAAGAACCAGCGGCCGTGGAGCTTCATCAACAAGGCCGCCCAGATCATCTGCGGCGCCGACCAGGACGCGACGATCAAGATCGGGATGTACTTCATCCGGGCGATCGGCACCTCCGACCGGCCGGAGTCGGACTCCCAGATGATCTGGAACGCCCTGTACTGGGTGAAGAAGCACCGCAACGTCAAGATCGAGTTCGTGCTGGACGGCGGCGGCATCACCTCGGCGTCGGGCAAGGAGAACATCAAGCGCGAGCTGGAGAAGACCGGGATCGCCAAGCTCTACTGGTGCTACAACGGCTGCTTCGACACCAATGTCTCCAGCAAGTTCCCCTACGCCATCAACCACGAGAAGTTCGTGACGATCAGCGACACCATCTGGGCCAACAAGGACATGAAGGCGGACAAGAACGGTCCCAAGACGCCGGCGGTCTACTCCTCCTCCGGCCAGTTCGCCCGCTCCCAGGTGCGCACCTACTGGCAGGAAGCCACCCTGATCTACGGCGACAAGAAGCTGCACGACCTGTTCGACGCCCGGTTCCGGATGATGAAGGAGTGCTCCGGCAGCACCCGCGGCAACGCCGACTGCCGCTCCGGCAAGGACCTGAAGAAGGTCGCCAAGGACATGAACCTGTCCTTCAGCCTGGCCAAGGAGCGCGGGATCTGGGTGGACAAGCAGTACCGCCACGGCACCGACGCCGGTCGCGGCACGATGGTCTCCTTCAGCCCGCAGGACAACACCGTCACCGATTACTACACCTCTCAGTTCGGGGACATGGACTGCACCGTGGACAAGACCGTCCGCGTCGCCATGTACCGGCTGACCGACACCCGGGCGCCGAAGTTCATCGAGGTGATGGGCAAGCTGAAGAAGGCCGGCTGTGACGTGAAGGTGCTGCTCTCCCAGAAGGGCGGCGCGACCACGATCTCGAAGAAGGTCGCCTCGGCGCTGAAGAAGGCCAAGCTCACCGACCAGGTGCGCTGCACCGCCATCCCGATCCACACCAAGCTCATCCTGATCGGGCCTGCGGACTCCAACGCCGGCCGGGTGATGATGGGTACCGCGAACATGAGCACCTCGGGCCTGCGCTACAGCGAGGAGCACGTCATCACCATCGACTCCCGCCGGATCACCGACGACAAGGTCGCCGAGGACTTCCGGGAGGCGTACGGCGTCTACCTGGCAGGCTGGAACGAACTCAACCAGGGGAGCAAGGCATGCCACTGATGAGCGACTCCACCACCACGAACCGCCGCCGCGTACTGGTCCTCGCCGTCGTTGCGGCGACGGCCCTGCTGGCCGGCCTGCTCTCCCCCACCTCGGCCCAGGCAGCCACCTACGGCAAGCCGGAGCTGAGCAGCGTCAAGGCGATCTCCGGCGCCGGGGCCCTGAAGGTCTCCTGGAAGGGCGTTGCCAAGTCCAGTGTGTACGCCACCACCTACCGGGTCTGGTACGGCACGAGCACCTCGCTGAGCAAGGCCTCGTACAAGACCGTCGACCTGACCAAGGGCGGCGCGACGCGCACTCCGGACGGGGCCGTCACCGCCTACAACAACAACGGCAGCAAGACCTCGCCGTACTACATCCTCACCGGGATCAGCCCCAAGACCACCTACAACGTCTGGGTGCAGCCCTGGGACACCGCGACCAACAAGGCCAGCGGGCCGGTCAGCAGCCGCAAGTCGGCCAAGACCTCCAAGTACGGCTACTCGGCTCCGGTCACCATCACCGCGGTGAACGCGAACAAGACCTCGGTCGAACTGACCTGGCGCACCGTCACCGGCGCCCCGACCTACCGCGTCAAGGCCGCCAGCAGCGCGGGGAACGTCTACCGCTCCTCCGGGGCCGAAGGAAACATGGTGGTGACCGGCCTGAAGCCGAACACCAGCTACACCTTCACGGTCTCGGTCGAGCAGCCGCCGGTCAGCGGCATCCCGGCCTACATCAAGATGAGCGGGGAGTCCTCGGCCAAGGCCAAGACCAAGACCCTGTCGAGCTCGGTCAAGGACGCCCCGACCGGGCTGGCGACCCGGGACGACCCGACCTCGGAGTTCGACAAGAATGGCCAGCTGCCGAACTCGATCGCGCTCACCTGGGTCGCGCCGGTCGGCTTCGACCCGACGGTCGACCGGTTCCGGATCGACTACGCGACCGACCAGGAGATGAAGACCCGCAAGGGCTATCTGGACCTGGTGCCGGATGACGGTGACGGGATCGTCGAGAAGGAGTTCTTCCCCTACCCCGACTTCGACGCCGACCGCCGGCCGGGGACCGGGGGCGACGACCAGGACCAGGAGCCGGGCGGGACCGGCGAGTCCACCCCGCCGGTGCCGTCGCAGACGCCGACCCCCACCGTCACCCCGCCGACGACACCGACTCCCACGCCGACCCCGAGCGTGGTCGAGCCCACGACGGAGCCGACCACCGCCTCCCCGACCCCGGACGGCGACAACCCGGACGCCGACCCTTCGGAGGAGCCGAGCCCGGACGCCGAGCAGCTGGGAGCCCCGATCCGGCCGCTGGCGGGCAACACCACGCCCGTGCGCTACTGGGGCAAGGTGACCGGGCTGGCTTCGAACGAGAACTGGTACCTGCGGATCAAGGTGCTCAAGAAGAACGCCGAGGGCACGTGGGTGGTCAACTCCGAGCGCACCGAGGCACTGATGGGCAAGACCCTGTCGGCCAAGGGCTACCTGACCGGACGGGTCGTGCTGCCCGGTACCGCCAAGCACTCGGAATACGTGGTGGGCGCCTACCGCGGCACCGACCTGCACGACCAGGCCACACTGCGGCCGGACGGCACCTACCAGCTCAGCGTGCGCGAGGGCAGCTACCACGTCAAGGCGACCTATATCGGGCCGAAGGACTACACCGACAAGTGGGCGACCGCGTCCACCGACGGAACCGGCCCCGGCGGCCGGGACCGGACGGATCCGCTCGGCTCGGCGAAGAGCTTCAAGGTCACCCAGGCCAAGGGCACCACGGTCAACACCATCCGCCCGACCGCCGGCCTGACCATCAGTGGTGACATCGACTGCCCCGGCGCCAAGAGCAGCCAATGCTCGGTGGACGTGGCGGCGATGAGCGACTGGGGCGGCACCAGCAAGGTGATCCGCACCGCCCAGTCCAATGCCTCCGGCGGCTATGAGCTCCACGGGCTGCCACCCGGCAACTACAACCTGCGGATCACCCACGTCGAGGACCGCTACAAGGCGCTCACGCTGAAGAACGTCAACATCACCGCCGACCGCAGCGGCGTAGACGGGTCGCTCTCCCCGCGCGGCTGGGTGAAGAAGTACACCACCACGATCAGCGGCACCAAGCGGGTCGGCAGCACGCTGAAGCTGTCCAGCAAGGCCTGGATCGCCTCCGAGCTTCCGGTGGTGCGGGCGGTGCCGCAGTGCCAGTGGCAGCGCAACGGGGTGAACATCTCCGGCGCCACCAAGTGCAGCTACAAGCTGACCAGCGCCGACCGCGGCAAGTCGGTGCGGGTCAAGGTGCACAACTTCCGCTACGGCTTCGAGACCAACACCAGCTACTCGAAGTCCTACCGGATCAGCTGACCGGTCCAGACCGGACAACGCAGTGGGGGGGGGGGGGGG
>JAEZHJ010000130.1 GCA_023436925.1 Actinomycetes bacterium
CGGGGAGGGCTCGGAAGCTGCCGGGGCCGGTGCTGCAGGCGCCGGAGCCGCTGGAGCGGGAGCCGCGGGAGCGGGAGTCTGGGGTGCCGGGGCGGCCGGAGCCGCGGGGGCGGGAGCCGGAGCCTCGGGAGCCGGAGCCGGAGCCTCGGGGGCGGGAGCAGGCGCCTGGGGCTCCGCCGGTGCCGACGGGGCTTCGGTCGCGGCCGGGGCCGCCTCAGCGCTGCCGATCAGTGCCAACACGGCGCCGACCTGGGCGGTCTCGTCCTCGGCCACCCGGATCTCCAGCACGGTGCCGGACGCCGGGGACGGGATCTCGGTGTCGACCTTGTCCGTGGAGACCTCGACCAGAGCCTCGTCGGCCTCGACGGAGTCGCCCACCTTCTTCAGCCAGCGCGAGATGGTGCCTTCGGTCACCGACTCGCCCAGCTGCGGCAGCACGACCTCGACGGCGTCGGAGGACGCGGGCGCCGCTGCGGCGGGTGCGGGAGTCTCGGCGGGGGCCTGGGGGGCCTGCGCCTCGGCGGCGGGGGCCGGGGCCTGCGCGGGAGCGGTCTGCTCGGCAGGCTCGGCCGCGGGCGCGGCCGGTTCGGCCGGTTCGGCCGGTTCGTCGTCGCCGGAGCCACCGGCTTCGTCCGGCTCGCCGATCACGGCCAGCACCGCGCCGACCTGGGCGGTCTCGTCCTCGGCGACCAGGATCTCCAGCACCACCCCCGCGACCGGGGACGGGATCTCGGTGTCGACCTTGTCGGTGGAGACCTCGACCAGTGCCTCGTCCAGCTCAACTGTGTCGCCGACCCGCTTCAGCCACCGTGAGACGGTCCCCTCGGTGACACTCTCGCCGAGCGCGGGCAGTGGGACGGGAGTGGACATGGTGTGAGCTCCTTCTGGCGACGTGCAGTTGTCTCGCGGTCAGCCTATCCCCCGCTCGCGGACCTCGCCCACCCCGACCGACCGGGGGCGGGCGGGCGCGGGCGCGACACCCGGGTCCACCGCCCCGCGGCGTTGGTGCGGTACTGGATAATGGCGCCGTGGCCTGGTTCAGACGCCGCCGCAAGGCCGGCGCAGCGACGCGTTCGGACGCGCTCGATCAGGCGACCATCGCTCACCTGGAGCAGTTCCTGACCACCCGGCGCGGGGTGGAGGCGTTCATCGAGCTGCCGACCACGATGGCCAGGGCGACCCTGCTGCTGATCGCCTACGACGGGGAGTGGACCCGCCGCAGCGTGGAGTCGGTGGCCTGGGCACGCCGGTTCGCCGCCAGGCATGGCTTGCCCGCCTACGACGCCGGCGTGGTCGGCTACCCGCAGCGGATGCGCGACTACAACGCGCGCCGTCGCTCAGCCCGTTGACCGCCCGCTGAGGCGCAGCACGGCCCGGAAGGCGCCCACCAGGGCCTCGCCCAGCGCCGCGCCCGGGCCGGGCGAGGTGGTTCCCATCATGGAGGCGGCCGTCCCCGGGCACGCGTACAGGCCGGGGATCACCGAACCGTCGCCCCGCAGCACCCGGCCGTCGGCGTCCACCAGGACCCCGCCCTTGGTGCCCAGGTCGCCTGGGTAGACCCGCACCGCCCAGAACGGGGGCCGGTCGACCTTGCCGAGCGACTCGTTGCGCCGCCGTCCCGAGCCCGTCAGGTACTCGCCTCGGTCGAAGTCCTGGTCTCGGCCCTTGCGGGCGAAGCCGTTGAAGCGCACCGCGGTGCCGAGCAGCCCGGCGCGGTCGATCCCCAGGGTCTGGGCCAGTTCGTTGAGGCTGCCGGACTTGACCAGGTCGCCGGAGTCCAGCGCGGAGCGGGGCGCGCTGCCCGCCTGCCACGGGCCGAGCGGGAACTGCTTGTGGTACCGGTTGTCGACGATCAGGTAGGACGGGATCGCGCGGACGCCGTGGCTGCGCTCATAGAGCTGCCGGCCCACCTGCATCGCCGGCGCCGACTCGTCCAGGAACCGGCTGCCGGTCTGGTCGACGATGAAGCCGTGCGGCCGGACGCGTTCCTCCTCCAGCGCATGGGCGACCCCGTCCACCAGCATGACCGGGGTCCACCAGGCCTCGTCCATCGCGGCCGTCGCCGCGCCGTGGGCCACCGCCAGGCTGATCGCGGAGCCGTCGTTGGTGGTGCCGGCCGCCGACCAGGACGCATCGGTGGGCAGCGGGAGGTACTCCTCACGCAGCGCCTGGCTCGCCTCGAAGCCGCCGGCGGCGAGCAGCACGCCGACGCCGGCGATCACCCGCACCCCGGCGTCGGACTCGGTGCCGTGCACCAGCCGGCGCACGATCACGCCCTCGACGCCGTCGTCGCCGGTGACCAGGTCGGTGACCGGGGAGTCGAGCCACAGCTCCACCCCGTTGCCGACCGCCCGGTGCAGCAGCTCGGCGGCCAGCGCCTCGCCGGTGCCCCGGCTGGCATGGTTCGGGCCGAACCGGCCCAGCACCCGCTCGGTGAGCGGCCGGCGACCGGGATCGGACGCGCCCCGCAGGGCGTCCGACCAGTCGCCCAGCACGCGGCGGTCGAAGGCCTGGCTGCGAACGACCCGGCCGGCGGGCTTGGCGCCGGGGGCGTCCGGGTGGTGATCGGGGGCGTCCCGCTCGGCCACCAGGGGGAGCCGGGACGAGGTCAGCCAGCGGACCAGCCGGGCGGAGGTGTCCACATAGGCGGCCCGGCGCTCCGCCGAGGAGGCCGGCGTCGGATCGCCCAGGATCGCGTCCAGGTACTCGGCGGCCTCGACCGCCGAGTCGCCGACCCCCAGCTTCTCCATCAGCTGGTTGGCCGGCAGCCAGATCCGGCCGTCACCCTGCGCCGTGGCGCCGCCGACCAGGGGGCCCGCCTCGCAGACGAGCACCTCATGGCCCAGCCGTCGGGCCGCGACGGCGGCCAGCAGGCCCGCCGCCCCGCCTCCGACGATGACGACGTCGGTCCGGACGGTTTCCATCAACCCGCCAGCGCGTGGGCCAGGGCCACCAGCGTCCGCACCGACATGCCGGTGCCGCCGGAGGGGACGTACTGGTAGGGCTCGTGGGGGTTGAACGCGGGGCCGGCGATGTCCAGGTGTGCCCAGGCGATCGACGGCGGCACGAACTCGGACAGGAACGCGGCCGCGGTCAGGGCGCCGCCCATCCGGTCGCCGCTGGACTTCAGGTCGGCGACCTTGGAGTCCAGCTTCTTGCGGGACTCCTCCGGGATCGGCAGCTGCCAGAACAGCTCACCGGCGGCCTCGGCGGCGTCCAGGATCAGGTCGGCGGTCTCGTCGTCGCGGGCCATCAGGCCGGCGACCCGCTCGCCGAGGGCGACCACGCAGGCACCGGTGAGGGTGGCGACGTCGATCACGAGGTTGGGGGCCTCCTCGCTGGCGCGGACCAGGGCGTCGGCCATCACCAGGCGGCCCTCCGCGTCGGAGTTGGCGTTCTCGACGGTCTTGCCGCCGTACATGGTCAGCACGTCGGAGGGACGGTAGGCCGTCCCGGACGGCATGTTCTCGGCCAGGGCGGCATAGGCGGTCACCCGGATCTTGAGCCCGGCCTCGGCGATCGCGGTCACCGCGGCGACGACCGAGGCCGCACCGGCCATGTCGTCCTTCATCGTGTACATGCTGTCGGACGGCTTGAGGTTGAGGCCTCCGGTGTCGAAGGTGATGCCCTTGCCGATCAGCGCGAGATGGAACTTGGCACCGCGCGGGGCGTAGCTGACCTTGACCAGCCGCGGCTTGCGGTTCGAGCCGCCACCGACGGCGAGCAGACCGCCGAAGCCCTCCCGCTCCAGCGCCTTCTCGTCCAGCACGTCGACGGCCAGCTTGGCCGCCTTGGCGACCTTGGCGATCTCGTCGGCGAAGGATTCGGGGTAGAGCTCGTTGGCGGGGGCGTTCACCCAGGTGCGGGCACGGCAGACCGCAGTGGCGGTGCTGACCCCGAGTTCGAGGGCGTGGCGGGCCTCCGGCTTGCGGGCATTGGGGGTGACCACCACGAGGCCGCCGATCCCGGGCTGGTCCTCGCCGGCCCGGTAGCGATAGCTGCCGAGCAGGGCACCCTCGACCGCACCCTTGATCACCTGCGGCTCGATCGCGTCCAGGCTGAACGCCACCTGCAGCGGCCGGGACGCCTTCAGCCCTGCGACCGTGCGGGCCGCCGCGCCCGCCGCGCGGCGGACCTGCTCGGGCGAGACGTCGATGTCGCCCAGGCCGACCACCACCAGGCGCAGCGTGCCCGGGCCGGGCAGCAGCACGGTCTCGGCGTTCTTCGAGCTCCCGCCCAGGTCGTGCACCACCTGGTCCAGCGGACGGCCGAAGGCCTTGCCGAGCGAGGCGCCGACATCATCGGGGACGCCGACCAGGACGTCGCTGCCCAGCGCCTCCGCCAGGCCGACGACCAGGACGTCGACGTTCTTGCCGGGCTCGGTGGCGAGGCTGATGGCGGGCAGGGCGGGGCTGGGCACGGGACGGTCCTCTCGGTTGCCGGAACGCGATTGCAGGAATGTCAGTCCTAGGCTAATGCTCCGCGGGCGGTTGTCGAACCTCGCCGGGTCCCGGGTTTGGGGCAGACTGGCGGCTGTGACCGCCTTCACCTTCGCCACCGCCCAGCGGATCGTCTTCGGCCCCGGCGTCGCCGCCGAGCTGCCCGCGATCGTGGCCGGGCTCGGCCGCCGTCCCTTCGTCTGCACCGGCTCCGACCCGCGCCGGCACGCGGGGGTGATCGCGGGGCTCTCCGGGGTCGCCACCTTCGCCGTGGCGGGGGAGCCGACCATCGACCTGGTGCGAGAGGCGGCCGCAGCCGCCCGCAGCCACGGCGCCGATGTCGTGGTGGGGCTGGGCGGCGGTGCGGCGCTGGACGCCGCCAAGGTGGTCGCCGCCCTGGTCGCCAACGGCGGAGACCCGCTGGACTACGCCGAGGTGATCGGACGCGGCCAGCCGCTGACCGAGGCGTCCTTGCCCGTGGTGGCCGTTCCCACCACCTCCGGCACCGGCTCGGAGGTGACCGCCAACGGCGTCGTCACCTCCACCGCCGACCAGGTGAAGGTGAGCCTGCGGTCCCCGTCCATGCTTCCCGTGGTGGCGCTGGTAGACCCTGAGCTGACCCTCGGCGTCCCGCCGTCGGTCACCGCCCACGCCGGGCTGGACGCCCTGGTGCAGTGCATCGAGCCGTTCGTCTCGCCGTTCGCGAACCCGATGACCGACGGCTTCTGCCGCGAGGGAATCGCCCGCGCCGGACGGGGGCTGCGCCGCGCCTGGGCCGACGGCTCCGACCTGGCGGCCCGCACCGACATGAGCCTGTGCTCGCTGCTGTCCGGGCTGGCGCTGGCCAACGCCAAGCTCGGTGCCGCGCACGGCCTGGCCGCCCCGCTCGGCGGCCTGCTGGGCGCGCCGCACGGCGCGCTGACAGCGGCGGTGATGACGGCGGTCTCCCGGACCAACCTGGCCGCACTGGCCGACGAGCCCGGCAACCCGGCGATCGAGCGCTACGCCGAGGTCGGCGAACTGCTGACCGGGCACCGCTCCGCGCAGGCCTACCTGGACTGGTTCAGCGAGACACTCGCCGAACTGCAGGTCCCGGGACTGGCCCGGTACGGGCTGACCGAGGCGCAGATCCCCGCCGTCGCGCTGGCCGCGAGCCGGGCATCGAGCACGAGGGGGAATCCCGTTAGGCTGCCAGTCGCGGCCTTCGAGGACATCCTTCGCTCCTCGCTGTGAGCCCAGGAGGCGACATGACCCACCCGTTGCAGTCCCCGTTGCACGAGCGTCACGTCGCGCTCGGCGCCAGGTTCTCCGAGTTCGGCGGCTGGGAGATGCCGCTGCAGTACTCCGGGGTCGTCGCCGAGCACAAGCGGGTGCGATCGGCGGTGGGCATCTTCGATGTCAGCCACCTGGGCAAGCTGCGGGTGCTCGGACCCGGCGCGGTCGACTTCCTGAACCGGTGCCTCACCAACGACTTGCGCAAGATCGGCGCCGGGCAGGCCCAGTACACGCTGGCCTGCAATCCCGACGGCGGCGTGGTCGACGACCTGATCGCCTATCGGTTCAGCGACGACGAGGTCTTCCTGATCCCCAACGCCGCCAACGCCGCCACCGTCGCGGCGGCGCTCGCGCAGGCGGCCCCGTCCGGCATCGAGGTCCGCAACGAGCACCTCGACCATGCCGTGATCGCCGTCCAGGGCCCGTCCTCGGACGAGGTGCTGACCGCGCTCGGGCTCCCGGTGGGGCACGACTACATGGCGTGGGCGCCTGGGGTCTGGGGCGGCACCCGGATGACCGTGTGCCGGACCGGCTACACCGGCGAACGCGGCTACGAACTCGTCGTCCCGGCCGCCTCGGCCGGCCCGGTCTGGGACGCCGTGCTGGCCGCCGGTGCCGAATACGACATCCTTCCGGCCGGCCTGGGGGCGCGCGACACGCTGCGCACCGAGATGGGCTACCCCCTGCACGGCCAGGACCTGTCGCCGGCGATCAGCGCCGTCGAATCCGGCGTGGGCTGGGCGATCGGCTGGGACAAGGACGAGTTCTGGGGAGCGGAAGCGCTCCGCGCCGAACGGGCGGCCGGCGCCCCACGGCTGCTGCGCGGCCTGAAGTCGGTCGGGCGCGGCATCCCGCGCCCACACATGGCCGTGGTGGCGCAGGAGGGTGCGCAACCGCTCGGCGAGGTCACCTCCGGTACCTTCTCCCCGACCCTGGGGCTCGGGGTGGCGCTGGCGCTGCTGGACCGCTCGGTGCCGATCGGCTCCCGGGTCGGGGTCCTGGTGCGGGACCGGGTCGAGCCCTTCGAGGTCGTCAAGCCGCCCTTCGTCACCCCCTCGGTGCGGCAGGCATGAACCGTCGCCGCTGGGCGCACCTGCTGGTCGGGCTGGTCGGGATCGCCGCCCTCAGCTGGGCGCTGGTCTGGGGCGCCAACCCACAGGTGATGTGCCGCGACCAGGTGATGGGACCGGGCGATGTCTGTGCCCACGCCGGCGACGACGCCGTCCAGACCTATGAGGAGCGGCTCGCCACGGCCCAGTCCGCCCGTCCGGTGGCCGGGGTGATCGGCTTGCTGATCGTCGGCTTCGCCGTCTACCTGTGGGTGGGGGAGTCCACCAGGGACGAGGCCGCGGGCCCAGCCGAACGGAGGTAGTGGCGTCGGGCCGGGAGCGCCTCTCGGCGCGTGGCCGCTCGTGGCGGCAATAGTTGGAGCCCGGGGCTACCGCGGCCCGACGCCACGGACGAGGATAGACGCCCGCCCCGGCAGGCCAAAGCCGGGCGGCTACTCCAGTCGTCCGTCGCGCCACAGCCGGGCGCAGTCGGTGAGTTCCTGCGCCAGGGTCTGCAGCCGGGCCGCCTGGCCGACCGCACGTCCGCCCGCAGTGATGTCGGCGCGGCCCGAGGACACCACCGAACAGAAGGCGGCGGCCCGTTCCAGCGCGACCGCGAAGTCGCCGGTGAAGGCCCCCCGCAGGATGTCGTCGGCCACCCGGCGGACCTCCTGCGGCCCGGGCGGGTCGATCCCGGCGACGGCGTGGTTCGGTTCGGTGAACCTGATCCCGGCGGCGTACTCGCGGGCGGCCCCGGTGGGGTCGTTGGTCATCCACTCCCGCAACAGGTAAAGCCGCCACAGCGC
This sequence comes from Actinomycetes bacterium, assembly GCA_023436925.1. Taxonomy (GTDB): domain Bacteria; phylum Actinomycetota; class Actinomycetes; order Propionibacteriales; family Propionibacteriaceae; genus Propionicimonas. Next base: position 7,570 of record JAEZHJ010000130.1, read on the forward strand.
GCCGGGCAGTGACCGGGCCGGCCGGGCGGCCCACAGGTCGGCCAGGGTGGACAGCCCGATCTCGTCGACGAGGGCCACGAGCCGGGGAACCAGGGCCGGGTCCTCGGCGGCCCGGCCGCGCTGCACCAGCACCGCGGCGGTCTCATGGGCGGCATGCAGCGCCGCTACGGGGTCGGTGCTGTCGCCCAGCGCTTCCAGGGCGGTCGGTTCCAGGTAACTGGGTCGCCGGGGTCGGCGGGTCTCGTCCACCGTCCTAGGCTAGTCGGGCCGCCGGACCGGGCCTGACTAGGCCTCCAGGCTCATCGGGCCGTAGACCGGACGGTCCTCCTCCAGCAGGGACACCGCGGTCACGCCACCGTCCAGCAGGTCGGGGTAGGTCGCGGTGAGCCACTCCTCGGCGGCCCGCTGGTCCGGAAAGTCCTGGTCCAGCCCCAGGTCCGCCCGCCGCTCGGCGGGCAGCTCGGGCACGGCCACCCAGCGGTACACGGTCAGATCGGGTCGCCCGGCTTCACCCGGGGGGCGGGCAGCCGGAGCCGGCGCAGGTTGATGGACCGGTTGATCCCGTAGCCGAGCAGGCCCTTCAGCGGTTCGCGCGGCAGCCGCTGTGAGTGCAGCTTCTTGTAGCCCACCCACATCCGGACCAGGTCGATGCCGATCAGGATCAGCACGAGCCAGGTGGCCCAACTCATGATCGCGGTGGCCAGGACGCCGAAGCTGGTGGTCACCAGCGACAGCATCAGCATCAGCATCAGGATCGGCATCGAGAACGGGGCCAGCCCGCGACGACTGTCCACCCAATCCCGCATCAGGACCTTGCCGGGCTGCGACTCCGCGATGCGCATGTTCGCTTCCCGGGCGGCCGCCTTGGCCTGCCGCTCGCGAGCCCGGGCCTCTTTCGGGGTCAGGGTCGGGTGGAGGCGCTCCCGCCGCGCCCGCTCGGCCTCGCGCCGGGTGGGGGTCGGGGCCGCCTTCCCGACCGGTTTGGCAGAATCGGTGGCAGGGCTCTCCTCGGCCGGGGCTTCGGTGCGCTGATAGGGCCGGAACAGTGCCACTTCTAACCTCTGGGTGGTGCGACGATGACCTTGCCATTCTAGGTGACAGACCCGTCCGGGTCATGTCGGTCCGGTGGCAACGCACGCACGGAAGGGAGAGCCGGTGAAAGCGGAACTGCTGGCCCGGCTCGGCGCGCTGCTGGCCGGCGGGGTCGAGGCCGAGCCGCAGCAGTGGCAGGACGCGCTCACCCTCGCCTACCAGCGCCGGCTCGCCTGGCTGCACGAGATCCGGGACGAGGCCGAGCGGGTGGCCGGCCGACGTCGCCGACTGGCGGTCGGACGGGGTCCGCTGCCCTTCCCCGAGGCCGCCGAGGCCACCGCCCGCCTCGACTCCGAGCTGGCCGCCGAGCACCACCAGCTGATGGAGCTCGACGCCGCGGTTCGCTCCCAGACCGACCGGTTCCGCGCCGAACGCGACGCGCTGCTCGCGCTGCCCGACCAGGTCGCCGCCGCCGACCTGGCCCGGGCCGCGCTGCGCCGGTGGCGCGCCGAGTCGGAGGCCCTGTTGCGGGCAGCGCAGGCCGGCGCGCTGGTGCCGGTCGAGCCCTCCGGCCCGGTCGCCGAGAACGCCGAGCCCGGCCGCTTCGAGCAGCCGCCGGGGGCACCTCGATGAGTCGTCAGCTGCGGGTCGTGGTCGCCTGCGACGCGATCGGGGACCTCGACTCCTGGGCCGCCGGCGTCGCGATCGCCCAGGGCTGGGCCGATCACGCCGCGGTGGCCGTGGTCCCGGTGGCCGACGCCGGCCAGCCGCTGGGCGGGGCACTCGCCCGCCTGCTCGGCGGCGACCTCGTCATCGACGGCGAGCACTGGTCTGTGGCGGGCGGCGACACCCTCGCGGTCGGCACCCTCGCCCCGGCGAGCCCGGACGGC
>JAEZHJ010000149.1 GCA_023436925.1 Actinomycetes bacterium
AACCGACCGGGTGCGCCCGTCCGATCGCGTAGGCGACCTGCACCTCGCAGCGCTCGGCCAGCCCGGCGGCGACCACGTTCTTGGCGACCCAGCGCATGGCGTAGGCGGCCGAGCGGTCGACCTTGGACGGGTCCTTGCCGGAGAAGGCGCCACCGCCGTGGCGGGCCATGCCGCCGTAGCTGTCCACGATGATCTTGCGGCCGGTCACCCCGGCGTCGCCCATCGGGCCGCCGACCACGAACTTGCCGGTCGGGTTCACGAAGACCTTCAGCCCGTCGTGGGGGACGTCGTAGCGAGCCAGCACCGGCTCGATCACGCGCGCCTTCACCTCGGCGGCAATGGTCGCCTGGCTGACCTGCGGGGTGTGCTGGGTGGAGACCACGACCGTGTCGATCCGCACCGGGGTGTCGCCGTCGTACTCGACGGTGACCTGGGTCTTGCCGTCGGGCAGCAGGAACTCGAGCTCGGCGCGGTGGCGCACCTCGGCAAGCTGCTCGGAGAGCCGGTGGGCGATGTCGATCGGCAGCGGCATCAGGGTCGGGGTGTCGGTGCAGGCGTAGCCGAACATCAGGCCCTGGTCGCCGGCGCCTTGGGCGTCCAGGCTGTCGTGGGAGCCCTCGTCGCGCGCCTCGAGGGCGGTGTCGACCCCTTGGGCGATGTCGGGCGACTGGGTGCCGATCGAGACCATCACACCGCAGGAGCGGCCGTCGAAGCTCTTCTCGGACGAGTCGTAGCCGATCTCCAGGATCCGGTTCCGGGCGAGGTCGGCGATGTCGACATAGCCGGAGGTGGTCACCTCGCCGGCCACGACCACCGTGCCGGTGGTGACCAGGGTCTCCACGGCGACCCGGCTGCGGTGGTCCTCGCGCAGCAGGGCGTCCAGCACGTGGTCGGAGACCGAGTCCGCGACCTTGTCGGGGTGGCCTTCGGTGACGGACTCGGAGGTGAACAGCCGGCTCACTCGGGCTTCCTCTCGGTGGGGATCGTCAGGGCGGCATCAAGGATGGCATGGGCGACCGCGGCCTTGCTCGCCGCGACCCGGGCCAGGACGCCGTCGTCGGAGATGATGACGACCTCGGTGGCCGCCTGGCCGAAGATCCGGCCCCCGCTCACGTCGTTGAGGACGAGCAGCTGGCAGCCCTTCCGGGCGAGCTTGGCGCGACCGAGCGCGAGCAGCTCCTCGGGGTCACCGGCGGTCTCGGCCGCGAATCCGACCACCACCTGGCCGGGCGTGCGCCGTTCGGCCAGGGTGCGCAGCACGTCCTGGGTCTGGGCGAACTCGACCGTCAGTCCGGCGGCACCGGCCTTCTTGATCTTGGAGTCGCTGGGGCTGACCGGGGTGAAGTCGGCCGGCGCAGCGGCCATCACGATGATGTCGGCGTCGCCGGCCCGGCTGAGCATGGCCTCGGCCAGGTCGGCGGTGGAGACCACGCTCACGGCGTCCACGCCGGAGGGCAGCGGCAGGCCCACGTTCGCAGTGACGACGGTCACCTGCGCACCCCGGGCGGCCGCGGCGCTCCCCAGCGCCAGGCCCATCCGGCCGGAGGAGGAGTTGCCGACGTAGCGCACCGGGTCGAGCGCCTCCCGGGTACCGCCCGCACTCACCAGGACCCGCTTGCCGGCCAGGTCACGGGCGGCCATCCGCGCAGCGACGCCCGGGTCGGCCAGGATCGCGGTGGCGACGTGCTCGATGTCCTCGGGCTCCGGCAGCCGTCCGGGGCCGGAGTCGGCGCCGGCCAGCCGGCCGTCGGCCGGGTCGAGCACCGCCAAGCCGCGGGAACGCAGTGTCGCGACATTGGCCTGGGTGGCGGGGTGCCGCCACATCTCGGAGTGCATCGCCGGGGCCATCAGCACCGGGCAGTGCGCCGTCAGCAGCACATTGGTCAACAGGTCGTCGGCGCGTCCGGTCGCCGCTCGGGCGAGCAGGTCGGCGGTCGCCGGCGCCACCACGACCAGGTCGGCCTGCTGGCCGAGCCGGACGTGCGGCACCTGGTCGGCGTCGGTGAAGACGTCGGTGTGGACCGGGTTGCCGGACAGCGCCGCCCAGGTGGTGCGGCCGACGAACTCGAGGGCGTTGGCGGTCGGGACGACGACCACGTCGTGCCCGGCTTCAGCGAACCGTCGCAGCAGCAGGCAGGCCTTGTAGGCCGCGATGCCGCCCGACACCCCGAGCACGATCCGGCTCATGGCTGCCGGCTCAGGCCAGGTCGTCGGTGCCGAACGGGTCCAGCGAGAAGTCGGGGTCCGCCTCGGCCTCGGCCCGCGCGGCGGCTTCCGCCTCCGGATCGATCTCGGTGCACTCCAGGACGCCGGCAGCGACCTCGCGCAGCGCGATCGACAGGGGCTTCTCCTGGATGCCGATGTCGACCAGCGGGCCGACGTTCTCCAGCAGACCCTCCCCCAGCTGGGAGTAGTAGGCGTTGATCTGGCGGGCCCGCTTCGCGGCGTACAGCACGAGCCGATACTTGGAGTCGACCTTGGTCAGCAGGTCGTCGATCGGCGGATGGGTGATGCCCTCGGGGATCTGGGTGCTCAAAGATATGCCTTCTGGTCAGGAGAAACAGTGCGGGCAGCGCGGGGCTGACCGTCACAGGCCAAGCAAGTCTACCAACTGATCGACTGCTGTCCCCAAATCATCGTTGACGACCTCGTAGTCGAACTCGTCGGCCGCGGCCAGTTCGGCCTGTGCGGTGGCGAGCCGGCGCTCCATCTCGGCCGGCGACTCGGTCCCGCGCTGCAGCAGGCGTTCCCGCAGCGTCTCCCAGCGCGGCGGGGCGATGAACACCGACCGGACCCCAGGCAGCTTGGCCTTCACCTGCCGGGCGCCCTGCAGGTCGATCTCCAGGATGACCCGTTTGCCGGCCGCGACGGCCTGCTCGACCGGCGCCCGCGGCGTGCCGTAGCGAGCCGCCCCGTGTACCAGCGCCCACTCCAGCAGGCCGTCGGTGGCGAGCAGCCGGTCGAACTCGGCGTCGTCGACGAAGTGGTAGTGCACCCCGTCCACCTCACCTGGTCGGGGTGGACGGGTGGTGGCCGAGACCGACACCCACACTTCAGGGTGGCGGGCACGCAGGGTCGCTACAACCGACCCCTTGCCGACGGCCGTGGGTCCGGAGATGACGGTGACGTCACCGATCACCGAACTCCGTCCGCAGCCCGGCGAGCTGGTGCCGGCCGAGCCCCCGGATCCGGCGGTTCGGCGCGATGTCGAACTTCTCCATCACGACGGCGGCGCGCTTCTCGCCGACGCGGGGCAGCGACTTGAGCAGGTCGACGACCTTCACATGGGCCAGGATGTCGTCGTCGGCGGCGGCTTCCAGGGCCTGGGAAAGGGTCAGCTTGCCAGAACGCACGCTGTCCTTGAGCTCGGCACGGGCGCGTCGCGCCTGAGTGGCGGCGGCACGGGCGGCCTCGAGTTGCTCGGTGGTGAGCTGAGGAATGGTCACGAGATTCTCCGGCAGAGGAAAAAGGCGGCTATTGGGGCCAATGTAGCGCCGTACAAGGTGCTTCGCGTGGGTTTCGGACGGATTGCCCGTCGACGTCTGCCGACGATTCAGCCCAGCAGCGTGTCGACCTTGCCCCGCAGCGCCTCGCGGTCCGGCCCGGCAGCGATGATCCCCCGCCCGACGACGGCGACCACCTGGTCGACGGCGTCGCCGAACAGGCCGGGGAGATCCTCCATCCGGCCGCCCTGGAAGCCGATCCCGGGAACCAGGATCGAGCCGTTGAAGTCGGACAGGTCGCAGCCCAGCGAGGCGTGCGTCCCGCCGACCACCAGACCGACCGCCCGCTGCCGGGACTCCCGGTTCACCGCGGTGGCGTCGTCGATGATGCTCTGCACCACCGACCCGTCGCCGTCGCTGGTGAGCGCCAGCTGGACCCGGCCGCCCTCCGGGTTGGAGGTGCGGGCCAGCACGTACACCCCACGCCCGTAGCGATGGGCGGCGTCGATCGCCGGCTGCAGGGAGCCGAAGCCGAGGTAGGGCGACAGGGTGAGGGCGTCGGCGGCCAGCGGGGAGCCGTCGGCGAGGTAGGCCTCGGCATAGGCCACCATGGTCGAGCCGATGTCACCCCGCTTGGCGTCGAGGATGCTCAGCGCACCGGTCTGGGCGATGTCGGCCAGGACGCGCTCAAGCGACGCGACACCGGCCGAGCCGTAGGTCTCGAAGAAGGCCGACTGGGGTTTGAAGGCCGCCACCTTGTCCCCCAGCACCTCGACCAGGTGTCGGCCGAAGCGCTCCACGCCGGCGGCGCTGGTGGGCAGGTCCCAGGCGGTCAGCATGGAGGGATGGGGATCGATGCCGATGCAGAGCGGTCCACGCTCACTCGTCATCTCGCGCAGTCGGCGCCAGTACGTCACCTCGGAAACCTCCTCGTGTCCGCGGCGTTGATCCCCGAGACCAACGCTGGTCCGCGGTAGATGAATCCAGTGTAAAGCTGGACGAGGCGGGCACCGGCGTCAAACATGCGATCCGCGTCGTCGGGGGTCATGATGCCGCCGACCCCGATCACCGGCAGCGCGGTGTGCGCCACGACGTGGCGCACCACCTCCAGCGCGCGCCGGGTGAGCGGGGCACCGGAGAGCCCGCCTGCCTCGGCCGCCCGGCCGGCATCGGACGGGTCGAGCCCGTGCCGGGCGAGCGTAGTGTTCGTGGCGATCACGCCGGACGCCCCGGACGCTTCGGCAGCGGCGAGCAACTTGTCGATCTCGTCCCAGGACAGGTCGGGTGCCAGCTTGACGAACACCGGCACCGGGTCGGCGTCGAGTTCGGCCGCCCGCCCCACCAGCGCGGCGACCAGGTCGGCCAGCGTCCCGGCGTCCTGCAGGGTACGCAGGCCCGGGGTGTTGGGGCTGGAGACATTGATCGCGACGTAATCGGCGACGCCGGCCACCGCCGTCAGCGAGGCGAGGTAGTCGTCGACCGCCTCCTCCAGCGGCACCACCTTGGTCTTGCCGATCGAGATCCCCAGCGGCAGGCCGGCAGCCAGGTTGCCGCGCGCGACACCCGCCCGGCGCAGCGTCTGGGCAAGCGCCTCGGCGCCCTGGTTGTTGAAGCCCATCCGGTTGACCAGGGCCTGGCTGGCGGGCAGCCGGAACACCCGGGGCCGGTCGTTGCCGGGCTGGGGCCGGGCGGTCACCGTTCCCAGTTCGGCGAACCCGAAGCCGAGCGCCGCCCAGGCGCGGGCGGCGAGCCCGTCCTTGTCCATCCCGGCGGCCAGTCCGACCCGGTTCGGGAACCGGATTCCGGCCACCTCGGCGGGGGTGCCGGCCCCGGCGGCCACCAGCCGCAGCGCACCGCGCAGCCCCCGGTTGCCGCCGACCCTGGCCAGGATCGCGATCAGTTGCTCATGGATCGCCTCCGGGTCACCGCCGTGGGAGGCGAACAGAACCGGCCGCAGCAGCCGGGTGTAGCCGCCGTCCAGCAGGCCGGCCGGCAGCCCCATCAGCGCTGCGCCAGATCGGCGCGGACGGCGTCGCTCCACGACTGCAGCGAACGGACCCCGACCTCCCGGCGCTGCAGGGCCTCGATCCCCTGCACGCAGGCGGACAACCCCTGCACCGTCGTGATGCACGGCACATCGGCCAGGATCGCCGCCGAGCGGATCTCCCAGCCGTCGCGGCGCGGCGAGCCGTCCCGCGAGGTGCCGTGCGGGGTGTTGAAGATCAGGTCCACATCGCCGCCCAGGATGGCGTCCACGACGGTAGGTTCGCCGTCCGGTCCGCGACCCTGGGAGTGCTTGCGGATCACCGTCACCTCGACGTCGTTGCGGCGCAGCACCTGGGCGGTGCCGGCAGTGGCGAGCACGGTGAAGCCCATGTCGGCGAGCTTCTTGATCGGGAAGATGGCGTGCCGCTTGTCCCGGTTGGCCACCGAGACGAACACGGTGCCGCCGGTCGGGAGTTCGCCGTAGGAGCCGGCCTGGCTCTTGGCGAAGGCGGTGCCGAAGCTCTGGTCCAGGCCCATCACCTCGCCGGTCGACTTCATCTCCGGTCCGAGCAGGGTGTCGACCCAGGTGCCGTCGGAGGTCCGGAACCGGTTGAACGGCATCACGGCCTCCTTCACCGCGATCGGCGCCGCCTCCAGGGTGGCGGTGCCGTCCATGCCCCGGCGCAGCAGGCCAGCCTCGCGCAGCTCGGCGATCGACTCCCCCAGCGAGATCCGCGCGGCGGCCTTGGCCAGCGGGGTCGCGGTCGCCTTGGAGACGAACGGGACGGTCCGCGAGGCCCGCGGGTTCGCCTCCAGCACGTGCAGGACGTCGCCCAGCAGGGCGAACTGGATGTTGAGCAGGCCGCGGACCCCGACCCCCTTGGCGATCAGCTCGGTGGCCCGACGGATCAGGTCGATCACCTCACCGCCCAGGGTGATCGGCGGCAGCGAGCAGGCCGAGTCGCCGGAGTGGATGCCGGCCTCCTCGATGTGCTCCATCACGCCGCCGAGGTAGAGCTCGGTTCCGTCGTAGAGGGCGTCGACGTCGATCTCGATGGCGTCGTCGAGGAACTTGTCGACCATCACCGGCTGGGAGGGGGTGATGTCGGTGGCGCGCTCGATGTAGCCCGCCAGCGAGGCGTCGTCGTAGACAATCTCCATGCCGCGTCCGCCCAGCACGTAGCTCGGTCGCACCAGCACCGGGTAGCCGATCGAGTGGGCGATCTCCAGGGCCTGCTCGGCCGACTCCGCCATCCCGTAGGCGGGGGCGGTGAGACCGGCGTCGGCCAGCAGCCGGCCGAAGGCGCCGCGCTCCTCGGCCAGGTGGATCGCTTCCGGCTGGGTGCCGACGATCGGGACGCCGGCGTCCTTCAGCCCCTGGGCGAGCTTCAGCGGGGTCTGGCCGCCGAGCTGGACGATCACCCCGGCGACCGGTCCGACCTTCGCCTCGGCGTGGTAGACCTCCAGCACGTCCTCCAGCGTGAGCGGCTCGAAGTAGAGCCGGTCGGAGGTGTCGTAGTCGGTGGAGACGGTCTCGGGGTTGCAGTTGACCATGACCGTCTCGTAGCCGGCCTCCCGCAGCGCGAGGGTGGCGTGGACGCAGGAGTAGTCGAACTCGATCCCCTGGCCGATCCGGTTCGGTCCGCTGCCGAGGATGATCACCGCAGGACGGGTCCGCGGCTCGACCTCGTTCTCCTCGTCGTAGCTGGAGTAGTGGTACGGCGTGCGGGCGGCGAACTCGGCAGCGCAGGTGTCGACCGTCTTGTACACCGGACGGATGCCGAGCGCCCAGCGCAGCCCGCGCACGACCGCCGGGGACAGGTTGCGCAGCCGTCCGATCTGCTCGTCGGACAGGCCGTGCCGTTTGGCCAGCCGCAGCAGCCGCTCGTCGAGGGCGTCCGCCCGCCGGACCAGGCCGGCCACGTCGTGGATCAGCATCACCTGGTCGAGGAACCACGGGTCGATCCCGGTCGCCTCGTGCACCTGGGCGACGCTGGCACCGGCCCGGAAGGCGTTCATGACCTGCTTCAGCCGACCGTCGTGCGGCCGGGAGATCGCGGCCAGCAGGTCGGGCAGCGGGGTGGTCAGCTCGCTGGTGAAGTCGAAGCCGGCCTTGTCGTCCTCCAGGGACCGCAGCGCCTTGCCGAGCGCCTCGGTGAAGTTGCGGCCGATCGCCATCGCCTCGCCGACGCTCTTCATGTGGGTGGTCAGCGTGGAGTCGGCGGTCGGGAACTTCTCGAAGGCGAACCGCGGGATCTTCACCACCACGTAGTCCAGGGTCGGCTCGAAGGAGGCCGGGGTCTCGGCGGTGATGTCGTTGGGGATCTCGTCCAGGGTGTAGCCGACCGCGACCTTGGCCGCGATCTTGGCGATCGGGAAGCCGGTCGCCTTCGAGGCCAGCGCCGAGGAGCGCGAGACCCGTGGGTTCATCTCGATGACGATGATCCGCCCGGTCTCGGGGTGGACGGCGAACTGGATGTTGCAGCCGCCGGTGTCGACGCCGACCGCCCGGATCACGGCGATCCCGACGTCGCGCAGGTTCTGGTACTCCCGGTCGGTGAGGGTCATCGCGGGGGCGACGGTGATCGAGTCACCGGTGTGGACGCCCATCGGGTCGAAGTTCTCGATCGAGCAGACGATCACCACGTTGTCGGCGCGGTCGCGCATCAGCTCGAGCTCGTACTCCTTCCAGCCGAGCACGGACTCCTCGATCAGCACCTCGGTGACCGGTGATGCGGCCAGGCCGGTGCCGGCGATCCGCCGCAACTCCGTCTCGTCGTGGGCGAAGCCGGAGCCGACGCCGCCCATCGTGAAGGAGGGGCGGACCACGACCGGGTAGCCGAGCTGCTCGGCGGCGGCGACGACCTCCTCGAGGGTGTGGCAGATCGCCGAACGGGCGACCCCGACCTCCACCCCGGGCAGGTCGAGGCTGGTGACGATCTTCTTGAACTGCTCCCGGTCCTCACCGGCGCGGATCGCGTCCACCGAGGCGCCGATCAGTTCCACGCCGTACCGCTCCAGTACGCCCGACTCGTACAGCGCGATCGCCGCGTTCAGCGCGGTCTGGCCGCCCAGGGTGGCCAGCAGCGCGTCCGGACGCTCGGTGGCGATCACCTTCTCCAGGTAGTCGGGCAGGATCGGCTCGATGTAGGTGGCGTCGGCGAACTCCGGGTCGGTCATGATCGTGGCCGGGTTGGAGTTGACCAGGATGACCCGGAAGCCCTCCTCGCGCAGGACGCGGCAGGCCTGGGTACCCGAGTAGTCGAACTCGCAGGCCTGGCCGATCACGATCGGCCCGGACCCGATCACCAGGATCGAGGAGATGTCGGTACGTCGTGGCATCAGCCGTCCTTCGAGGTATCCGTGCGGCGCTGCATCACATCGATGAAGCGGTCGAACAGGTAGGCCGAGTCGTGCGGACCGGCCGCCGCCTCGGGGTGGTACTGCACCGAGAAGCTGAGCAGGTCGCCCTCGGGCGAGCGCAGCTCCAGGCCCTCGACCACGTCGTCGTTGAGGCAGATGTGGGAGACCCTCGCCTCGCCCCACGGCGTGGCGGTCGGGGTCGCCAGCGGAGCGTCCACCGCGAACCCGTGGTTCTGCGCGGTGATCTCGACCTTGCGGGTGGTCAGGTCCATCACCGGCTGGTTGATCCCGCGGTGGCCGTACTTCAGCTTGTAGGTGTCGAAGCCCAGCGCGCGGCCGAAGATCTGGTTGCCGAAGCAGATCCCGAAGTAGGGCAGGCCGGCGTCCAGCACGTCGCGCAGCAGCCCGACCTCGTGCTCGGCCGCGGCCGGGTCGCCCGGACCGTTGGAGAAGAAGACGCCGTCGGGGTTGAGGGCCTGGATCCCGGCCAGGTCGGTGTCCGCAGGCAGGATGTGCACCTCGATGCCCCGCTCGGCCATCCGGTAGGGCGACATGTCCTTGATCCCGAGGTCGACCGCCGCCACGGTGAACCGCTTCTCCCCCACCGCCTCGACGACCTGGGGCTCGGCGGTGGTGACGTCGGCGACCAGGTTGGCGCCGCTCATCGGCGGGGTCTGCAGGACGCGCTCCAGCAGCCGGGCCGGGTCGAGTTCCTCAGTCGAGATCCCCACCCGCATGGCACCCCGCTCCCGCAGGTGGCGGGTGAGTGCCCTGGTGTCCACCTCGGCGATGCCGACCACGCCTTGGGCGCGGAGCTCCTCATCCAGCGACCGGTTCGAGCGCCAGTTGGAGCGGACCCGGGACAGGTCGCGGATGACATAGCCGGCGACCCAGATCCGCCGCGACTCGTCGTCCTCGTCGTTCCAGCCGGTGTTGCCGACGTGCGGCGCGGTGGAGATCACCACCTGGCGGTGGTAGCTGGGGTCGGTCAGGGTCTCCTGGTAGCCCGACATCGCGGTGGAGAAGACCGCCTCACCGAAGGTCTCGCCGGTGGCTCCGAAGGAAACGCCGCGGAATGAGCGGCCGTCCTCCAGGACCAGGAGGGCGTCGACCAGTGGGCGCGCGTAAAGGCTGCTTGGCATTGGGGTTCCCTTCCGGGCGGCGACTCTACCAAAGGGCCACAGGCCCGCCCCGCGCGCCTCCACCGGGTAGACAGACGCGCGCAGGAGCCTGAGGCCGCGACCTACCCGGCGTCGGGCCGGGTCGTCCGCTGCCCGACGACACCGCCGAGCAGGCCGTTGAGGAAGGTGGACGACTCGTCGGTGGACAGTTCCTGGGCGAGCGCGACGCACTCGGCGACGGCCACCGTGGGGGTGAGGTCGGTGAACAGGATCTCGTAGACGGCGACCCGGGCAAGGTTGCGGTCCACCCGCGGCATCCGCTCCAGCGTCCAGCCCGGGGACAGGGCGGCAGCGATCGCCTGGTCGATCGCGACCTGGTTCGCCGCGACCCCCTCGACGAGCTCGGTGGTGAACTCGCGGATCGGCGGCTCGGCCAGGTCGACATGCGCCTGCAGGATGGCGGGGATCGCCTCCTGCCGCAGGTCGGCCTCGAACAGGATGTCGAGGGCGCGCTTGCGCGCCTTGGTGCGCGCCGAGCCGCGCTTGGCGGCCGGAGCGGCCATCTAGACCCGGCCCAGGTAGCTGCCGTCGCGCGTGTCGACCTTGACCTTCTCGCCGGTGCTGATGAACAGCGGGACCTGGATCTGCAGGCCGGTCTCCACGGTGGCGGGCTTGGTCCCGCCGGTGCTGCGGTCACCCTGCAGGCCGGGCTCGGTGTAGGTCACCTCGAGCTCGACCGAGGCGGGCAGGTCGATGTAGAGCGGGTTTCCCTCGTGCATCGCGACGGTGGCGGTGGCGTTCTCCAGCAGGTAGTTGCTGGCCTCCCCGACCACGGCCTCGGGGAGGGTGAGTTGGTCGTAGGTGGAGGTGTCCATGAAGACGTACCCGTCGCCGTCGTGGTACAGGTACTGCATCTCGCGGCGATCCACCGTGGCGGTGTCAACCTTGGTGTCGGAGTTGAAGGTGCGGTCGACCACCTTGCCGGTCAGCACGTGCTTGAGCTTGGTGCGGACCACCGTGTTGCCCTTGCCCGGCTTGTGGTGCTGGAACCACAGCACGCTCCACAGCTGCCCGTCCAGATCGAGCACCATGCCATTCTTCAGATCATTGGTGGAGACCACGTCCGCCCCTTGCTTTCCTCGACTTTGCGACCAGACAGTCTATTCCGTGCCGGCGGGGTGACGCACATCCCGGCCGACGGCCGCCTCACACCGACGGCGCGATGCTGCGGTAGGCGTCGGCCAGGGTGACCTCCGGTGGGTCGGCCACGATGGACGGCTCCGCCAGTCCGCGCAGCAGCACGAACCGCACGCTGCGGCCGCGGGCCTTCTTGTCCAGGCTGATCGCCGCCCGCAGGTCGGGCCAGGCACTCCCCGGGTAGCGCACCGGCAGCCCGGCGGCGTGCAGCACCTCCCGGTGCCGGGCGACCAGGGCCTCGTCGATCAGGTCGAGGCGGTGGGCGAGTTCGGCGGCAAAGACCATCCCGACGCTGATCGCCTGGCCGTGCCGCCAACCGTAGTTCTGGTGGCGCTCGATGGCGTGGCCCAGGGTGTGGCCGTAGTTCAGCGCCTCCCGGCCGATGTCGGTGCCGCTGCCGGTCCGCTCCCGCAGGTCGGCCGAGACGACCGCCGCCTTCACCGCCACCGCCCGGCGGATCAGGTCGGCCTGCCGCTCGGACGGCTGCAGCGCCCCGGCCGGGTCGGCCTCGAAGTCGGTGAGGATCACCGGGTCCGCGATGAACCCGCACTTCAGCACCTCGGCGAAGCCGGACCGCACCTCCGCCTCGGGCAGGGTGGCGAGGAAGTCGAGGTCGGCCAGCACCGTGAAGGGCTCGTGGAAGGCCCCGACCAGGTTCTTGCCGGCGGGCAGGTTGATGCCGGTCTTGCCGCCGACCGCGGCGTCCACCATCGCCAGCACGGTGGTCGGCAGCGCCACATAGCGCACCCCCCGCAGCCAGGTCGCGGCGACGAATCCGGCCAGGTCGGTGGTGGCGCCCCCACCCAGGCCCAGCACCGCGTCCGACCTGGTGAAGCCGGCGGCAGCCAGCGACTCCCAGCAGTACTGCAGGACGGCCGGGGTCTTGGCCTGCTCGGCGTCCGGCACCCGGATCAGGTGCACCTCGTGGTCGAGCCCGGCGGTGATGTGCTTGGCCAGACCCGCCAGGCCGTCGGGGTGCAGGACGGCGACCCGTTCGACACCGTCGAGGAACTCGGGCAGCAACCCGGACACCCCGTGGCCGATGAGCACCTGGTAGGGCTGCTCGGCGGCCACGTCGACGGGTTCCCAGGTCGTCATGCGATGCCTTCCCATGCCTGCTCCACACCCTCTGCGGCTCGTGCGACGTCCAGTCGATCGGTGTCGAGCCGGAGGGTGGCGACCGCTGCATACCAGGGGTCCCGTTCCCGAAGCTGGGCTTCGAGCCGGCCCCGAACCGCGACGAGTGTCTCCATACCCAGCGCGGTCATCCCCAGTCGCCGGGCGGCCTGGGTCGCCGACACCTGGAGCCACAGCACCGGCTTGCCGGCCAGCGCGTCCCGCACCGCGGGCTCCGCCACCGCGCCGCTGCCGAGCGCAATGATCCCGTCGTGGTCCAGCGCCGCGAGGCACACCCCGGTCTCGGCGGCCGCGATCTGCCCGGACGGCAGGCTGGCCCAGGCCTCCGGGAGGCTGAGGCCCAGTTCGGCGACCAGCAGGTCGTCGGTGTCGGTGAAGGCGACACCGGTCCGCTGGGCCACCGTGCGGCCGAGGGTGGTCTTGCCGGACGCGGGGGCGCCGACCAGGACGAGCCGGCGTCCGCTCACCACAGCCGCTTCTCGGCCAGCCGGGCCAGGTAGCCGTCCAGGTTGCGGCGGGTTTCGGCCACCGAGTCCCCGCCGAACTTCTCCAGCACTGCCTCGGCCAGGACGAGGGTGACCATCGCTTCGGCGACCACCCCGGCGGCCGGGACGGCGCACACGTCGGAACGCTGGTGGTGGGCCTGCGCGGCCTCCCCCGTGGTCACGTCCACGGTGCGCAGGGCGCGCGGGACGGTGGCGATCGGCTTCATCGCGGCGCGGACGCGCAGCGGCTCGCCGTTGCTCATCCCGCCCTCGGTCCCACCGGAGCGGTTGGACGGGCGGGTCACCCGGGTGTCCCCGGGCAGCATCTCGTCGTGGGCCAGCGAACCGCGGGTGGCGGCCAGCGCGAAGCCGTCGCCGACCTCGACCCCCTTGATCGCCTGGATGCCCATCAGGCAGGCCGCGAGCCGGGCGTCGAGCCGGCGGTCCCACTGGACGTGGGAGCCCAGGCCCGGGGGCAGCCCGTAGGCCAGCACCTCCACCACCCCGCCCAAGGTGTCGCCCTCGGTGCGGGCCAGTTCGATCTCGGCCTGCATCCGCGCGCTGGCGTCCGGGTCGAAGCAGCGCACCGGGTCGGCGTCCACCGCCGCCAGGTCCGCGGGCTGCGGCAGCGCGGTGGACTCGCTCGCGGCGCCGCCGATCGCGACGACGTGGCTGAGCACCTGGATCCCGGCGGCCTGGGCGAGGAAGTTGGCGGCCACCTTGGCGATCGCGACCCGGGCGGCGGTCTCCCGCGCGGAGGCCCGCTCGAGGATCGGCCGGGCCTCGTCGAAGTCGTACTTCTGCATCCCGGGCAGGTCTGCGTGACCCGGCCGCGGCCGGGTGAGGGCTGCGTTGCGGGCCAGGCCGGCCAGTTCCTCGGCGGGCACCGGGTCGGCGGCCATCACGGTCTCCCACTTGGGCCACTCGGTGTTGCCGACCATGATCGCCACCGGGGAGCCGAGCGTCTCGCCGTGCCGGATCCCGGCCAGCAGCGTCACCTCGTCGGCTTCGAACTTCATCCGGGCGCCACGACCCAGTCCGAGCCGCCGCCTGGCCAGGGCCGCCTGGATCTCGTCGCTGGTCACGCTGACGTGGGCCGGGAGGCCTTCGATGGTGGCGACGAGGGCGCGGCCGTGGGACTCCCCCGCGGTGAGGAAACGAAGCATGGGCGTCAGTGTGTCACGGAGTCGGGAAGGGTCCTGACCTCAGTCACAGATCTTGTCGCGGGCCGGATCCTCGGCACACCAGGCGCGGTACTTCTCCACGCTCTTGCGGAAGCCTGCCTCGTCCGAGCTGAACTCGGTCTCGCCGGTTTCCAGGTTCACCGTGACGAAGTAGAGCCAGTCGCCCTCCTCGGGGTTCACCGCCGCCTTGAGGGTGGCCCGGCCCGGGGAGTTGATCGGGGTGGGCGGCAGTCCCTTGTTCACGCGCGTGTTGTAGGGCGAGTCCAGGTTGTAGTTGGTCTGCTCGAGCCCTTCCTTCCACGAGGCGTAGATCGCGGTGGAGTCCATGCCGAGCGTCATGCCCCGTTCCAGCCGGTTGAAGATGACCCGCGCCACCTTGGGGCGGTCCTCGTCGCGGAAGACCTCCTTCTCGATGATGCTGGCGATGATCACCGCCTCGTAGGGCGTGATGCCGAGTTCCTCGGCTCGATCGACCAGGTCCAGGTCCTTGGCGACCTGGCCGAACTGCTTGGTGGCGAGTTTCACGACGTCGGCAGCCTTCGGGGACGCGGGCAGCTCGTAGGTGTCGGGGAACAGGAAGCCTTCGGCGGACTTCTTCACCCACTTCGGCAGGCCGAGCTTCTTGTAGTCCTTGAGCGCGGCGTTCAGTTGCTTCTTCGACAGCCCGGTCGCCTTCGCCATCTGGTTGACGAGCTGGTCCATCCGCTGGCCCTCGGTCAGCGTCATCAGGTCCCGGATGATGTTCGCCGGGTCGAGCAGCATCGACAGTGCGAGCTTGGCAGGAATCTGGGTGCGAAGGTTGTACCGGCCGGCCTGGATCTTGGTCGAGTCGGGATTGGCGGCGGCCTCCCGGTCGAAGGCCTTCGCGGTCTTGATCACGTCGTGCTCGACGAGCAGGTCGGCGATCGCCGAGACCGTGGTGCCCTTCCCGATCGTGACCTCGACCGGCTCGACGCCCTCGCCGATGTAGTCCTCGGTGGTACGCAGGCTCAGCCAGGCCTCCTGCACGCGGGTGGAGATGAGGGTGCCCCCGGTGACCAGCACCCCGACGCTGAGCAAGACGGCGAAGGCGCTGCGCACCCGCAGCCAGACTTCCTTGCCGCTGATCTTGCCGGTGTCGGGATCGCGCAGGTTACGGGTCAGCCAGCCCATCGACTCCTCGCCCTTCCTTGTGATGGTGGGGTCTGCCGGCCAGACTACTCGACACGGTCGCGCTGCCTGCCGGGACTGGCCGGGTCAGCCGCACTTGGCGCGGTTCGCGTCACTGGCGCGACACCAGGCCTGCAGTTCCTCCACCGCCTTCTGGTGCTCGGCGTAGGTGGAGGTGAACCGGGTCTCCCCGGTGTCCAGGTCGACCGCGACGAAGTACAGCCAGTCGCCCTCGGCGGGGTCGATCGCCGAGGCCAGCGCCGCTTCACCCGGCGAGGAGATCGGGCCCGGCGGCAAACCCTCGTGCTTGTAGGTGTTGTACGGGGAGTCGTTGTCCCGGTCCTCGGCCGACGTCCACACCGACCCGCTGTCTCCGACGGCGTAGTGCACGGTGGAGTCCATCTGCAGCGGCATGCCCTGCTCGAGCCGGTTGTAGATCACCCGGGCGACCTTGGGACGGTCCTCGGCGCGGGCCACCTCCCGCTCGACGATGCTGGCGACGGTGAGCGCCTCCAGCGGGGTGATCGACAGGTCCGAGGCGCGCGCCTCGAAGTCGATCTCGTCGGTGACCTCGCGGAAGCGCGCGGTGGCCAGTTCCACCATCGACACCGCGTCCAGCGGGGTCGGCAACTCGTAGGTGTCGGGGAACAGGACACCCTCGGCATTGTCCCCGGCCCAGGTCGGCAGGCCGAGCGGGGCCGGGTCGGCCAGCAACTCCTCGAAGGAGGACGCGGGCAGCCCGGAGGCGGCCGCCATCGCCTTGATGTGATCGGTCAGCCGGGCACCCTCGCGCAGTCGGAAGATGTTGCGCTCGACATTGGCCGGGTCGAGCAGCATCTCGACCGCGGTGCTGGCCGGGATCTGCGCGCGCAGCCGGAAGGTGCCGGCCTGGAGGGTGGAGGCCGCCGGAACCTCGCCGGCGGCCTTGACGAAGGCGGTCGCCGAGGCCACCACATCCGCCTCGGTCAGCAGTTCGCCGATCCGGGTCAGGCTGGAGCCCTTGGGAATGGTGACGATGACCTCCTCGCCACCCGGGCCGGGGTAGTCGGCGACCGCGAACCAGCCGCGGGCACTGTCCCGCAGGAACACCCAGCCGATGCCGGCACCGCCGAGCACGACCACCAGCGACACGAGCAGGGCGATCCAGCCGCGGGCACGGCCCGGACGGTCCTCGTCCGGCTCGATGGCACGGCGGGCAGTCATCGCAGTTCTCCTGGGGCTTGGCCGGTGGCGCGCTCCTGGTCGAGCGCTCCCTCCAAGATAGCGACCGCAGCCGCCTGGTCGATCACCCGGCGCTGCCGGCGGGTGTTGCGGCCGGCCTGCCCGAGCTTGCGCGAGGCGGCGGCGGTGCTGAGCCGTTCGTCGACCAGCCGGACCGGCAGCCCGGGCAGCGCCGCGGCGAGCTCGTCGGCCACCGTCCGGATCTTCGAGGCGGCGTACGACTCGGTGCCGGCCAGGGTCCGGGGCAGGCCGAGGACGAGCTCGATCGGGTCGTACTCCCCCACGAGGTCCCGGATCCGGGGGATCGCCGCAGGCCCGGCGGGCACCGTCTCGACCGGGTAGGCGAGGGTGCCGGCCGGGTCGCAGGCCGCGACCCCGATCCGCGCCTCGCCCCAGTCGATCGCCAGCCGGACGCCGGGACGCATCTGCCTCAGCCCTGCAGCGCGGCCCGGACGGCGTCCAGCGCCGCCGGTGCCCCCGCCGCATCGGTACCGCCGCCCTGGGCGAGGTCGTCGCGCCCACCGCCCCGGCCACCCAGGGCGGGTGCCGCGGCGCCGACCAGCGCACCGGCTCGGGCACCCAGGGCGCGCGCCGCCTCGGTGGTCGCCACGATCAGGGCAGGCTTGGTCTCGCCGCCGATCAGCGCCACCACCGCAGGCTCGCTGCCGAACCGGCTGCGGAGCTCCGTGGCGAGGGTGCGCAGGTCGTCGGCCGCCACGCCGGGCAGGTGTTCGGCAACGAGCCGATAGCCACCCACCGACTGGGCGCCGGAGACCAGCGCGGGCACCCGCTCCAGAAGTTGCCTGCTGCGGACGGCGGCCAGTTCCTTCTCGGCCGCCTTCAGCTGCGCGACCAGCTTGGTGACGCGGTCAGTCAGCTGGTCCGGCTGGACCTTGAGCAGGTCGACGAGGTTGGCCACCAGGGCACGTTCCTTGGCCAGGTGGTCGAAGGCGTCAGCGCTCACCAGCGCCTCCACGCGACGGATCCCGGAGCCGACCGAAGCCTCGCCGAGCAGGCTGAGCAGCCCGATCTGCGAGGTGCGCTCGACGTGGGTGCCGCCGCACAGTTCCCGGGACCACGGGCCGGCGAACTCGACCATCCGGACGATGTCGCCGTACTTCTCGCCGAACATCGCCTGCGCGCCGAGAGCACGGGCCTCGGCCAGCGGCAGCTCGACCGCGGTCACCTCGTAGTCGGCGCGGATCGCCTCGTTGGCCACCCCCTCCAGGTCCTGCTGCAGCATCGCCGAGAGCGCCTGCGGGCTGTTGAAGTCGAACCGCAGGTAGCCGGGCCGGTTGTAGGAGCCGGCCTGGTGGGTGCCCTCGCCGAGCAGCTGGCGCAGCGCGGCGTTCACGATGTGGGTTGCGGTGTGCGCCTGGCAGGCGCGGGCGCGCGCCAGCGCGTCCACCGCCGCCGCCACCCTGGCGCCGGTCGCAAGCTCGCCGTCCTCGACCCGGACCTGGTGCACGACCAGCCCGGGGACGGGGCGCTGGACGTCCAGCACCTCGAGGGCGAGCCCGGACCCTGTGATCACGCCGGAGTCGGCGTCCTGGCCGCCGGCCTCGGCGTAGAACGGGGTCTCGTCCAGCACGACCTCGACGACGTCGCCCGGCCGCGCCACGTCGACGACCTTGCCGTCGGCGATGATGCCGCGGACGGTGGTCTCGGCGGTCAGGTCGGTGAACCCGAGGAAGGGGACCTCTCCTGCGGCACGCAGCGTCTTGTAGGCCTCGGACGAGACCGCCCCGGCCTTCTTCGCGCGGGCGTCCGCCTTGGCGCGGTCCTTCTGCTCCTGCATGAGCCGGCGGAAGCCCTCGCGGTCGACCTCCAGGCCCTGCTCGGCTGCCATCTCGAGGGTCAGGTCGATCGGGAAGCCGTAGGTGTCGTGCAGCTTGAACGCGCTGTCACCGGGCAGGGCGCCGGCACCCGACGCCTTTGCCTCGGCCGCGGCGAGGTCGAAGATCTGCGTTCCCGCCGTCAGGGTGCGCCGGAACGCCTCCTCCTCGGCGTAGGCGAGCTGGCTGACCCGCGGCCACTGCTGGTCGATCTCGGGGTAGGAGGTCGCCATCTTCTCCCGGCTCACCGGCAGCAGTTCGGGCAGCACCGGGTCGTTGACGCCGAGCAGCCGCATCGCCCGGATCGAACGGCGCAGCAGCCGGCGCAGCACGTAGCCACGCGCCTCGTTGCCGGGCGTCACGCCGTCGGTCATCAGCATGAGCGAGGAGCGGACGTGGTCGGCGACCACCCGCATCCTGACGTCATCGGTCGGGTCGGCTCCATAGCGTCGACCGGCCAGCTCACCGGCCTTGGCCAGCACCGGGTAGACCTCGTCGATCTCGTACATGTTGTCGACGCCCTGCAGCAGGTAGGCGATCCGCTCCAGGCCCGCGCCGGTGTCGATGTTCTTGCTGGGCAGCGGCCCCACCACGTCGAAGTCGTCCTTGGCACGGACGGCCGACAGTTCCTCGGTCTGGAAGACCAGGTTCCAGATCTCCAGGAACCGGTCCTCGTCGGCGATCGGGCCGCCGTCGGCGCCGAACTCGGGGCCGCGGTCGATGTAGATCTCCGAGCAGGGACCGCCCGGGCCGGGGATCCCCATGTGCCAGTAGTTGTCCTTGAGCCCGCGGCGCTGGATCCGCTGGTCCGGGATGCCGACCTTGCGCCACAGCGCGGCTGCCTCATCGTCGTCGAGGTAGACCGTCACCCAGACCTTGTCGGGGTCGAAGCCGAGTCCGCCGTCGGCCACCGAGCCGGTGACCAACTGCCAGGCGAAGTCGATCGCGCCTTCCTTGAAGTAGTCGCCGAAGGAGAAGTTCCCCAGCATCTGGAAGAAGGTGCCGTGCCGGGTGGTCTTGCCGACCTCCTCGATGTCGAGGGTGCGGACGCACTTCTGCACGCTCACCGCGCGCTTGAAGGGGGCCTCCTCGGCGCCGGTGAAGTACGGCTTGAACGGCACCATGCCCGCATTGACGAAGAGCAGGGTGGGGTCGTTGTAGACCAGGGGGGTCGAGGGCACGACGGTGTGTTCGCGCGCCGCGAAGAAGTCAAGGAAGCGCTGCCGGACGTCAGCGGTGTTCATCGGGTTGTTCCTAACTGGGTGATGCAACGGCGGGGTTGTCCTCCTGGACAGGCGGTGTCACCTGTCCAGGCCGAGAGCCTCCCGCAACTCGTCCTCCCGCTCGTCCATCGCCTCGCCCATGGTAGAGAGGAAGTCACCGATCCACGAACCGGCGTTCTGCCGGGCCTTGTCGATCTGGCCCACGACACCCTCGGGCGTGTAGCGGTGGTAGAGCTCCTTGCCGCGCACGACGACGAAGGCGGCGACGCCGACCCCGACCGCGAACCAGAACAGCCGCTTGCCCATCACTTGGCCTTCCGCTTGCCCGCGACGGCCTTGCGGACGCCGTAGGTGAAGGCGGCGGTCTTGATCAGCGGGCCGCCCAGGGTGGCGGAGAAGACGGTCGACAGCTGGGCGGCGTTCTCGGTCACCACGGTCGCATTGGCGCTGACCTTGGCGACGTCCTCGGTGACCAGCGCGAGCTTGGACAGCTCCTCGTTGGTCGCCGAGACGGTGCCGCGCAGTTCCTGCAGGATCGGGACCGAGTTGTGGCCGAGGTCGCGGACCGCCAGGCGGAGCTCCTCGAGCACCCGTCCGAGCTTCAGCAGCGGGACCGCGCAGAACACCACGAGGGCGACGGCGGCCACGGCGGCGATCAGGCCTGCTACCTCTCCAACTGACATTGGTTTCCTCGCTGTTGTGGGACGTCGGGTACGAGCAGCCTACGCGAACGACGCAGCGCCTAGCGACCGGTCTCCGGCTCACGTCCCGCCGGTGGCCGCAGCAGCTGTTCGAGCACCTCGAGCCGCTCGGCCAGGGTCGCCTCGTTGCCGTGGTCGGTCGGCCGGTAGTAGCGGGCGCCGGCCAGTTCGTCGGGCAGGTACTGCTGCGGCGCGACGCCGTGCGGGTGGTCGTGGGCGTACTGGTAGCGCACCCCGTGGCCGAGGTTCTTCGCCCCCGGGTAGTGCGCGTCACGCAGGTGCGGCGGGACGGTCCCGATCCGGCCCGCCCGGACGTCGGCCTGGGCGGCGTCGATGGCGGTGATGACGGCATTGGACTTCGGTGCCAGCGCGGCGGCGATGGTGGCGTGGGCAAGGGTGATCCGGCCCTCGGGCATGCCGATCATGGCGACCGCGTCCGCGGCGGCGACCACGGTCTGCAGCACCGACGGGGCGGCCATGCCGATGTCCTCGCTGGCCAGGATGATCAGCCGCCGGGCGATGAAGCGCGGGTCCTCCCCGGCCTCGATCATCCGGGCCAGGTAGTGCAGCGCAGCCTGGACGTCAGAACCGCGGACGCTCTTGATGAAGGCGCTGATCACGTCATAGTGCTGGTCGCCGTCACGGTCGTAGCGCACCGCCGCCCGGTCGACGGCGGCCTCCAGGATGGCGGCGTCGATCACGTCGGTGTCGTGGGCCCGCGCGCCCGCCGCCGCCTCCTCCAGGTAGGTCAGGGCACGCCGGGCGTCGCCGCCGGCCAGCCGCAGCAGGGCGTCCTTCGCCTCCTCGGCGAGGCTGAACTCGCCGGCCAGCCCGCGCTCGTCGGCCAGCGCCCGCTCGATCAGCACCGAGATGTCGTCGGCGGTCAGCGGCTTCAGCGTGAGGAGCAGGGAGCGGGACAACAGCGGCGAGATCACCGAGAAGGACGGGTTCTCGGTGGTGGCGGCGATCAGGGTGACCAGCCGGTTCTCCACCGCAGGCAGCAGCACGTCCTGCTGGGTCTTGGAGAAGCGGTGCACCTCGTCGACGAAGAGCACGGTGCTGCGGCCGCGGGCGAGTTCGCGACGCGCGGTTTCCAGCTCGGCTCGCACCTCACGCACGCCGGCGGTCACCGCCGACAGCTCCACGAAGCGGCGGTCGGTGGACTGCGAGACGACCGCGGCGATGGTGGTCTTGCCGACCCCGGGCGGCCCCCACAGGAAGACCGACATGGTGTCCCCGGACGCCAGCCGGCGCAGCGGCGAGCCCGGCGCCAGCAGGTGCTGCTGGCCGACGATCTCGTCCAGGGTGCGCGGCCGCATCCGCACCGCCAGCGGCAACTGGGCGTGGTTGGCCGCGCCCAGTGAGCCGTGGCCACGCGGGTCAGGGGCGCCGGTCACGGTGCCGAACAGGTCCTCCTCCACGCCTTCGAACGCTACACCGCGCAGCCCCGCAGACCCGACCACTTGCTTTCGATGTAGTTCCGATATATCGTTACGTCATCCAACCCACAAGGAGACACCCATGAACCACCATGACGAATGGCAGGGCCGCCCGCCCAAGGGCGGCCATCGACGCGGTCGCCGCGGCGGCCCCGGCAGCTTCACCGGTCCCGGCCCGTTCGGCCCCGGCGGCTTCGGACCCGGCCCCTTCCCCGGCGGCCCAAGCGGGATGCCCGGCGGCCCCTTCGGCCCCGGCCGGCGTGGCGGACGCAACCGCCGCGGCCAAGTCCGCGAGTCGATCCTGGCCCTGCTCACCGAGCAGCCGATGAACGGCTACCAGATGATGCAGACGCTCGCCGAGCGAACCCAGGGCCTGTGGCGTCCCAGCCCGGGCGCGGTCTACCCCGCGCTGAACCAGCTGCAGGACGAGGGCCTCATCGAGTCCTTCGACAACGAGGGCCAGAACGCGTTCCGGCTCACCGACAGCGGCCGCGAAGCCGCCGCCGGGCTGGACGCCCCGTGGTCGGCGGTCAATGCCGCCTTCGGCGACGGCGACACGATGCGCTCGCTGTGGCACGAACTCGGCAGCCTTGCCGGGGCCACGAAGGAGGTGGTCCGCACCGCCACGCCCGACCAGGTCGAGCAGGCTACCGCGATCATCTCCGAGGCCCGGCGCCGGCTCTACGGCCTGCTGGCCACCGAGCCCGACACCCCCAACGCCGACGACCTGCGGTAACCAGACACACACGCACAACGCCCCCGGGAACCTCCCGGGGGCGTTGTGGTGTCCAGGCTGGAACCGGACCCGTCAGACCGTCGCTGGCTTCTCCACCGGCTTGGCGTCGACGCCGGCCTCCTTGCGCTGTTTGGCGGTGATCGGGGCCGGGGCCTCGGTCAGCGGGTCGAAACCGCCGCCGGACTTCGGGAAGGCGATCACGTCGCGGATGGTGTCGAAGCCACCCAGCAGCATCACCAGCCGGTCCAGTCCGAAGGCGATCCCGCCGTGCGGCGGGGCGCCGTAGGAGAACGCGTCCAGCAGGAAGCCGAACTTCTCCTCGGCCTCCTCGGGGCTGATTCCCATCACGGCGAACACCCGCTCCTGGATGTCGCGGCGGTGGATACGGATCGAACCGCCGCCCACCTCGTTGCCGTTGCAGATGAAGTCGTAGCCGTAGGACAGGGCGCTGCCCGGGTCGGTGTCGAAGGTGTCCATCGACTCCGGCTTGGGCGAGGTGAAGGCGTGGTGGACGGCGGTCCAGCGACCCTCCCCCACGGCGACGTCCCCGGCGGCGACGGCGTCGGCGGCCGACTTGAACATCGGCGCGTCCACCACCCACAGGAAGCTCCAGGCGTCCTCGTCGATCAGGCCGACCCGATGGCCGATCTCCAGCCGGGCGGCACCGAGCAGCTCCTGGGAGGTCTCCCGGTTGCCGGCGGCGAAGAAGATCGCGTCGCCCGGCTGGGCGTCCATCGCCGCTGCGATCCCTGCCCGCTCAGCGTCGGAGATGTTCTTGGCGACCGGTCCACCCAGTTCGCCGTCCTCGCCGACGGTGATGTAGGCCAGCCCGCGGGCGCCGCGCTGCTTGGCCCACTCCTGCCAGGCGTCGAACTGCCGGCGCGGCAGCGAAGCGCCGCCGGGCATCACGACACCGCCGACGTAGGGGGCCTGGAAGACCCGGAACGGGGTGTCGGCGAAGAACTGTGTGAGTTCGCGGATCTTCAGGTCGAAGCGCAGGTCCGGCTTGTCCGAGCCGTAGTTGTCCATGGCGTCGTGCCAGGTCATCCGGGGCAGCGGCAGCTCCATCTTCACCCCGATGAGCTCCCAGCACGCCGCCATCACCTCTTCGGCCAGGGCGATCACGTCGTCCTGGTCGACGAAGCTCATCTCGATGTCGAGCTGGGTGAACTCCGGCTGCCGGTCGGCGCGGAAGTCCTCGTCGCGGTAGCACCGCGCGATCTGGTAGTAGCGCTCCATGCCGCCGACCA
>JAEZHJ010000065.1 GCA_023436925.1 Actinomycetes bacterium
CCCGGAAAACCGAAACCGGAGCGCCCCGTGGGGCAACTCCGGTCCTCAGGTGCGAGCACCTGTCAGCAGGGGTGGAGGTGGCGGGAGTCGAACCCGCGTCCTCGAGCGGTGAACCAGGACTTCTCCGGGCGCAGCCGACTAGTCGTTCTACTTGGCCCCCACCCTCACGTCGGCATGTGGTGGACAGGCCCAGTTCTCAAGAAGTCCCGCGCTGACCCGAGAACGGGGTCAGTGCAGCAAGCCTTCAAAATGAGGCCAGGAACCGGACGGAAGGCGCGTCCGGGCTGACCCTTCGGTCACTGCTCAGGCAGCGAGAGCGAAGTCAGTGCGCGATGTGTTGGCACTTATTGGTTTCCAGGAGTCGTTAACGAGATGTCCCTGGATCCTCGGCCCGCTTCTCCTGGGACTACCGTCCCAAGTCGAAACCAGTCACCCCCTGTTGAGTTGTTGCTCGGGCCACTCTCGCGACCCCAGCCCCACAACCTTACCCGATTCGTGGCCGATCGCGGATGGCTAGGGTGGGGCGCATGGAAAAGCCATTCGTCGATCCGCCCGAGGGCCCGGCCCCGACCGAACTGAAGATCACCGACCTCGAGGTCGGCACCGGCCCCGAGGCCGTCCCCGGCAAGAAGGTGGCCGTGCACTACGTGGGCGTCGCCTTCTCCACCGGTGAGGAGTTCGACTCCAGCTACGGACGCGGCGAGCCGCTCGTGTTCGGCCTCGGCGCCCGCCAGGTGATCTCCGGCTGGGACCAGGGCATCGTCGGCATGAAGGTCGGCGGCCGTCGCCGGCTCGAGATCCCGGCCCACCTGGCCTACGGCGACCGCGGCGCCGGTGGCGTCATCAAGCCGGGCGAGAGCCTCATCTTCGTCTGCGACCTGGTCGGCGTCCGCTAGCATCCGGCCTCCGCCTCGTGGGGGTGAGTTTCTCTCCCGTACTAGCGAGAGAAACTCACTCTCAGGCTTCTACTGCGGCGGCTCGCAGATCCCGCCGAAGCTGAACCGGAACACCAGGTCGCCGGCGGGCAGCCGGTACTCCGGGTGGGTCATCGCGCCCCAGGAGTTGTCGCCCCCGACGCCGCGGCGCATCAGGGCCGGCCGCAGCACGGTGTGCCGCACCGGCGGCAGGTCGGTGGGATGGGCCGCGTTCTCGATCTCGAACGGCGTCCACGGCAGCGCCGAGAACTCCATCGGCTCCTCGGCCTCGAAGCGCAGCCCCCAGCCGCGGTCGTCGGTGACACTGGCCCAGCGGACCCCCGTCCGGCTGCCCGCCTCCTGCGGACGCAGGTAGGGCGTCAACTGGTCGGCCACCTCGGCGGTGTACACCCCGAGCCGGGCACCGCGGCGCCGGTCGACGTAACACTCCAGCGGGCCCTCGCCGTACCAGCGCAGGCGGTGCAACGAGGCGTCAGTCAACAGCAGCAGCCCGAACTCCGGCAGGTCGGGCAGCCCCTGGGCCGGCTGAAGCGTGAGGGTCACCTCGATCCGGCCGTCGCCGGTCACCCGGTAGCGGGCCTCGCAGTGGCTGGCCGGGGTGGTGGGCAGCCGGTAGCGGTAGGTGAACTCCACGGCGTCGCCGTCCACCGCCACCGACGGGTTCTCCCCGTCGGCCAGGTCCGGGTAGCGACTCGCCAGCAGCCACTGGCCGTCACGGAACGGCATCTTCCAGCCGCGCTCGTTCGAGGTCGGCGCGTGCCAGAAGTTCGGCTGCGGGATGCCGCGCAGCAGTTCGCGTCCGCCGTCCGGGGTGTCACCGAAGCGGTAGGAGACCAAGCCGCCGTAGAGCCGGGAGAACAGGGCCTGGAAGCCCGGCCCGCGCACGCCGTAGTTGTGGATCCCGCGGACCAGTTCCGGTGCCCGTTTGCCGCGGACCGAGCCGGGCCGGGCGCCGACCCGGAACACACCCTGGCCGAAGGCGACCTCGTGCCCGGCGGCCGCCCAGCCGGTCGTCGCGCGGAGCCGGAAGCTCACGTCGACGGTGTACTCCCCCGGCTCCGAGGGCAGGGCCACGGGCAGTGGAAAGGTCTCGGTGGCGCCGGGCTCGACGTCGGTCGCCAGGGTGGCGCGGGCGAGTTCGCGTCCCTCCCGGGCCAGCGTGACGACGCACTCGTAGCCCGCGGAGTTGGTGAAGAGCAGCCGGTTCTCGACCTCGACGTACTCGCGGCCGACAGCGATCCGCAGGCCCTGGTAGAGGTACCTGAGCTCCTGCACCGCAGGCTTGGGCGTGCGGTCGGCGAAGAGGATGCCGTCGCCGGAGAAGTCGCCGTCGTGCGGCGACTCCAGCGAATCGCCGCCGTAGCCGAAGAAGCGGCGGCCCGCACGGTCGGTCAGCGCGACCGCCTGATCGGCGAAGTCCCAGATGAACCCGCCCTGGAACAGCGGCTCGCGGTAGGCCAGGTCCAGGTAGCGGTCCACGGCACCGAACGAGTTGCCCATCGAGTGCGCGTACTCGCACAGCAGGAACGGCTTGTCGCGGTGGCTGCGCAGGAACTCCTCGATCCGGTCGGCCGGGGTGTACATCTGGCTCACCACGTCGCTGGTATCGGGGAACCGCGGGTCCCAGGTGATCCCCTCGTAGTGCACCGGACGGTCGTCGACCTCGCGGAAGTAGTCGGCGACGGCGAGCAGGTTGGAGCCGCCGTAGGACTCGTTGCCGCAGGACCACATGACGATGCTGGGGTGGTTCTTGTCGCGCTGCAGCATGCTGGCCGCCCGGTCCAGCAGCACCGCGCGCCACTGCGGCAGGCTGCCCGGCACGGCCTGGTCCGGGGTCAGCTCGCCCCGGATCACCCGGTCCCACAGCGCGTGCGACTCGAGGTTCATCTCGTCGATCACGTACAGCCCGTAGGTGTCGCACAGCTCATAGAAGAAGCTGTTGTTCGGGTAATGGCTGGTCCGCACCGCGTTGACGCCCAGTTGCTTCAGCAAGCGCAGGTCGGCTTCGGTCTGCTCGCGGGTCATCACCCGGCCCTGCAGCCCGAACTCGTGGCGGTTGACCCCCTTGAAGACGATCCGCTGCCCGTTGATCTTCAGCAGACCGTCCTCGATTCCGAACCGGCGGACGCCGACCCGCTGCGGGATGTACTCGACCAGGGTGCCGTCCTCGTCGCGGACCTCGATCGCCAGGTCGTACAGGAACGGATCCTCCGCGCTCCACAGCCTGGGCCGGGGCAGCCGCAGGGTGAGTTCGTCGTCGCCGGCGAACTCACCGGCCCCCGCGAGCCGGGCGGTCACCCGTCCGGCCCCGACCAGCCGGACGGCGAACCGCACCGTCGCCTCGGCGAGGTCCGGGCTGAGGGTGGTGGTGATCC
Organism: Actinomycetes bacterium; assembly: GCA_023436925.1. GTDB lineage: Bacteria > Actinomycetota > Actinomycetes > Propionibacteriales > Propionibacteriaceae > Propionicimonas. The sequence continues at coordinate 3,311 of JAEZHJ010000065.1, forward strand.
GCAGGTCTTCGACATGGACGGCGGGCCGCCGGTAGAGCACGACGTCGCGGAACAGGCCGGAGAACCGGAAGAAGTCCTGGTCCTCGATCCACGAGCCGGAGGTCCACTTGAACACTTGCGCGGCCAGCTTGTTCTCACCCTCGACGAGCGCATCGGTGAGGTCGAACTCCGAGGGGGTGAAGCTGTCGCCGGCATAACCCACGTAGTGGCCGTTGAGCCACACCGCGACCGCGCTCTCGGCGCCGTGGAAGCAGACGCTGAGCCGTTCGCCGGGGCCGAGCGGATGCTCCAGGGTGAAGCTGGTGACGTAGCTGCCGACCGGGTTGTACCGCCGCGGCACCTGGCCGGGCTCGACCTGCTCGTGGCCGTCCCAGGGGTACTGGACGTTGGTGTACTGGGCCCGGTCGTAGCCCTGCAGTTGCAGGTGGGCCGGCACCGGGATGTCGTCCCAGCCGCTGCAGTCGAAGTCCGGCGCCTCGAACCCGGCCACGGTGAGGCCGGGGTTCTTGGCGTAGTGGAACTTCCACAACCCGTTCAGGCTCTGCTCGAAGGAGCTTCGCCCGGTCGCCGCTTCGGCCGCGCCGGCGAACCAGCGGTGGTCGGAGTGGGCGGGCAAGCGGCGGTCAGCGAAGAAGGTCGGATCGGCGAGCCGGTCGACGGGGAAGGACACGGGACAAACCTCCTGGGCCGTCGGTCGGGCGGGAACGCCCTCACCGGCACTGCCGTGGCACGGGCGACTCCCCGCTTACCGTAGCCCTTGCCCCGCCCCGGTGGGCCGCGCGGCGGTCAGGTCAGCCTCGCGCGGGGTTCGTGGCGCGTCCGTCCAGCCACAGCTCCAGGCTGGGGTCGGAGTGCGTCCCGGCGGAGCCGACGTGCTTGGCCGGTACGACCGGGCCGTTGCGGATGACGTGGACGAGCGCCATCGCGTGGCCGCGGCCCAGTCCGTAGTCGCGGGCGAGCCAGGCGATCACGTCAGCCGCTTTCACCTGGGGCCCCGTGAAGCCGTAGTCTGCGGCCTCGGCCAGCAGCACCCGCGGGGTCTTGCCGGTCCGCTCCTCGATCGTGTCGAGATAGGCCTGGAAGGACATGGTGGAACCTCCTGGGGTTGGGGTCAGCCGGAGCGATAGCTCCGCCAGAACACGTCGGCCGCACCGGCCGCCGCGCGTTCGAGTTCGCCCGGCTCCGGCGCCGTGCCCGAGGGAGCGAAGATGAGGCGGTTGAGTGGGGTCGAGATCGAGAGCCACAACAGCACCTCGGCGGCCTGGCGAGCCGACGGCACCCTCACAGCGCCCTGCTGCACGAGCCGGGTGACGTAGCCCTCCAGCCGCTGCAGGGCCTGGGCGGGCCCCACCCGGTACCACTCCTCGGCGAGGTCGGGGAACCGGTCGGCCTCGGCGATCAGCAGTCGCCGCAGCGCAATGGTGGTGGGGGTGACGATGAGGCGGGCCAGCAGTAGGGTCAGCGCCTCCACCGCCTGTTCGGTCGGCTCGGTCGAGGCCTCGTCGAGCCGGCGCTGGAGTTCGGCCTGCATGGGGTCGACGGTGCCCCGGATGACCGCCCGGAACAGCCCTTCCTTGTCCCCGAAGTGGCTGTAGACGGTTCGCTTCGACGCGCCGGCCGCCGCGGCGATCTCGTCGACACTGGTGCCGGCGAAGCCGTGCGCGAGGAAGGCCTGGCTGGCTGCCTGGATGATGGCCGCTCTCCGCCGATCGCTACGGGTTGGTCCCTCCACACAAAGGAAACTACACCGTACCGTTTACTTTGAACAGTAGCTCGGTCCTACCAGCTTCCGCCGCCGCCACCGCCGCCACCGCCGCCGGAGAAGCCGCCACCACCGGAGAACCCGCCGCCCCCGAAGGCGGACCCGCCGCTTCCGAAGCCGGAATCGGAGACGCTGGGCGGCGGCGGGGCCACCGCGGTCGCCACGTGGCTGCCCATCGTGCTCAGCTGCCACGGCAGCGTGTGCAGGCTCCAGGACGAGCCGTAGTACCAGTCCGGCGGCTGCGCCGAGAGCCGGCCCATCGCGACCAGCTGCTCGCACAGCTGGGTCCAGCGGTCGGTCAGGTCGAACAGCACCGCCCAGGGCAGGTACTTGGAGAAGATGTCCTCGCCCTCCTCGAACTGCAACTGTTCCGCCTCGGCGGTCGCCAGGTAGGTGCGGAAGCCCTCGACCTGGTCGGTCAGGGCGCGACCCGTCCCCGTCCGCCGGGCCTTGGAGAGCCTGGTGGCCACGACCAGTCCGGTGATGATGAGCGCGAGTCCCAGCGGCCACAGGTTGAGGGCCACCGGTCCGAAGATGATGAAGGCGGCGAAGCCGGCGATCGGGACCAGCACCACCTGGGCCAGCCCGGAGCCGGTGGTGGCCTGCGGGGTGTCCAGGAACCAGCCGCCGCGCTCGGCCGCCTTCTCCGCCGCACGCCGCACCGCGGTGTCGACGGACGTCATCGAGCCCGGCTCGGTCAGGTCGGCCACGTCATTGCTCTTGAACAGCGAGCGCACCAGCGCGCGGGCCGGCTTGTCCGGCGCCCGGTCGGCGTCGACGAGCACAGCCTGCGGCGGCTCCTCGCTGCGCAGCTTGATCGCACCGTTCACCGCCAGCGAGATCAGGGTGGCCGTGGTGTGCTTCACCTGGCCCGTCCCGTCCAGCAGCAGCCCGGCCTCCGCCAGGGAGAGCCGCGGCGGCGCGAAGGACACCGGGATCTCGATGTTGCGCGGGTTCGCGACCTCGTGCCCCTGCTGCCCCGGCGCCGGGAGCACGCCCGGCGGCAAGCCCTCGAAGCGACGGTCGCCGGTCTTGCCGCGCAGGAAGGCCCAGCCGCCCACCACGACCGCGGCCGCAGCCCCGGTCGAGCCGAGCAGGATGCCGCGACCCAGCCGCTCCTGGGCGGCCTCGGCATTCTCCTCGAGGATCGGGGTGTTGGGAGACACCAGTCCCGGGGTGACAGCGACCCCGACCGTCATCAGCTCGCCGCGCCGGATCACGTCCTGGCTGAACAGTGCCCGTCCATCGGAGGCGATCTCTTCCGAGGTGCACGGCCCTGACTCGCCCGGCTGCGCCACCGAGCAGAACACCTGCTGCGCCCCGCCGGGGACGGTGATCGCCACGGTCATCTTGTTGATCTGCGGCATCGAGGAGCCGGTCAGGTCCCAGTACAACTGGTCGACACCACCCGGGGAGCGCACCAGGCCGGCGACGCGGTACCGCAGCCGGTAGCTGGCGGTGTCCTGCCGGATCACCCGGTCCGGATCGCCGATCCGGATCCGGACGTAGGTGTTGCGCGGACCGCCCTGCTCGAGGTGGGAGATGTCGGTCATGTCGGAGACGCCCGGCGTCAGGCTCTCGGCCGAGATCTGGGTGACCGGGAAGAGCATGTCCTGGCCGGTGTCGGGATCGGGCTCCCGGGTGATCAGCGTCCGCTCCAGACCATGGCGTCCCGAGGAGGAGCCGAATCGCAGGGTCACCGTCTCCACCACGTCGACGGTGCCGTCAGGGTTGAGGGTCGCCGTCAGGTCGAACGAGTCGTAGCTGTCCTGGCTCGCCGCCTGCGCCGGCAGCGCCGCTCCGAAGCTGACCGCCAGCACCAGCACGACGCCCGCCAGCAGCCCGCGCAGCGGGCGGGCGAACCGGGCGGTCATCACTCGCCCCGGTTGCGGGCGGCGAGAGCGCGCTGGGCCTCGCGGTCAGCCTCCCGGGCAGCCAGCGTCTGACGCTTGTCCCAGTCCTTCTTGCCGGTGGCGACCGCGATCTCGACCTTGGCGTAGCCGTCGGAGAAGTAGATCGCCAGCGGGACGATGGTACGTCCGGAGTTCACCGTCTCCTTGGCCAGCTTGGCGATCTCGCGACGGTGCAGCAGCAGCTTCCGGGTCCGCCGGGCGGCGTGGTTCTTCCACGTCCCGAACTCGTACTCGGGGATGTGCGCGTTGCGCAGCCACACCTCTCCGTCGTCCACGGTCGCGAAGGCGTCCGCCAGCGACGCCCGTCCGGCGCGCAGGGACTTCACTTCGGTCCCGGTCAGGACCAGGCCTGCCTCGAAGGTGTCGTGCAGGTGGTAGTCGTGACGGGCCTTGCGGTTCTGGGCGACCATGATCCGCCCGGTGGGTCGCGGCATCGGTTCCTCCTTGGCCCCCAGTGTGGCACGGGCGCCGATGCCGCGTCCTGCGCGGCCCTGCCGGCTACACGTAGGGACGCGGGTTGACCCGGGTTCCGTCCTTGTAGATCTGCAGGTGCAGGTGGCAGCCGGTGGAGAGCCCGGTGGTGCCGACGTAGCCGACGACCTGGCCCTGCTTCACCTTCTGGCCGACCTTGACGATGACCTTCGACTGGTGGGCGTAGCCGCTGGAGATGTTCGAGCCCTTGTACTTGCCGTAGCTGATCACCGTCCAGTTGCCCAGGCCGTTGGACTGCGAGGTCCGCAGCACCTGGGTGACCTTGCCGTCCGCCATCGCGTACAGCGGGGCTCCGCAGCTGGCGCCGAAGTCCAGGCCCCAGTGCATCCGCCAGTAGTGAAGGATCGGGTGGTACCGCATCCCGAACGGGGAGCCCGGGTTCGCGTTCACCGGCCGGATGAAGCCCTTGGAGTTGACCTGCTTGTCCTTGGCAGCCGCAGCCAGGATCTTCTTGGTGATCGCGGCTTCCTGCTTCTCGAGCTTCTCGTACTCCTCGCGACTGGCTTCGAGTTCGTGCTGCGCGGTGTCGCGCAGCTTCTTGTTCTCGGCGACCAGGCGCTCGATCTCGGCCTCGCGGGCAGCGGCGTCGTCGGCCAGTTCCTTGACGGAGGCGACCTGGGCCTTGCTCTGCCGGCGCTGCTCGGCGACCTCCTCGCGGGCGGTCTCGCGGGCCTGCTTGGCGGCCTCGAGTTCGGCCTGCAGCTGCTGCAGCCGGTCCATCTCGGAGGCGGAGCTGGAGAAGATCAGCTCGGTCCACTGGACCCGGTCAGCGACCTGGCTGACGTTGGCGGAGTCGAGCAGCACGCTGAAGTCGACCAGCCGGGAGTGGCGCTGGTAGGCGGACCGCCCGACATCGCCGATCAGGCGTTCCTGCTCGGCCAGGTCGGCCTCGCCCTGGACGACTGCCGCCTCGGACTTCTCAAGTGCCGCCTCGGCCTTCTTCAGCGCCTTGGCAATTTTGGCGTCCTTTTCCCGCGCCTTTTCCAGCTTGCCCTTCACGTAGGCGAGTTCCTGGCGGGCCTTGTCGAGTTTGGACTGGGAGTCCTGCAGCGAACTCGACGCAGCCTTTACCTCGTTCTGGGCGGTGGCGATGCTCGACTTCGTCCGGGCGAGTGCCTTGCGGACCTTGGCCCGCTGGTCCTGCAGGCTGTCGGCGGAGGCGGGAGTCGCGGCAGTGCCGGCGAACAGCCCCAGCAGCACGGCCCCGACCAGGACCAGCCGGAGCCAGGCCTGGCGGACGCGGCGGCGCGTCGGTTGCGGGTCGGTGGGGGAAGTCACCTGGCGCACTGTCTACTCCAATTCGATTCGACTCATACTCGAAGGAACCTGCGAGTGGCGATCAACGTCGGGATAATAGATAGCACGACCCCGAGGAGCACAAGGCTTGCCATGGCAAACCCCACGTGTTCCCAGCCGATCCAAGCGGTGATTGTCTTAATCTCAACTTTAGCTTTGCCGATGATCACGAACTCCTGGATGGCGGCCAGCGACAGGCAGGCCAGGGCGGCGCCGACCAGGGCGGCGAGCAGGGACTCGAGCAGGAACGGCAGCATGATGTACCAGTTCGAGGCCCCGACCAGTCGCATGATCCCGATCTCGCGGCGGCGCGAGAACGCGGCCATGCGGATCGTGTTGCCGATCTGGAGCGCGGCGGCGATCAGCAGCAGGGCACTCGCCCCAACCGTCGCCCACCGGGCCATGTTGAGCCAGGCGAAGAGCGGGTCGAGGATCTCGCGCAGATCGCGCACCGCCTGCACCCCCGGCATTCCCGACACCATTGAGACGACGCCCTGGTATTCCTCGGGATTCACCAGTTTCACGCGGAAGGAATCCTGCATCATGTCCTGGTTCATTGTTTCCAGGATGGGATCGTCGGCGAATACCTTCTGGAATTCTGCCCAGGCCTCGGCCTTGCTCTCGTAGAAGACCTCGCGCACCTCGGGGTTGTCGCGCAGCGCGGTGGCGATGGCGTCCCGTTCGGCGTCGGTCGCCGCCATGCCGGGTTCGCAGTTGCCGCCGCGGGAGTCCTCCACGCACAGGAAGACGCTGATCTCGATGCGGTCGTACCAGTTGCCCTTCAGCAGGTCGACCTGCTGGGTGACCAGCAGCCCGGCGCCGAACAGCGTGAGCGACACCCACATCGTCACGATGACCGCGAGGTTCATCGACGCGTTCCGGCGCAGCCCGGACCACGTCTCGCGCAGTGTGTGCCGCATCAGGCAGCCCCTCCTCGTGGGCGCGGCTCACTGGTAGCCATAGACGCCCTTTGTCTGGTCGCGTACCACCTCGCCGGCGACGAGTTCGATGACCCGCTTGCGCATCTGGTCGACGATGGTGGCGTCATGGGTGGCCATGATCACGGTGGTGTCGGCCTTGTTGATCCGGTCGAGGAGCTTCATGATCCCGACGCTGGTCGCCGGGTCGAGGTTGCCGGTCGGCTCGTCGGCGATCAGGATCGCCGGCCGGTTGACGAAGGCGCGGGCGATCGCCACCCGCTGCTGTTCGCCGCCTGAGAGTTCCTCAGGCAACCGGTCGCCCTTGCCCTCCAGCCCGACCAGCTCGAGGGTCTCGGGAACCACCTTGCGGATGAGTGCGGACGGTTTGCCGATCACCTGCAGCGCGAAGGCCACGTTCTCGCTGACGGTCTTGCCGGGCAGCAGGCGGAAGTCCTGGAAGACGGTCCCGATCTCGCGCCGCAGCGCCGGCACCTTCCAGCTGCGCAGCCGGGTGAGGTCCTTGCCGGCGACATAGAGCCGGCCGGTGCTGGGCAGGTACTCCCGCAGGATGAGCCGCAGGAAGGTCGACTTCCCGGAGCCGGACGCGCCGACCAGAAAGGCGAACTCGCCCTTCTGGATCTCCACGTCCACGTTCTGCAGCGCGGGGCGGGTCTGGCCCTGGTACGTCTTGGAGACGCCTTCGAATCTGATCACGGTTCAGAGCCGGCCGGGATGGACGATGGGGAAGCTTTCCTGAGGATCTCTCAGACCGACCTTGCCTTGGCAGTGTATGCGTCGCCCGGGAGCCGAGCCAGCCGCCACGCGGACCGGCCGGCCCGCGGGAAACCGGGGGAACGGTCGCTCAGCGATCGCCCTGCTGGCGGCGCCAGCGGATTCCCGCGTCGATGAAACCGTCGATGTCGCCGTCGAAAACGGCATCGGGGTTGCCGACCTCGTGCTCGGTGCGAAGGTCCTTGACCATCTGGTACGGGTGCAGCACGTAGGAGCGCATCTGGGCACCCCAGGAGTTGCCCGCGTCGCCCTTGAGGCCGCGCATCTCGGCCTCCTTCTCGGCCCGGGCACGTTCCAGCAGGCGTGACTGGAGCACCTTCATGCCCGCCACCTTGTTCTGCAGCTGCGACTTCTCGTTCTGCATGGAGACCACGATCCCGGTCGGGATGTGGGTCAGCCGGACGGCGGAGTCCGTGGTGTTCACGCTCTGCCCGCCCGGACCGGAGGACCGGAAGACATCGACCCGCAGGTCGGACTCGGGGATGTCGATGTGGTCGATCTCCTCGGTGACCGGGAACACGTCGACCCCGGCGAAGGAGGTCTGACGACGGCCCTGGTTGTCGAAGGGCGAGATCCGCACCAGCCGGTGGGTGCCCTGCTCGACCGATAGCATGCCGTAGGCGAACGGCTCCTTCACGGTGAAGGTGGCCGACTTGATGCCCGCCTCCTCTGCCTCGGAGGTCTCGTACACCTCGGTGGCGTAGCCGTGCCGCTCCGCCCATCGCAGGTACATCCGCAGCAGCATGGCCGCGAAGTCGGCGGCGTCCACTCCCCCGGCCTCCGAGCGGATGGTGACCAGCGCCTCCCGCTGGTCGTACTCACCCGAGAGCAGGGTGCGGGTCTCCAGGGCGTCGATGTCGGCGCGGAGGCCGCGCAACTCCTTGTGGGCCTCGGCCAGGGTGTCGGCGTCGTTCTCCTCCTGGGCGAGCTCGACCAGGACGCCGATGTCCTCGATCCGGCCGCGCAGTTTGGTGAGCCGGTCCACCTCGGACTGCAGCCGGGACAGCCTGGAGGTGATGCGCTGGGCATTCTCCTGGTCGTCCCACAGGTCGGGGGCGGAGACCTGCTCGGACAGCTCGGCGATCTCGGCCCGCTTCGCAGCGGGGTCGAGCACGGCCTCGATCGACGTCAGGGTGCGTTCGAGTTCGGCCAGGTCGGCCTGCAGGTCAGCGGCGGTCACGAGGGGTCAGTCTACCGTCCGGGCAGGCGCCGGCGACCAGCGGTGCGCAGCGGTCCGCGCTCAGTTGGCGACGTGGAAGCGCCGCCGCCGGTGGCCCGGCTGCTCGATCTCGTCGAGCACCGCCAGAGCGAGGTCGGCGGCCGAGATGTGCGAGCGTCCGTCCGGCCCGGTGAGCAGGACGTCGTCGCTGACCCGGTAGGTCCCGGTCTTCTCCCCCGGCACCCAGGCCCCGAACTCGGCGGCCGGGCTGACGTAGAACCAGTCGACCGACTCCGGGGTCTCGCGCAGCACCTCGAGCTTGCGGACGCCGAGCTCTGCCTCGGCCCGGACCTCGGGTGACGGCGGGCTGGCCTCCAGCAGGCGCGGCCCGTCCGGCGCCACCAGCATGGACGACACCCCGCCGACCACCCCGAACCGGAACCCGTCCCGCTCGGCCAGTGCCAGCAGCCGGTCGAACACCCGCTCCACCTTGCCGGCCATGTCGCCGCGGGGCGAGAGCGCCTCGATCACCACGTGCTGGCCGTCCACGGCCTGCTCGAGGAAGGTCTCCTGCAGCACCGAACCCGTCAGGTAGGTCACCCCGGGCACCGGCTCCGCCGGCGGCTTGCGGCTCACGGCGGTCACCTCGTGCCCGCGCCGGGCCGCCTCGGCGACGATCGCGGCGCCGGCATACCCGGTGCCACCCAGAACACACACCCTGGCCATCTCGGCCTCCTTCGACAGGTTGCTTGTGACCAGTGCAATCCGGTGATCCGGGCAGGTATTCCACTGGCTCCCCCTGGCGGCAGCAGGCGGGTCGCGGACGCTGTCGACTCCATGTGGTTCCGGTCAGCCGCGCGGCCCCGGGACGGCGTGGGCCTAGCGCTCCTGGATGTCCGCGGAAGCGGGACACTCACCGAGCACGCCGAAGTAGCACACCGCCTCATGAGTGACAGCGGGGCGGGCGTCGTTGTTGGAGACCTGGCGAGGCTCCATCTCCGGGATCGAGCGGAGGTAGTCGCCGCCGTCCGCAATCACGACAGCACCGGGTTCGTCCAGCCCCTCCATCACGTCGAGCTCCTGCTGGTAGCCGTCGCATCGGAGTTGGGCGACCTCCGTGAGGGGCGCGCCGGTGCACTCCCTCTCGTACTCGATGACCGCGGCCTCGAAGCAGTCCGACCACTCCTGCCCGCCCAGGCACAGCGGTTCCTCATAATCTGCGCCGGCCGCAGTGTTGGTGCAGGTGAGCGGCGTCACCACTGACGGATCCGAGACCAGCCCCGGTGTGGTCGCCCGCTCGCTCCACAACTCCTCGATCGGGAGGAAGCCGAAGCAGATCATCCACCGGCCGGTGTAGTACAACTCGGTCCGGAAGGTTTCGGGCTGTGCGGGGACGTCGATCGCACTCCAGCGCTGCGCGGTCGCTACCGCGAGCGCCAGGGTCGCTCCAGAGACGGCAACCACGGCCGCGATGACCGCCATCGCGAGGCGAGCAGGACTGCGACGTGACCGCCGGCCGGCCCGCGCGTCCACCTCGGGCGTGCCGGGTCCGCTCTGCATGGCCTGAATGTAGCGGCGCCGACCCCGGGTGCGGAGCCGTTTACGTACCTTCCGGTATCGCCGGTGGGCGCAGAGGGACTCGAACCCCCGGCCTATTCCTTGTAAGGGAATTGCTCTAACCAACTGAGCTATGCGCCCCGGCGGCCCGCGGGCCGCGGCGACCATTGTGGCAGTCGCGGGCGCGTAATCACGCATTCGGGGCTGAGCGCTCGCAGTCCGGGACCGGCCGGGTTCCCGCGTGGCGGCCGTCCGGGGCTGGCTCAGTCGTCGCGCAACTTGTCGCGCAGCGAGGCCACGGTCGACTTCGACAATCCCAGGCCCTTGGTGAGGAAGGTGTCGAGGTCGCCGTAGCGGCGGTCGAGTTCCTTCAACGATGCGTTCAGGTAGGCGTCGTCAACGATGTACAGCCGGCGGTCGATCTTGGCCGCCTTGGTGCCGCTGGCCTTGCGCACCTTGTTGTACCGCGCCGTGATCGCGTCCTGGCGCAACTGGTTGGACAGCAGGTACTCCCGCATCACGTCGGACCTGGACGCGCCCGCGGTCAGCTGAAGCACGGCGGCGATCCAGCCGGTGCGGTCCTTGCCCTCCGAGCAGTGGATGATCACCGGGCCCTTGGCCTTGGCGATCACCTTGAGCACGCTCGCGGTGCGCTTGCGCTGGCCGGAGTCGGTCACGAACTGCCGGTACATCTTCTTGCGGGCGGCGATCGCCTTGGCCTCACTGGAGTAGCGCGGGCTGCCAGTCGAGTACACCCCGAAGATGTTGATGTGGCGGTACTTCGCCCCCGTGATCGACGGGTCCGGACTGCGCCGTTTCACCTGAGTGGTCCGCAGGTCGACGATGTCGGTGATCCCGGCTCTGACCAGTTCCTTGCCGTCGGCCTTGGTCAGGTCCTTCAGCCTGCCGGAGCGGTAGACCACGCCGCGGGCCATGGTCGCGCCGCCCGAGAGTTTCAGCGAGGTCTTCCAGCCGGCGGCGTCCCGGAAGTTGAGGACGCCCTTGAGCCGCGGTGCCCGAACGGACTGCGCGGCGGCGGTGGCGGACGGACTGGCGGTCGGCGCGGGTGAGGACGTCGCGGAGGCGACGACGCTGGGCGTGCTGGGTGCGGGCGCCGGCGCGATGGCGGGAGTCGGCTCCAGCGGTGCCCCGACCGGGGCGGCGACCCCGGCACAGCCGGTGAGTACCCCGGCCGCAACCACCGCCAGCAGGCGCTGGGCAGTTGTGCGGCCGGGAGAGGTCATCGCCTGATGCCCTTGGGTCGGACCAGTTTGTGGGCCTGCCAGCGCGACGAGACCGAAGCGGGATTCGCCAGGGACAGGCCCGCGGTGAGGGCGGCTTCGGCGAGGTCTGTCGGGTCGACGTAACCGGGCTGACCCACCTTGGGGGTGAGCAGCCAGATGACCCCGTTGGCCGTCAGGTCGGTGAGGGCGTCGACCAGGCCGTCGGCCAGGTCTCCGTCCTCGGATCGCCACCACAGCAGGACGACGTCGACAGCTTCCAGAGCCTCGTACACGAACTCCTCGCCGGTGACGTCCATGATGTCGTCGCGCAGATCCTCGTCGACATCAGAGTCCCAGCCGAGCTCCTGCACGGCCACGCCCTTGTCCAGGCCCATGGCCACGGCTCGAGTGCTTGAACCGGGCGCGGTGCTCACGCCTAACCCCTCCCCTCCTGGCTGACTATGGCTGAAGCCTAGCCAGTCCTTGGCATCACAACCAAGGGACTCAGGCGTCACCGCCGACGGCGCCCGAGCTGCCCGCCCGGATGTCATCGAGCCGGTAGAGCTCGGCGGCCTTGGCCGGCCAGCTCGGATCGACCTCGCCACGCTTGGCCAGCTGCTGCAGGGTCCGCACCGCGATCGACGGTCCGTCGATGTGGAAGAACCGCCGCGCGGCGGCCCGCGTGTCGGAGAACCCGAAGCCGTCGGCCCCCAGGGAGACGAAGTCGCCCGGCACCCAGTTGATGATCTGGTCCTGGACCTGGCGCATGTAGTCGGAGACCGCAACCACCGGACCCGGCCGGTCGGCCAGCTTCTGGGTGACCCACGGCACCCGGGCCGGCTCGCCGGGGTTCAGGAAGGCGTGCTCGTCGGCCGCCAGGCCGTCCCGGCGCAGCTCCGTCCAGGAGGTGACGCTCCAGACGTCGGCGACCACGCCGAAGTCCTTCTTCAGCAACTCCTGGGCCTCCAGCGCCCAGGCCACGCCGACTCCGGAGGCGAGCAGCTGGGCCCGGCGCGCGTCCGGGTTCAGCCCCTCGAAGGAGCCCTCCTTGAGCAGGTACATGCCCTTGAGGATGCCCTCGACGTCGACATTCTCCGGCTCGGCCGGCTGCACCATCGGCTCGTTGTAAACCGTGAGGTAGTAGATGATGTCCTCGGGGTTCTCGCCGTACATCCGCCGCAGGCCGTCCTGCATGATGTAGCCGATCTCGTAGGCGTAGGCCGGGTCCCACGACACCACGGCCGGGTTGGTGGCCGAGATCATGTGGCTGTGGCCGTCCATGTGCTGGGTGCCCTCGCCGGTCAGCGTGGTCCGCCCGGCGGTCGCACCGATCATGAAGCCGCGCGCCAGCTGGTCGGCCGCCGCCCAGATCGCGTCCGCCGTCCGCTGGAAGCCGAACATCGAGTAGAAGACGTAGATCGGCACCATGTGGACGCCGTGGGTGGCGTACGAGCTGCCCACCGCCTGGAAGGCCGCCACCGAACCGGCCTCGTTGATGCCGGTGTGCAGGATCTGGCCCTGGGTCGACTCCCGGTAGGCGAGCATCAGCTCGTGGTCGACCGGGGTGTAGGCCTGGCCGTGCGGGGAGTAGATCTTGATCGTCGGGAAGAACGAGTCCATCCCGAAGGTGCGGGCCTCGTCCGGGATGATCGGGACGACGTGCGGGGCGAACTCCTTGTCCCGCATGAGGTCCTTCAGCAGCCGCACCCACGCCATGGTGGTGGCGACCGGCTGGTTGCCCGAGCCCTTGCGGGCGATGGCGTAGGCCTTGTCACCGGGCAGCTTGATCGGCTTCGGGTTGTTGCGGCGCTCCGGGACGGGGCCGCCGAGCGCCCTGCGGCGCTCCATGACGTACTGGATCCGCTCGTCGTTGGGCCCGGGGTTGACGTACGGCGGCTGGTACGGGTTCTCCTCCAGCACGGCGTCGCTGATCGGCATGTCGAGCCGGTCGCGGAACTGCTTCAGGTCGTCCAGCGCCAGCTTCTTCATCTGGTGGGTCGCGTTGCGGCCGGCGAAGTGGGAGCCCAGGAAGTAGCCCTTGATGGTGTGGGCCAGGATGACCGTCGGGGCGCCGGTGAACTTGGTCGCGGCGTCGTAGGCGGCGTACACCTTGTGGTAGTCGTGGCCGCCGCGGGTGAGCGCCCAGATCCGCTCGTCCGACCACTCCTCGACCATCTTCGCGGTGCGCTGGTCGCGTCCGAAGAAGTGCTTGCGGACGTAGGCGCCGTCGTTGGCCTTGAAGGTCTGGTAGTCGCCGTCGGTGGTGGTGTTCATCACGTTCAGCAGGGCGCCGTCGCGGTCGGCGGCGAGCAGCGGATCCCAGCCGCGACCCCACACGACCTTGATCACGTTCCAGCCGGCGCCGCGGAAGAAGCTCTCCAGCTCCTGCATGATCTTGCCGTTGCCGCGCACCGGGCCGTCGAGGCGCTGCAGGTTGCAGTTGACGACGAAGGTCAGGTTGTCGAGCTGCTCGTAGGCGGCCAGCTGCAGGGCGCCGCGGCTCTCGACCTCGTCCATCTCGCCGTCGCCCAGGAAGGCCCAGACGCGCTGCTGCGAGGTGTCCTTGATGCCGCGGTTGTGCAGGTACTTGTTGAAGTTCGCCTGGTAGATCGCCGCGATCGGGCCCAGGCCCATCGACACGGTCGGGAACTCCCAGAAGCCGGGCATCTGCCGCGGGTGCGGGTAGGACGGCAGGGCGCGGACCTTGCCGTCGACGATGTGGCTCTTCTCCTGGCGGAAGCCGTTCAGGTCGTGCTCGTCGAGCCGGCCCTCGAGGAAGGCGCGGGCGTACATGCCGGGGCTGGCGTGGCCCTGGAAGAAGACCTGGTCGCCGCCGCCGGGGTGGTCCTTGCCGCGGAAGAAGTGGTTGAAGCCGACCTCGTACAGCGTCGCCGAGGAGGCGTAGGAGGAGATGTGGCCGCCGACGCCGACGCCGGGGCGCTGCGCGCGGTGCACCATGATGGCGGCGTTCCAGCGCGCCAGCCGGCGGAACTTGCGCTCCAGCTCGACGTCGCCGGGGTACCACGGCTCCTGCTCCGGCGGGATCGAGTTCACGTAGTCGGTCGCCACCAGGGACGGCACGCCGATCTGGCGCTCCCTGGAACGCTCGAGCAGCTTGAGCATGACGTAGCGGGCGCGGTTGCGGCCCACCTCGTCGATCATGGAGTCAAGGGAGTCCAGCCACTCCGCTGTCTCCTCGGAGTCGATGTCCGGCAGATTCGTGGGCAGCCCGTTAAGGATCGGTCCCATCGAGTCGCGGTTCGCCACAGCCTTCCCTTCCTTCATTGCGGGGAGGCCCGGATCGCGGGCCGCCAACCATGCAACCTACCAGCGGGCAGGATCCTTCCCGCTATTCTCCCACCCGCGGCACGCGCTCGCGACGGGTACGTTCCAGGAGCCGTTCCAGCGGCCAGCTGGTGATGATCCGGTCCGGGTCGATCCCTGCCGCGGCCGCCCGGGCAGCGCCGTCCTCGACGTAGCGGAGCTGGCGCGGGTAGTGCGCGTCGGAGTCGATCGCGAACTCGCAGCCCATGTCGGCGGCCAGCGCCAGCAGGTCGTCGGGCGGGTCGAGGCGTTCGGGTCGGGAGTTGATCTCGACCGCGACGCCGAACACCCGGCAGGCCTCGAAGACCACCTCGGCGTCGAACCGGCTCTGCGCCCGGGTGCCGCGTCGGCCCGAGACCAGCCGGCCGGTGCAGTGGCCGAGCACGTCGACGGCGGGGTTGGCGACGGCGGCCACCATCCGCAAGGTCATCTCCTCCCGCGGCATCCGCAGCTCGGAGTGCACCGAGGCCACCACGATGTCGACCCGGGCGAGCAGATCGGCCCGCTGGTCGAGCCGTCCGTCCGGCAGGATGTCGACCTCGATCCCGGACAGCAGCCGCACCCCGGAGGTCTGGTTGAGCGCGCCGATCTGCTCGAGCTGGGCTTCCAGCCGGGCCGGGCTCAGTCCGTTGGCGACCTTGAGCCGCGGCGAGTGGTCGGTGATGGCCAGGTACTCCCGGCCGAGTTCGGCCGCCACCCGCGCCATCGTCGCCAGCGGGGCGTGGCCGTCGGAGGCGTCGGTGTGGCAGTGCAGGTCACCGCGGACGGCGGCGCGCGCGGCCACGGCCCGGACGGCTCCCATGACTGCACACCCTATGCCGGTTAGGCTGCTGGCCCGGGGAGAGGAGCTGCATGGCGAGCGCCGCTGACTGGTGGCCGTCGGAACACGACCGGGCACGGCTGGCGCGTGACCTGCGATCCTCCGCCGCGGCCCTGAACACCGCCGCGATGGCGCGGATCGCCGAGCAGCACCCCTGGTTCGCCCAACTCGACGCCGAGAACCGGTCCTGGATCACCGTGGTGGCCCGCTCGGGCATCGACGGGTTCATCACCTGGTTCGCCGAGGGAGGTGACGGCAGCCCGCCGCGCAGCATCTTCGACGCCGCCCCCAGGGCGCTGACCCGCCAGATCAC
>JAEZHJ010000090.1 GCA_023436925.1 Actinomycetes bacterium
TCGGACTTGGCGCGGGCCAGTTCGGCGTCGGAGTCGGCAGCGGTGGCTTCCTGCCGGGCGCGCAGCACGAACCACACCGCCAACGCGCCGACGGCCAGTCCGACCACGAGGCCGATCACCAGGGCACCCATCTGATCCATGCCCCCATCGTCGCGGGCGGCACTGACAGATCGGTGAAGCGACTCTCCCAGCGACCCGCTTTCCTCGCCGATCCGGGTGTCGGGCAGACTGTCGGACATGGATTCCACCGGGCACATCATCGACCTCGCGGACTTCGTGACCGCGTCACCGTCGTCCTACCACGCCGCCGCCGAGGTGGCGCGCCGGCTGGCGGAGGCGGGCTACGTCGAGCAGTTGGAGACCGAGCCGTGGGATCCCGAGCCCGGCGGGCACTACGTCCTGCGCGATGGCGCGGTCATCGCCTGGCGGATCCCCGAGGTGGTCGACGCCCCGGTCGGGTTCCGGATCGTGGGGGCGCACACCGACTCCCCGGGCTTCAAGCTGAAGCCAGATCCGTCCGCCTACGCCTTCGGCTGGTCGCAGGCCGGGATGGAGGTCTACGGCGGGCCGCTGGCCAACTCCTGGCTCGACCGCGAGTTCGGGCTCGCCGGGCGGGTGGTCGACCGCGCCGGTGACGTCTACCTGGTCAAGACCCCGGCGTGGCTGCGGATCCCGCAGGTGGCGCCGCACCTGGACCGCAGCGTCAACGACAAGCTGGTGCTCGACCGGCAGGTGCATCTCAAGCCGATCGCCGGGCTCGGCTCGGTCGACCTGCTGGCCGCGGTGGCGGGCTCCCTGGGGATGCACCGTGACGAGATCGACGGCCACGACCTGTTCGCCTACGTGACCGAGACC
Organism: Actinomycetes bacterium; assembly: GCA_023436925.1. Taxonomy (GTDB): domain Bacteria; phylum Actinomycetota; class Actinomycetes; order Propionibacteriales; family Propionibacteriaceae; genus Propionicimonas. Next base: position 856 of record JAEZHJ010000090.1, read on the forward strand.
CCGGCGGTGATCGGGGTGGCCGGGGAGTTCTTCGCCTCGGCCCGGCTGGACAACCTGAGCAGCGTGCACGCCGGGGTGGTGGCCCTGCTGGGCGCCGAGGCCGGCGAGCAGGTCCCCGTGCTGGCCTGCTTCGACCACGAGGAGATCGGCTCCGGGTCCCGCAGCGGGGCACAGGGTCCGGTGCTGGAGAACGTCCTGACCCGGATCGCGGCGTCGCTGGGCTGGGGCACCGACGAGTACTACCGTGCGCTGGCCGCGTCCACGGTGATCTCGGCCGACGCCGGGCACGCGCTGCACCCGAACTATCCGCAGCTGCACGACCCGGACCACCGTCCGCTGCTGAACTCGGGTCCGCTGCTCAAGGTCAACGCCAACCAGCGCTACACCACCGAGGGTCCCTCGACCGCGCTGTGGCTGCGGGTCTGCCGGGCCGCGGGTGTCCCCACCCAGCCGTTCGTCTCCAACAACGCGGTGCCGTGCGGGTCGACCATCGGGCCGATCACCGCCAGCCGGCTGGGCATCTCGTCGGTGGACGTCGGGATCCCGCTGCTCAGCATGCACTCGGCCCGCGAACTCGCCGGAGTCGCCGACCCGGGCTACCTGGCCAAGGCGCTCGCCGCGTTCTACAGCGGCGCCGACCGCTGACCGCCCTGGTGCAAGGTGTGACGTCGTCCCTCGAACACGAGCGGGAGACTCACCATCAGCGACCGCCCGAGAGCCGGTTCGCCTCCCTGCCAGCAGGAGCGGCCGCGGTCAAGGGCAAGGCGGCGGGCCGGTAGGGTAGGCAGACGTGGCTCTCACCATCGGGATCGTCGGGCTGCCCAATGCCGGCAAGTCCACCCTCTTCAATGCACTGACCCGCAACAACGTGCTCGCGGCGAACTACCCGTTCGCCACCATCGAGCCCAATGTCGGCGTGGTCGGGGTCCCTGACCCGCGGCTGCCGGTGCTGGCGAAGCTGTTCAACTCCGAGCGGATCGTCCCGGCCACGGTGAGCTTCGTCGACATAGCGGGGATCGTGAAGGGCGCTTCCCAGGGCGAGGGGATGGGCAACGCCTTCCTGGCCAACATCCGCGAGGCCGACGCCATCTGCCAGGTCACCCGCGTGTTCCGCGACCCGGACGTCACCCACGTCGACGGCGCGGTCAACCCCGGCAACGACATCGAGACGATCCGGACCGAGCTGATCCTGGCCGACCTGCAGACCATCGAGAAGGCGCTGCCCCGGCTGGAGAAGGAGGCCCGGTTGCGCAAGGACCGCCAGCCGGTGCTGGAGGCCGTCCGCCAGGCGCAGACCGTCCTCAATGACGGGGTGGGCGTGCACGCCGCCGGCCTCGACCTGGAGCCGCTCAAGGAGTTGTTCCTGCTCACCGCCAAGCCCTACTTGTACGTCTTCAACTGCGATTCCGACGAGCTGTCCGACACAGCCCTGATCGAGCAGATGCGGACGCTGGTCGCCCCGGCCGAGGCGATCTTCCTCGACGCCAAGATCGAGTCCGAACTGGTCGAGATGGACGAGGACGAGGCGCGGGAGTTCCTGGTCGAGATGGGGATTCCCGAGCCCGGCCTGGACACCCTGGCCCGGGTCGGCTACGACACCCTCGGCCTGCAGAGCTACCTGACCGCCGGGCCGAAGGAGGCCCGCGGCTGGACGATCCACAAGGGCTGGACGGCGCCCCAGGCGGCCGGAGTGATCCACACCGACTTCCAGAAGGGCTTCATCAAGGCCGAGATCGTCAGCTACGACGACCTGGTCGCCGCCGGCTCGATGGCCGCAGCCCGCGCCGCCGGCAAGGTCCGGATGGAGGGCAAGGACTACGTGATGGCCGACGGTGACGTGGTGGAGTTCCGCTTCAACGTCTGAACCAGGCCCGGCGGACCGGAGCCGTCCGACGTGCCCGGTCAGGTCGCCACCAGACTGTGGGCCTCCCCTCGCGCCGGATCATCGGCGGGTGCGCACTTGCCGACGGCCGCCGGTGACGACCCGCCGTAACCCTCGCGGCTGCCCCGAGCGCCCCGTCGCGGCCCGGGCGGGGGCGTGACCCGCCCACCACGACATGGGGGCGTGGCAGCGGGATCGACTCCTCGTGAGTCAGATCCGCAACATCGCGCAGTCGTGAGCGCCCGTCAGCCGGGCGTGGCAGGATGTGGGCCGGGTCAAGAGCAGCGGCGAGAACCCCTCGGAGTGGCCGCTCGGCAACCGGAACCGCACCGGTGCCCACCGAGGAAGACCCGGCCGCGAGCGTCCCGCCCGCGGTCACGCGGCCCCGGCCCGGGGCACGGCCGGAGGGAGAACCCCATGTCACCGTCTGCGGAGTCGAGCTGGCGGCCTGCAGCTGCGCCTTCGAGGGATCCGATCGTCCCGTGGGCGGTCAAGGTGGAGCACCGCTGGGCGCGCCCGTTGGCCATGCTGCGGATCGAGTCGCGGCGGCGGGCCGGCTTCGACGTGCCCGGCGAGGATCTGGACCGGCTGTCACGGTTTCGCTCCGAGCTGGCCCAGCGGAACCTCGTCGTTCACTACGAGCCGCGGACCGGGCAGGGCTGGTGGCTGGTGCCGCGCCGCCGCGGGATCGATGCTGACCTCATCCGCGAGCCTGACGCTGCGGACGCTGCGGGTCATCCGTGGGCGGCCGGGGCGATCCGGGGCCGGACGGCTCTCGCGGCGCTCGCCGCCGCACTGCTCCCCGCGCAGGTCAGGCATGACCTTTGGCGACCACGCAACGGTGGCCTGCGCACCGTCGACTCCAGCGGCTTCGGTCGAGCGGGGTCTCTGCTCCGGGTCGGTCGACACCCGATCACCGGAACCTGGCGGGCGTACCTGGACCCGAGTCAGCAACCACCGCGTAGACGTCTTCTCCGGGCCGTGCGGCGGGCAGCGTCTGAGTACGAGATCGGGTGGGAGACCGGACCCTTCCTGGACGGACACGGGAGGTTGTACTTCGACGCGACCCCTCGCCGCGGCTTCCCGAAGCTCCGTGCCGCGCTCGAGGTGGGGAGCATCGATCGGTCCGGCGACTGATGCGCCGCGCCGGCCCGGGCAGCTCGGGCCGGCGCGGCAGGTGGGCAGGGGATGGGCGGCGGACGCCGGAAGCCTGGGTCAGCGCCGGACTGCTCATCCCCCCGATCCCGGGCTGACGAACAGCAGGTCGAACCCGCCCTCGCGCTGCCTGATCTGGAAGTCGACCTCGGCGCCGATGCCATCCAGGGTGGCGTAGCCGGTCCCGTTCTCCGTTCCGTCGGTGCGGACGGTCTCGTACCCCTGGACCGCGTTCTCGTAGTGGGCGAAGATGTCTTCGATCGGCAGGTCGACGGCGTAGCCGGCCGACTCGGTCGTGCCGCCGACGGTGCCCATCGTGGTGCACAGCGTGGACCCCGCCGGCGGCGCGGGCCAGTCCGTCGGCATCAGCTCGAGATCGGCGATGTCGGCATCGGGCATCGCCATCGGAAAGCCCTCCCGGCATTCCTGGGGCACCTCGCCCATCGGCTCAGGATCCGTGGTCGGGCCGTCCGGCGACCCCTCCCCGTCATCGAGCGGCGATGCCGTCGGGTCAGCCGGGGACCCCGTCCGGTCATCGATGGGCGGAAGCGCCTGGGGCGGCGTGGCGCAGCCGCCCAGCACACCCAGCACCCCGACGGCCACTGCGGCGGCCACCGCTGCCCACCGCCTCATAGCTCGCCCTCCGCCGCGGTGACCCGGCTGCGCCCGACGGCGAGCCAGATTCCGAGCACGACCAGCCACATCGGCGCGTACACCCCCGGCAGGCCGGGGACACCGGTGATGACCACCTGCGCCAGCGCCCCGACGGCGATCACCGCCGTGACGCCGCCCAGGGCGCGCGACACGGTGCGCTCGACGAAGGCCAGCCAGACAACGCCGAAGGCGGCGACCAGCACGCCGTACCAGGGCAGGTACGCGCCGAAGTCGGTGAGCATGTAGTACACGAACAGGCCGTCCTGGCCGTACAGGCCGGACTCAGCCCCCAGGTAGTTCGCCAGCGCGCCGCGCCACCCGGCACCGAGGATCAGGCCGGCGGCGGTGGCGGCGACCCCGAAGCTCACCACACCCGCGGCGACCGACTGCGGGAGCCTGGACTCCACCCGGGTGCGCCAGGCTGCGGCGAAGATGAGGAGCGCGGCGACCGCGAGGATGCCGAACAGGAAGCCGATCCGCCCCAACGTCGGGTCGAGGCCGGCCATGTCGGCCGGGGTCACCTCGTATTCCCGGCCTTCGAGGAAGGCCTCGAGTTCGGCGGCCGGACGCAGGTCGGTGACGACAACCGCGATGGTGCCGGCGACGCCGGCGAGGGTGGCCCACAGCGGCCACGCGGAGAACTGGAACCGTCGCACGGGAGCGGGGGCCACGGGCGGTCGGTCAGTGGCGGAGATCGATGACATCTCGGGTACACACCTTCTGGTCGAGGAGCGGTCGCGGTTGCGGCCGGTTCCCAGCCTCGGCTGCCCGGCGTCCCGGCCGGCAGGTGCGGATGTCCTCGATTCGGTGGGACGCGGGGTGGGACTCGCCGCGGGTCAGGCGCCCCCGCCGTCCGCCCTGCCCAGGCCCGCCTCGCGGGCCAGGACGATCAGGGCGCCGCGATCGGGCGCACCGAGCTTCGTCATGATGCTGTACACGTAGTTGCGCACCGTCTTGCTCGTGAGGACGAGGGTGCGCGCGATCGCTGTGTTGTCGCGGCCCCTGGCGACCAGGTCCAGCACCTCGGCCTCGCGTTCGGTGAGTTCGGGGAAGGGCCGCGTGCGCGAGTCCTGGGACGCTCCCGTCAGGAGGGCCACCGCGCGGTCAGCGACATCCGCGCCGAACAGCGCCTGCCCGTCCGCGACGGCGTGGACTGCCCGTTCGACCTCGTCCGGCGAGGCGACCTTGAGCAGGTAGCCCCGCGCCCCGGCGCGCATCGCGGCGAACAGGGAGCGGTCGTCGCCCAGCATCGTCAGCACCAGCACCGCTGTCTCGGGGTAGCGGCGGGAGATGATCCGTGTCGCGTCGATGCCAGATTCCGCCCCCAGGTCCAGGTCCATCAGGACAACGGCCGGACGGTGCTCCTCGACCAGCGCCAGCGCCTCGTCGAGGGTCGCGGCATCGCCCACCACCTGGACGCCGGAGAGGGTGTCGAGCAGCGACGTGATGCCGCGGCGGAAGAGCGGGTGGTCGTCGACGACTCCCACGGTGATTGCGCCATCGCGACGCATCAGGTGCTCCCTTCCCGCGGTGACGTCAGGTCGCCGCGACTCATTGTGCCGGTCTGCCGCGCCGTCGGAACCGTCTCGGCGACGGTTCGGGGCCGGGCGTCCGGTGCGCCAGTGCTGTCGGCCCCGACGGGTAGGTGCCGCCCGACCGTGGCGAGGACGATCGTGCCGGTCGGGGAGGTGCGGATCGTCAGCGAACCGCCGATCCCGCGGGAGCGCTCCTGCATCGACGACATGCCCACCCCAGCAGGGGCGTGCGCGGGAATGCCCGTGCCGTCGTCGGCCACCTCGAGCACCGCGCCGACGGTCGTGTCGCGCAGGCGAATGCTCACCGATTCCCCGCCGGAGTGCCGGGCAGCGTTGGAGACCGCCTCGGCGGCGATGAAGTAGAGCGCCTCGGCCTGTTCGTCCGGCAGGGCGAGAGCGGTGGGCAGCGCGGCGGTGACGCGAAGCTGCGGGGAGTCGAAGCGGCGCGCGAGCCGGTGCAGCGCTCCGATGAGGTCCGCAGTCTCGCCGGCGCCCGGCGGTGACACCGAATCGGCGAGGGCGCGAACCTCGCGGGCGCGGGCCCGAACGTCGTCGGCCAGTTCGCGCAGCAACTCCCGGGCGCGTTCCGGCGATCCGGCCAGGTTCTCGACCGCCGCCAGCCCGAACCCGATGCCCGCCAAGGCGGGCCCCAGGCCGTCGTGGAGTTCCCGTCGGACCGCGCGCCGCTCCTCGGCACGCCGCTCGGCCAGCGCGGCTCGAGCCTTGTCGAGCACGGCGTAGGACTGGGCGAGCCTGACCACGGTGGCGACCAGACCGGCCACGTCTGCGAGCACCGTCCGGGTGCGCCGGTCCAGGCCCTGACCGGGCAGTGGTTGGGCGTGCAGGGCACCGGCATCTCCGCCCGGCAGCGGCAGGGTGAGGACGGCGGCGTCGCGGCGTCGTCCCGAGGAGACGTCGATCCCGTCCGCCTCGATCCGGACCCAACCGAGCCGAAGCACGATACGCAGCGTGTCGGCGAGGCTCTGGAGGCCTTCCGGGCCGGGCGGCAGCTCACCGATCCGGTCGCCCAGCCGGGCCAGCAGGTTGGGTGGATCCGCGCCGTCGCCGTAGATGAGGTGATCGATGCGGTGCTGGAGCCGGCCGCGCAGCGGGAGCACTGTGACGGCCACGACGAGGGGTGCGACGAGGTTCGCCGGGCCGGCCGAGCCGAGCACCAGCGGCACCGCGGCGACGACGGCCAGGAACAACAGGACGCCGGTGAGGCTCAGCGCTGACCACAACAGCACCCGGCTGACCACCAGCTCGACGCCCCACAGTCGCGGCGGTCCGTTACGGCCCGCGGCCTCCGGCGCGGTCATCAAGCGAACCTTGCTTCCCAGGGGAACCCGGTGGACGTCCGCGCGTCCAGTTCCTGCGCGCGCCGATCCAGACCCCGCGCCACGGCGGCTGCGCCCTCGGCGGACGCGCCCGGCAGGTCGATCCGGAGCACGGCGCATCCCGGCTCGGCCGAGGCGGTGATGAGTATGGACGGCACCCCGTCGGCCATCCGGGCCCGCTGCACGGCCTCGACGGCCAGCAGGTACACCCGGACGTGCCGGTCGGTATCGAGGACGTCGGTGCCTCGGGCGGCCGTCTCGACCCGGAGCCCGGCCGGGACGGTGGCGGCGAGCTCGGCCAGGGCAGCGTCCAGGTCGCCCTGGTCGAGCGCGGTGGGCAGCAGGGCCCGTGCCAGGCGGCGGACGTCCTCGGTGCAGGCCGCGGTCTCGGCCCGCAACTCCCTCAGCGACTGGGGCCACCGCGGGTCCCCGGCGGTCAACAGGGTGTCCGCGGCGCTCAGTCCGAAAGCGATGCCGGCCAGGGAGGGCGCCAGAGAGTCATGAAGCTCCCGGTGGAGCAGGCGCCGCTCCTCGCGGCGCACTTCGAGGGTGCGGGCGCGGATGGCGCGGACCTCCTCATTCACCACGCTCAACTGGACGGCGGCGGCGACCAGGCCGGTGGTCTGCTGGATCGCCGGCGCGATAGCCTCCCAGGTCTCCGGGTGCTCCACCCTCACCACCAGGTCCGCAGGTGACTCCGGCGCCGCCCCCAGCGGAATGGTGTGGGTCTGGCCGGCCGGGCCGCCCACGAAGGACCGCTCGCCGGTGCCCGGGATCGCGATCTCCACCGAAGCCGCGCCGAGACTGCGTCGCAGCGCGGCGGCGATGTCGGGGACGCCGTAACCCTCGGCCGTGGCCTCGGCGCCGAGGGCGGCCAGCACGTCGCGCGGCGCCGGCGTCCGTCCGGCGAGGAGGACGGTCGCCCGGTCGAGCAGCGGCCGGTGGGTCGTCCCGAGCAGGAGTGCGAGCGTCCCGGCAGCGATCGCGCCCGCCCACAGCGGGTCGCCGCCCACCGCGACCACGACCGCGGAGACGGTGAGGTAGCCGGCCACGCCCAGGGACAGGGTCTGCGCCGCAGCGACCAGGGCGATGACGCGTCGCGAGGGGGGCGGCGGGGTGGTTGCCAGCAGCAGGGCGAGGGGGAGGAAGGCCTGGCCGATGACGAACAGCCCGTCACCCAGGCCTCGCAGCAGTGGCACGGTCGTGCCGGTGAGCGGGTAGCTCGTGATCAGGCAGGTGAATCCGGCTGCCAGCGACCACCAGCTCGCCCGCTGGCGGTCGGTGCCGTGGATCCAGCGGGTGCCCAGCCATCCGACGCCGAGGGTGAAGCTCGCGACCGCGACGGCGGGCGGGAGAGTGGCGAGGCCGGGCGGGAGGGCTCCGACGAGCTCGAGCCCGCCCGTCGCGGCGGCCAGCGCCAGCGCGACGCTGCCCAGCGCCACGCCGGCGGTGCGGACCCGGGTGCGCACCGGGTCCAGCAGCCACACCAGGAGTCCGACGGCCGCCAGATCCGGGATCCGGGCGATATGGCCGACGACAAAGGTCGCCGCTTCGAGACTCGGCACCTCGGGGCGGGCGACGCGAACCGCCAGCGCCAGTGCGAGCGCGCCGCTGGACACCGACAGGGTGCCGACGAGGAGGTAGAGCGCCCGGTGGCCGCGCACTACTGCGAACACGGCGACCGGGGCATAGACCACCGCGATCGTGACGAGCCGGATCACCTCCGGGACTTCGACCTGCGCGATCGCCGCGGTGGCCAGCGCGGCGAGGGCGAGGAACACCGAGGTGACCAGGACCACGCCGGCGTCCCGCGGCAGCGACAGCACAGTCCGGGCCGCTGCGGGCATCAGCGTCCGGTTCGGGGGCCACGGCGCGCGGGTCGGGTCCATCGCGACCAGTATCGGGGCCGACCAGCCGGGAGCGCACCTGGGTTCATGCCTCAACGTTCGCGGGTCGGACGGCCCGGTCGCCAGAGGCCGGAGTCCCCGCTTCCGATCCCGCCGCTGGACGGGGGAGGGTGCGCGTCGGGGGCGCCGACCGACGCTCGCGCGCCGGCGGGGGTGCGGTCCGGGTGTCAGGCTTGCTGAGCGTCCCGGTGCCGGACGTCGGTTGGCCTTGCGCCGACGCGGCCCGTGGTCCACATTCGCTGCATGGCTACCGCAGATAGGTTCCACCTGACCTTCGACGCCGCGGATCCCAGGGCGCTGGGCGAGTTCTGGGCCGCCGCGCTGGGCTACGTCGAAGAGCCGCCGCCGGACGGGTACGCCACGTGGGAGGAGGCCCTGATCGCCTGGGAGGTGCCCGAGGACGGCTGGAACGATGGTTACGCGATCATCGACCCGGACGGCCACGGCCCCCGCATCTTCATCCAGAAGGTCCCCGAGCCGAAGACGGCCAAGAATCGCATGCACCTCGATGTCATCGTCAGCACGGACCGCGAGAACAAGGACCGGGAGGCGATGGGCCGGCGGGCTGACGAACTCGTCGGTTTGGGCGCGGCCCGGGTGGAGGAGTTCGACGACCCGAACTCGGGCTACTGGATCGTGATGCGCGACCCCGAGGGCAACGAGTTCTGCATCGTCTAGGGCGTTGGCGCCAGCACCTGCACGGTTCGTCGTCCTCGGCGCTTGGGACTCTGGCGGTGGTTATCAGCCCCCTCGTCGACGCTCCCAGTGCGAGTGGGGGCATCCGCGAGGGATATGGACGCTCGCCCGGGCTTCGTAACCCTCGCCGATGCCCCCGAGCGCCGGGCCGGGTGATCGAAGGATCGGGATAACCCTCGCGGGGGCCCCTGCTCGCGACGGACGGCCCTGGTGGCGCCGGACTCCGCGCGTGCAGACGTGCCCGACTCTGGTCGCCTCCTCCTCCAGATGGCAGCATGAACCGCATGCTGGTCGGCCGGCTGCTCTGGGTGGACAGGGCCACCGCCACGGCGACACGCCGCGAGCTGTCCGAACTGCGCTCGCTGTTGGCCGACGACTCGGGTTGGCTGTGGCTCGACATCCCCGAGCCCGACGAGGAAGCCGCCGAGCTGCTCCGTGAGGTGTTCGGTGCCCACCCTGCGGCGGTGCGGGACATCATCGAGCGCAACCATCTGCCGCGGCTGCACGTCTACGGCCGCACGCTGCTGCTGGTGCTGCACCGTCCGGCGGTCGGCGATGGCGGCCACATGCACTACCTCGAGCTGGACCAGCTGATCGGGGCGAATTACCTGGTCACCACCCACGGCCCGCGCAACCTGAACGTTCCGCTGGAGTGGTTGCTGGAGCAGACCGACGAGGTCGCCGACCGGATGCTCTCCGGACGGTTCGCACCCCTGGCGCCCTGGCAGGCCTCGCACCGGATCGTCACCGCGATGGCGATCTCGGAGGAGCGGTTCGTGAACGAGTTGGCGCGTGAGGTCGGGCGGCTCGAGAAGCGGGTGATGGACCGCTCCGCCGAGACCAACCCGCAGGGCTTCCTCGAGGAGTTGTTCCGCACCAGGCACGCCCTGCTGACCGTCCAGACCATGACCAGCCAGGCGGGCGAGATCTACAGCCGGGCGCTCGGGCTGCTGGGCGGCACCGACGAGTCGCTGGACGCCGCCCTGGCCGACAGCAAGGTCGCCTACGACACCCTCGGCCGGATCACCGCCAGCCAACTCGCCTTCCTGGCCGGGGTCACCGAGTACCACCGTGCCCGCACCGACACCAAGATGACCATTGCGGCCGAACGGCTCGCGGTGATCGCTGCGGTCACCCTGCCGGTGACCGCCATCAGTTCGATCGTTGGGATGAACGTGATCGTCAACGACCGGACCCACTGGTGGTGGCTCGCGGCGCTGCTGGCGGTCATGCTCGGCCTGTCGCTGGTCCTGCTGCGCTGGGCGAAGCGCCAGGGCTGGTGGTGAGGACGCGCTCAGCCCGCGGTGAGGAAGCCGTGCCGGTCGAGCACGGTGTTGACGAACTGCTTCAGGGCAGGCCTGGCGCTGGTGTTGGAGTACTTCACCGCGACACTGCCCTTGCCGCCGAAGGCGCCGGGGATGGCCTGCCGGGCTGACTCCACCAGGTCGAAGTCAATGGCATGAGCCGCGAAGTGGTTCTTCGCGGCGGTGAACATCACATAGCCCTTCTGGTAGCTGTCGAAGAACCGGTACATCGGCACCTGCCGGAACATGACCGGCGCCAGGCCGGGGCTGACCTTTGCCAGGTGGTCCCAGAACTCTCGCAGCCATTCCTGCCCGGCCGACGGTGCGGCCGCCAGGTACTCCTCGGGGCTCAGCGCCATGGGACGAAGCTATCAGTGGCTGCTCGGGTGGGCGTTGGGCTCAGGGCGCGGACGTGCGGACGCGAACCGGGTGTGTCGTCGGGGGCGTTGGTTCGGGTCGACCCGCAGGGGTGGGATGACTTCGGCGGTGCCGTCGTCGCCGACTCGGGCGTGCCAGCGGTCGGCGGTGGGGTCGTGGCCGGGTTCGATGATGCCGTGGTGGTGGGCGCAGGCGAGGACGAGGTTTGAGAGTGATGTTCTGCCGCCGGCCCACCAGGGGGTGAGGTGGTGGGCGTGGCAGTCCTGGGGTGGTTTGTCGCAGCCGGGGAAGATGCAGCCTTGGTCTCTGAGTTCGAGGGCGGTCCGGATGGGTGGGGTGACGAGGCGGCGGGTGCGGCCGACGTCGAGGACTTCGGAGGCGCCGCCGAGGACGGCGGGCAGCAGGTCGGCGTCGCACAGGAGTTGCCGCAGGGCGCCGGCCGGGACGCGCTGGCCGGTGGTGGTGAGGTGTCCGGTGAGTTGCCGGGCGGGCAGTCCCTGGCGGGTGGCGCGGGCTGCGTCGAGCAGTGACTGGTAGCTGAGGGTGACGACGATCCGGGGGCGGTCGCCGCCGTGGCTCGGGGCGATCGCGGTCTGGCTGTGGTGGTGGGCCATCGCGAGGAGCGCGTCGGCGCGACGCATCGCCGGCGTGACGTACTCGCTCTGCGGGTCGATGGCGTCGAGGGCGCGTTTCTCGGCGGCGGCGTAGGCCTCGACGATCCGCACCAGGGTCTGCGCCTCGATGACCGGCAGGGAGCCTTTGATGAGGAGCGAGCCGTGGTGATCGTGGGTGAAGGTGAGGTGCCGGGAGCGTTGGGCGAGTCGGTGGTCGCGCTCGATCCGGCTGGCTTCGACATGTTCGGCGGTGTCGGGTGCGACGACGTCGAGCAGGTGGCGGGCGAGGCGGCGCAGTTCGGTGCTGTTGTAGGTGGCGGCGAACCCGACCATGGTGTGCTGGGCTTCCTCGATTGCGGTGGTGGGCAGGTCGTCGGGCAGGTCGGTCAGGACGGCGGTGATGGCGTGGGCCTGTGGGGGCAGCACGGCGCCTGTTGCGGCTGACTCGCCGACCAGCGGGAACCGGTGGAGGTCGCGGCCGTGGCGGACCAGGGCGGCGGCCTCGGTGCGGGTGAGGTTCGCGGTGTCGGCCAGCCAGGTCGTCACCGAGGTGCCGTGGGCCCGCCAGGCGCCGTCGTCGGTATCGATGGCGGCTGCCAGCCCAGCCCGCCAGGCGTGCAGGCGGGCCTCGGCCCGGGTCGCGGCCTGCAGAGCGTCGAGGCGTTCCCGGTCGGTCGCGAGCCTGTGGCTGGGGTGGCGCAGGGCGTCGAGGGCCGGGTCGAGGTCGGCCAGTACCTGGCCGATCGAACGGGTCTCCACGACTGCTTCCATGACCACACGCTACGGACCGGCACTGACAGTTCCGGGGCTGTCACCCCTTGCCGGGGTGAGAATCCGTGCAGACTCCTGGCACGGATTCGCTGTCACAAACGACCCAGTCGCCTCCCGTCAGCCCGGCGCCCAGCGAGACGCCGGCGGCGAGTCCGGCTCGGTTCCGCGCCCGTTCCGAACCGCAAGCCGCCCCATCCCGTGCGCCACGCACCGATCTCCGGGCCCTGCTGCCGAGCTGCGATCGGCCCGCGTCAAAGGGCTGGAATTGCTGAGCAATAATGGAAGGGTCCTGACCCGGCTCACCCTTCCGGGTACGCCACGGTTCGGCCGTCTGCAGGGCCCTCGGGCCCCGGACGGGGCGGTATCCCCGCCAGAGAGGTTCCTAGATGCTCGAACTGCGCGATGTGCGCAAGTCCTACACAACCGCGAACTTCACCCAGGTGGCGCTCGACGATGTGTCGATCGCGTTCCGGGACAACGAGTTCGTCGCGATCCTTGGACCCTCGGGCTCGGGCAAGACCACCCTGCTGAACATCGTCGGCGGCCTGGACCACTACGACTCGGGCAACCTCATCATCGACGGGATCGAGACCAGCACCTACCGGGATCGTGACTGGGACGCCTACCGCAACAACCGGATCGGCTTCGTCTTCCAGAGCTACAACCTGATCCCGCACCAGACGATCCTGTCCAACGTCGAGCTCGCGCTCACCCTGTCCGGCATCTCCCGCGCCGAGCGGAAGGAGCGGGCGCTGGCCGCGCTGGAGCAGGTCGGCCTGGGCGATCACGTCCGCAAGCTGCCCAGCCAGCTCTCCGGCGGTCAGATGCAGCGCGTGGCGATCGCCCGAGCCCTCATCAACGACCCCGAGATCCTGCTCGCCGACGAGCCGACCGGAGCCCTCGACTCCAAGACCAGCGACCAGATCATGGGCCTGCTGACCGAGATCGCGCGCGACCGGCTGGTCGTCATGGTGACCCACAACCCCGAACTCGCCGCCGCCTATGCGACCCGGATCGTCAACCTTCGCGACGGCGTCGTCTCCCACGACTCCAACCCGTTCATCCCGGGAGCCGAGGACGCCAAGGTCAGCGAGAAGCCCTCGCGCCGCACCTCGATGTCGTTCTTCACCGCGGTCGCGCTGTCCTTCTCCAACCTGATGACCAAGAAGGGCCGCGCCCTGATGACGTCCTTCGCGGGCTCCATCGGGATCATCGGGATCGCCGCCATCCTCGCCCTTGCCAACGGCGTCAACGCCTACATCAAGAACGTCGAGGAGGACACCCTCTCCCTCTACCCGCTCACGATCCAGAGCCAGGGCTTCGACATGAGCTCGCTGCTGTCGGCCTCGGCCGACCTGGCGGACGAAACCACGGGCAAGGCCGGGCAGGACAGCGAGGTCCACGAGGTCCAGTCGATCAACCAGATGTTCTCCAGCGTGGGCTCCAATGACCTGGCCGCCCTCAAGGTCTACCTGGACAGCGACGGTGGCCAGATCCGGGACGCGGTGAACTCGATCGAGTACACCTACGACGTCACGCCGCAGATCTACAGCCCCAACACCGACCGGGTGCGCCAGGTGCATCCCGACCAGTCCTTCCGCGCGCTCGGCCTGGGCTCGGCGAGCTCCACCGGGCTGATGGCCACGGCGATGAACACGAACGTCTTCGACGAGTTGGCCGAGGACACCTCGCTGTTCGAGGAGCAGTACGACGTGGTGGCCGGACGCTGGCCCGCCGCCCATGACGAGTTGGTCGCCGTCCTCACCCCGAGCGGCGGGATCAGCGACTTCATGCTGTACGCGATGGGGCTGCGCAACCCGGACGAACTCGACGACATGGTCGAGAAGCTGGTCAAGGACGAGCCGATCGAGACCGCCGACGAGACCCTCACGCTGTCCTACGACGAGGTGATGGGGGTCACCTTCAAGCTGGTCAACGCGACCGACTACTACTCCTACGACAAGGAGTTCAAGGTCTGGAAGGACCGCAGCGGCGAGCGCGACCACGTCCGCAAGCTGGTCAAGAACGGCGAGGACCTGAGGATCGTCGGGATCGCGCAGGCCAAGGAAGGCGCCACGGCGACCGCGCTGCCGGTCGGCATCTACTACACCCCCGCGCTGACCCGGCACATCATCGATCAGGCGACCACCACCAGGATCGTCAAGCAGCAGCTCGCCGAACCCGCCACCAACGTGTTCTCCGGCCGCACCTTCGTGGCGGAGAAGTCGGACTCGGACCGGGACGACCTCGACTTCAGCGAGCTCATCAGCATCGACGAGGGCGCGATCGCCGACGCCTTCGTGTTCGACCAGAGCAAGCTCTCGATCGACACGTCTGCCCTTGAGTTCTCGATGCCGGCGATCAGCTTCGACGCCTCCTCATTGCCCGAGTTGGACCTGTCCGAGGTGATGTCGGGGGATCCGATCACTATCGACCCGGCCGCGATCCTGGCCCAGTTGCCGCCCACCATGACCACCCCCGGGCTGTCCGAGGACCGGCAGGACCAGGTCAACGACGTCAGCCAGCGGCTGTTCGCCGGGTACCTGGCCTACACCCTGACGAACGGTCTCGATCCGGCCGATTTCGACACCAACTACCCGGCCTTCCTTGCCACCCCGGAGGGCGAGGCGCTCACCGCGGAGGCGGACGCCCTCAACGCCGAGATCGCGGCCGAGCTCCAGGCGGCCCAGGCCGAGCAGACCCAGCAGTTGGTGCAGGCGATCACGGCCGCGATCCAGGCCGAGATCCAGAAGAGTTCTGCCGCCATGGCAGTGAAGCTGCAGGCCGCGATGGAGTCCTACATGCAGCAGGCGATGGGGTCGGTCTCGCAGCAGATCGCCGCCCAGCTCGGCCCGGCCCTGAAGTCCCAGATCGGTGGGGCGATGCAGGACGCGATGAGCTCGATGTCGTCCAGCATGTCGGAGGCGATGAGCATCGACCAGGACGCCTTCGCCCGGGCGTTCAGTTTCGACATGGACGAGGAGGAGCTGAGCCAGCTGCTGATGTCGATGATGTCGAACGAGGAGAGCTCCCTGGACGGCAACCTGCGCAAGCTCGGCTACGCCGACTTCGCCAAGCCGGCCGGCATCGACATCTACCCGATCGACTTCGAGGGCAAGGGACGGGTGCTCGCCGCCCTGGACGGCTACAACGACCAGATGCTGGCGGCGGGGGAGGACGAGAAGGTGATCACCTACACCGACCTCGTCGGCACCCTGATGGCTTCGGTCACCGACATCGTCAACGTGATCAGCTACGTGCTGACCGCCTTCGTGGCGATCTCGCTGGTGGTGTCCTCGATCATGATCGGCGTGATCACGTACATCTCGGTGCTGGAGCGGCGCAAGGAGATCGGCATCCTGCGGGCCATCGGCGCCTCGAAGCGGGACATCCGGCGGGTCTTCAACGCCGAGACGATGATCCTCGGCTTCGTCGCCGGCGTCCTGGGGATCCTCGTCACGCTGCTGCTGACGGTTCCCGCGAACGCCATCGTGCTGGCCAACTTCGGGGTGGCGAACGTCGCCCAGTTGCC
>JAEZHJ010000170.1 GCA_023436925.1 Actinomycetes bacterium
TCGGACTGGATCGTGAACTGGACAGGCATTGGGGAGACCGGCTCGTTCCGGGTCTACCTGACGCAGAACACCCAGGTGCTGATTGGTGAGTTGAACGTCGTGACCGTCCGCGGAAGGAGTTGGCCGCGATGAGTGTGTTGAGCCTGAAGAAGAAGCCGGACACTCCAGCCGATGGGCCCCTGCGTGGGGCGCAGACGGTGGCCCGCCCGCCCCGGGTCCGGCGCCGGCCGCTGTTGCTGGTGGGCACGATCACCGCCGTCCTGGTGGGTGGGCTTGGTGCAGCCTGGGTGTTCACGACGTCGGCAGCGTCGACGGAGGTGGTCGCGACTCGTGCGGCGGTGCAGCGTGGCGAGGTGATCGAGCGTGGTGACCTCATGGTCGTGAGGGTCGGTCTCGACCCGTCGCTGGACGTGTTGCCGGCGGGCCGGATCGAGGAGATCGCCGGTCAGCGGGCGGCGACCGACCTGGTTGCTGGTGGGTTGCTGGCTTCGAGTTCGGTGACCGCCGAGGTGGTACCGAGGGCTGGTGAGGCGTTGGTGGGGGTGGCGTTTGCTCCGACGATGCTGCCAGCCGAACCGTTGCTGGCGGGTGATCGGGTCACGATCGTCCAGACGCCCGGTGCCCAGGGAGAGGTGACCACAGCCCCGATTGTGATGCAGGCGGTCGTGTCCCAGGTCACTGTGCTGGAGACCGGGGACACCAAGGTCGACGTGCTGGTGCCGAGTGAGAAGGCGGCCGAGCTGGCAGCCCGCAACGGGACCGGCCAGCTGGCTCTTGTCCTTGAGGCGCGGGAGCGGTGATGAACCATGGCTGTGTTCACATTCGCTTCGGCGTCAGGTTCTCCAGGGGTCACCACGACGGTCTTGGCGTTGGCCTTGGCGTGGCCGCGTCCGGTGGTGGTTGTCGAGGCTGACCCGATCGCGGGATCTCCGATCCTGGCTGGCTACTTCCAGGGCCTGGCTGAGCCCGCTGGCGGGATGGTCGACCTGATGGTCGCCCAGCGACAGGACCAGTTGGTTGACCGGTTGGCGTCGGTGTTGATGCCCATCCCAGACACGTCAGTGAGGGTGTTGCCGGGTGTGCAGACGCGCGCCCAGGTGTCTGGGCTGGCGGGGATCTGGGCGCCGTTGCTGCTGGTGTTGCGAGGGGTGCAGGAGACCGGCACGGATGTCCTGGTCGATGCTGGCCGCTTCCCGGCGGCGGGTCCGTTCACGCCGTTGGGCCTTGGCGCGGACGTGCTGTTGTTGGTGACCGGGTCCAACGTGCCGGGGACGGCGACGGCGCGCGCTCTGCTGATCGAGCTGACGGAGCAGCGTCCCGCGGGTATTGGCCTGCTCGTCGTTGGTCCCGAACGGCCCTATTCGGCAGGCGAGGTGGCTGGGGTGCTGGGGCTGCCTGCGATCGGCCACCTCGCGTGGGATCCTCGCGCGGCCGCGGTGTATTCCCAAGGCGAGCGACCCACCCGCAAGACCGAACGCTCCGCGTTCCAGCGCAGCGTTCGTGCCACAGGAGAGGCGATCCGCGACTTCGCCGACACCGCCCGTCACCCCCACCCGCATGCTTTGAGCATCGGAGGCCTTTCGTGAACGCCGACCCGACTCCGCAGGCAGAACGCCCTGCTCTGGACAGCTTGGCGCTGTTCCGGGCCATCCCGAACCAGGCCACCGCCAGGCCGGGCCGGGTGCGTTCCAGTTTCCGGCTCAACCAGGGCGCGGATCACCCCGAGATCCGGCTCGTGGTTAGCGAACCCGAACCGTTTGAGCCTGTCCCTGCAGCAGAGTTGCCGCCGGCGCTCGGCACCCCATACTCCGGGCCGATCGACTGGAAGCTGGTGGCGGCGTTCCGCGGACAGACGGCCGAAGCGCTCACGGCCCGGCTCGGGGAGGCCAGCTCGAAGGCCGCCCAGGAGGAACTGGGTCGCGCCATCATCACCGAGTTGCTGGACGCCGATGCGGCAGAGGCGGTCACCACCGGCAGGCCGACCTGGTCGCGGGCCGAGCAGGACGCACTGGGGCAGGCGGTGTTCGACTCGGTGTTCCGACTGGGGAGACTCCAGCCCCTGGTGGATGACGACCGGGTGGAGAACATCGTCATCCTCGGCCACGACCGGGTCTGGCTCCAGCTGCTCGACGGCACCCTGGCTCGGGGGCCTGCGGTCGCCGACTCCGACGAGGAACTGCTCGAGTTCATCAGCTACCTCGCCTCCCGCGAGGGGGCGGCGCGGGCGTTTTCCGAGGCCCACCCGTCGGTCGACCTGCGGCTGCCCGGCGGGCCGAGGATGTCGGCGACGAACTGGGTGACCTCGGCGCCTTCGGTGGTGGTCCGCCTGCACCGGCTGGTTGATGTGACTTTGGACGACCTGGTGCATCTCGGCACCCTGACCCCGGTGATGGCGTCGTTCCTTGCTGCTGCGGTGCGGGCGCGGCTCTCGATCGTGATCGCCGGGGCGCAGGGGGCGGGCAAGACCACGCTGCTGCGGGCACTGTGCAATGAGATCGGCCCGAAGGAGCAACTCGCGACCTTCGAAGACCCCTACGAGCTGTTCCTGGACGAGATGCCCGAGCGGCACCCGATCGTCCACGCCTGGGAAGCCCGCCACGGCTCAGGCGAGGTCGGTCCGGACGGCAGGCCGGCGGGCGAGTTCACGCTGGAGCAGGCGATGCGCGCGAACTACCGCAAGAACGCCGGCCGGCTCATCGTCGGCGAGATCCGCGGTCCGGAGGCCTGGCTGATGCTCGAAGCGATGGAGTCCGGGTCGGGAAGCCTGTCGACCACGCACGCCGCGTCGGCCGAGGCGGCGATGCCGAAGCTGATCAACTGCTGCATGAAGGCCGGGCCGCAGGTCTCCGACGACCTCGCCGCTCGCGCGCTCGGCCACGCGCTCGATCTCATCGTCCACATCGACCTCGACGAATCCACTGACCCTGACGGCGGCACGCGGCTGCGCCGGTACGTCACCGAGATCGTCGCGGTCACCGAGGGCGAAAAGGACAGGGGCTATGCATTGAGTCAGGTGTTCAAAGCCGCAGCCGACGGTCCCGCCATCCCGGCGCTGTTGCCGGACCACTTGCGCAAGCTCGCCAGGCACGGCTTCGACGTCGACACCTTCCACGCTCAGGCGACAGGCGCAGAGCGATGACTGCGCTCCTGGCGGCGCTGTGCGGTGGGTTGATCGCCGCCGGGCTGGCCATGTTCGTGTTCTGGTTGTGGCCGGCCGAGCCAGAGCCCGCCAGACCCCGCCGCGGCCCGGGAGTGGTGGAGCGGGTGCGGCGCATCCCGGTTCGCACCCGGTGGCTGGCCGTCGGTGGGCTGGTCGCCGGTGTCCTGATCGCGGTGTTCACGGGGTGGTGGATCGCGGCGCTGGTGATCCCGGTCGCTGCGGTCGGGCTGCCGGTGCTGATCGTGGGCACCCCGGAGAAGCGCCGCATCCAGCGGATGGAGGCGATGGCGGAATGGACCCGCGGGCTGGCCGGCGTGCTGAGTGCCGGCATTGGCCTGGAGCAGGCCTTGGTGGCGATGCTCAGGTCCACCCCGCCGGCGATCTTGCCCGAGGTCCGCGCGCTGGTCGGACGCATGCAGACCAGCTGGTCGAGCGAGGACGCGCTGCGCGCCTTCGCCGACGACCTCGACGACCCGACCGGTGACCTGATCGCGGCCTACCTGATCCTGGGTGCCCGCCGCCGCGGGGGGAGTCTGGCCACCGTCTTGCAGAGCCTGGCTGACTCGGTCGCCGAGGACGTCGCCTCCCGCCGCCAGATCGAAGCTGAACGCGCCAAGCCGCGCGGCACGATGCGATGGGTCACGATCATCACCGCCGGCGGTCTGGGGCTGTACGCCCTGAGCGGCGGCATGGCCGCCTATGGCAGCCCGGTCGGCCAGGTCACGCTGGCCAGCATCCTCGCCCTGTACGCCCTCACCCTGGTGTGGATGAAACGCATGGCGACCCCCAAACCACTTCCGCGCATCATCGGCGCGTCAGTGCGGCAGGACCGGCCATGACCGGGGCGTGGATCGCCGCAATCGCTGGCGCCCTGATTGCCGCAGGCATGGTCGGGATCGCCTGGTGCCTGATCCCGACCCGGGTCCACCTGGGCGACGCCGTCAACCGCACCCTCACCCCAGCCCGAGCCCACCGCCCGGTCGAAGCACCCACCACGAGCACGGAGCGGGTCGGGAACTGGACGCTGCGCCACCTGCCCACCGGACTGTGGCGGATGGCACCGTTGCGTGACCTGGAGATCCTTCACAAGTCGGTGAGCGAGTTCTACGGCGAGAAAGCGATGGTCGCGCTCATCGGCGTCATCGTCACACCGCTGCTGGTGTGGATCGGCGGCCTGTCCGGGCTGCATCTGCCGATCGCGATCCCGGTGGGCGCAACCCTGGCGATCGCGGCCGGGCTGTGGCTCGTCCCCGACCTCGACGTCCGCCAGCGTGCGGCCGAGGCTCGCGCCGAGTTCGGCCGCGCGCTGGGTGCCTACATCGAACTCGTCGCGATGGAACGCCAATCCGGGTCCGGCGCCCGCCAAGCCCTTGAGATCGCCGCTACCGTCGGCGACTCCTGGGTGTTCACCCGCATCAGCCAGGAGTTGGCCCGATCCGGCTGGGCAGGCCAGACACCCTGGGATGCCCTCCACAACCTCGGCGACCAGCTGGGCCTGCCCGCCCTGGGTGACCTGTCCGACATCATGCGGCTCGGCGGCGACGAAGGAGCCCAGGTCGTCACCACCCTGCGTGCCCGGGCCGGGGCGATGCGTACCCAGGTCCGCACCGACGCCGTCACCCACGCCAACAACACCGCCGAACGCCTCACCTTCCCCGGCCTGGTCATGGCCGCACTCTTCGTCGCCACCCTCGTCGGCCCGGGCGTGGCAGCCCTCTTCTCCGGATAGCACCCCGCAAGGAAGGAAACACCCCCATGAAGTACCTCATCGCACTCCAGCTCGCCGGCCAGCAACTGCTGGCCCGGCTCACCGAGCCCCGCGTGCATGACGAGCGCGGCGGCACCATCGTCGAGACCGTGACCTGGATCGCCGTCGTGCTGGTCATCGTCGGGCTCGTCGCCGCGGCCGTCACCGCCTACGTGAACAGCCAGATCGCCAAGATCGGCTGACCCGATGCGACCACGCGGTCGCGAGCGGGGCTCGACCACCGTCGAACTGGCGGTGCTGATCCCCCTGCTGCTCGCGACCCTGTTCGGCGGCATCCAGGCGGGCCTGGTCTTCCACGCCCGCCACATCGCGATCGCCGCAGCGCAGGAAGGCGCCCGGGAGGCCTCCGCCTACCAGGCGAGCCTTTCGGACGGGATCAGCACGGCCACAACCGCCGCCACCGACTGGGCCAGCGCCACCCTGACCGGCATCCACGTCACCGGCCAACGGACGGCGACCCGCGTGTCGATCACCGTCCAGGGCACCGCCACCAGCCTGCTGCCAGGTATGTCATGGCCGATCGAACAGACCGCCACCCTTCCGGTGGAGCGACTCCGATGAGACGCCACGACGAGCGCGGCTCGGCCGCGGTTGAGGCCGTGATCGGGGTGCCCGCCTTCGCGCTGCTGATCCTGTTGGTGATCATGGGTGGCCGGGTCGCGCTTGCCAGGCAGGCCGTCGATGCTGCCGCAGCCGACGCCGCGAGGGTCGCGTCCCTGTCCCGTGACGCGACCACGGCCAAGAACAGTGCCATCGAGGTGGCCGAGGCCACCCTCGCCAACCAGGGCATCACCTGCCTGGACACCACCGTCACCCTCGACGCAGCCGCCTTGCGCCAGCCCGCCGGCACCCCCGGAGAGGTGACGGCGACCGTGTCGTGCCTCCTGAAACTGTCCGACCTCGGACTGCCCGTCGGCAGCCGGACCCTCACGGCCACGGTCACGTCCCCGGTTGACACCTACTCAGAACGAGCGAACCCATGAAGCGGCAGCGGGACCAACGGGGCGCGGTCACCGTGTGGCTGGCCGGCGCCAGCGTGCTCATGGTCACCGTAATCGGCATCTCCGTCGACCTCGGTGGCCAGGTCCACGCGAAGGAACGCGCGCACACCATCGCCGCCCAGGCCGCCCGCACCGGCGCCGAACAGATCACCGCCGACGCCATGACCGGCGCCACACCCCGACTCGACGTCGGCAAGGCCCGTCAGGCCGCCACCGCCTACCTCCGCGCCGCCGGCGTCCAGGGCACCGTCACCATCAGCGGCGGCACCAGGGTCACCGTCGACGTCACCGACACCTACGAGCCGCTCTTCCTCCGCTCCGTCGGAGTCGGACCCCTCACCGTCACCGCCAGGTCCACCGCAGAACTCAAACGCGCCCTCGACGGGACCGAACGATGAAAACCCTCCGCAGCAGGCTCCTCGGACTGGCCGCCAGCCTCGCGCTCGCAGCCCTCGTCATCGGCCTGCCGGCCCTGCTGTTGGCGACCACACCCGGCTACCTGCCATCGGTTCGCAGCTGGGACGACCTGGTCGCCTTCCTTGCCAGCCCCGACGATGGAACCCTCGCCTGGTTGGCGATCTGGGCGGCCGGCTGGATCGTCTGGGTGATCCTCTCCGGACTGATCCTCACCGAAGTCATCGCCGTAATCCGGGCCGTCAGACCACCCCGACTGCGCGCCGTGGCGTGGCCACAGCAGCTGGTCCGCAACCTCGTGGTCACCGCCGCGCTCCTGTTCATCGCCACCCCGACACTGGCCACGCTGCCCGCGACCGTCGCCGCAGCCCAGCCCATCCCCGCCAGCCCGACACCGGATCCCACCGACGCACCAGCCAAGCGCGCTGCAGCCTCCCCGGCGACCATCGACTACGTCGTGCAGCCGGGCGACTCCCTCTGGCGGATCGCCGAACACCACCTCGGCGACGGCAACCGCTACCCCGAGATCGTCGACCTCAACACCAAGCTGCTGCGCCGCGGCCCCGACTTCATCCGCGAAGGCTGGACCCTCAAACTCCCCGCCACCGAGACAGCGAGCAAACGCCCCGCCGTCGAGACAGCGAGCGGCTACGACACCTACACCGTCCGCAAAGGCGACACGCTCTCCGAGATCGCCCTCGAAGAACTCGGCGACGCCCACGCCTGGCCCAAGATCGCCCGGGCCTCCCGCAGCATCATCCAGCCCGACGGCCGCCGCCTCACCGACCCCGACGAGATCGACATCGGCTGGACCCTCCACATCCCCACCCCAGCCGCCGCAGAACCGGAGGCACCTCCCTCGCAGCCCAAGCCGGTCGACGAGCCCGCGCCCGCACCGACTCCCACGACCACCAACGCGACCCCGGCGCCCACGGCAACGCCGACAGCCACCCCGACAGCCGCGACTGCGACGGCGAGCACCTCGACACAAGATCCGTCCCAGACCCCCGAGCTGACCGATGCCGACTCCGACGCCGACGACATCCAACCCCCCTGGATGCTGATCGGCATCACCGGCGGCGGCGCCCTCCTCGGGGGCGCGCTCTGGCAGGTGGTCAAGAAGCTGCAGGCACGGCAACTACGCCACCGCCGTCCGGGCCGGTTCCCGACCCTGCCCGACCCCCACCTGATCCCGGTCGAACGCAGCGTGCACCTTGCCGCCAGCACCGGCGCCGAAGACCACGTCCAGTACCTCGACGCGACCCTGAAGTCTCTCGCCACGTCGCTGTCCTTCGCCGAGCAACCCATGCCACACCTGGCCGCCGTCCACCTCAGTCCCCGCGGCATCACGCTCCACCTCGCCGAGCCCGCCGAAGACCTTCCCGACCCGTGGGTGGGGGAGGGAGCCGAGTGGTTCATCGCCCAGGACGAGTTTCCCGGACCCGACCACGCCGAGCAGGTCGCGCCCTACCCGCTGCTGGTCGCCGTCGGGTCTAGCGACGACGGAGGCATCTGGCTGGTCAACCCCGAGCAGTACGGCACCGTCACCATCAGCGGAGACGCCGACTACGCCGACGACCTCGCCCGCCATCTCGCTGCCCAGATCGCCGTGAACCCGTGGGCGGACGACGCCCGCGTTGAGTGCATCGGCGTGGCCGAGGAGATCCGCCCTCTCAACCCGGCACGCATCCACCACCACGACAAGCCGACCCACACCGTCGACATGGTCAGCGAAGCCGTCGAGCACTCCGACCGACTCGACCACACCACTGCCCCCGACACCCCCACAGCCCGCGCCACCGACGCCGGCTACGACGTCTGGCAAGGCCGCCTCATCCTGCTGGCGCACCAGCACGCCGGGTTCGCCGAACCACTGCGAAACCTGGTCGCCAGCCGCCCCGGCCGCACCGGTGCTGCCGTCGCCCTCGTCTCCCGCGACGGCGACGACGACAGTCGCCTCCACCTCAACGTCTCCAACGACGGACGGCTCGAGGTCCCCGAACTTGGCCTTGACCTTGTTGCCGTCGGCATCACAAGTGACGAGGCGAGCGGCTTCGCCCAGCTCGTCGAGCAGGCGAGCGTTCTCCAGGACTCACCGATCCCGGTCAAACCAGAGCCTGTCGGGTGGGAGTCACTCGCCGACGTCACCGGGGCCATCCGCGCCGAACACACCCTTCCGCGCCAAGCCCTCGACGATCCCGACAACCCCGCCAGCAGTGTCCTGCCCGCGCCCGACGAGGCCTACCTCGACACCGCCGCGACCACCGCCGACGACCTCACCCGACTGGCGCCCAAGGTGACCGCCGAAACCACCAACGCTGTCGCCGCCGCAGACCCCACCCTGGACGCCGACCTGCGGGAGTGGCGCGACCCCGCCTCCACCCGGCCGAAACTCAGGCTGCTCGGCCCGGCCAGCCTGCAACTTGGCGGCAGCGGCGAGCCAGCAGCTGCCAACACCGGCAAGGCGGCCCTTCTCGAACTGATCGCCTTCCTCGCCACCCGCACCCGCGGCGCCACCACCCAGCAAGTCGCCGACGCGATGCGCATCGCCGAAGGCAGCGTCCGCAGCAAGGTAGGCAAACTACGCGACTGGCTCGGCCAAGACCCCGACACAGGCCAGAACTACGTGCCCCTCATGCACCAGACAGACGTCGCCAAGACAACCGGCATCCCCGCCTACGAACTCCGCGGCGTCCTCGTCGACGCCGACCTGTTCCGGCGCCTCCACCTCCGCGGCAAGACCAGAGGCCCAGACGGACTCGACGACCTGAAGACAGCCCTGACACTCGTGACCGGCGAACCACTCACCGGGTTCAAAGACCGACGAGGCAACTGGGTCTATGACGGCGACCGCCCCGACCAGCAGTACATCGTCGCGATCGCCGATGTCGCCCACATCGTCTGCACAGCCGCTCTCGAAGCCGGCGACCAACTCGCCGCCCGCCAGGCGGCTCTAGTTGCCATCAAAGCTTCACCCGCAGAGGAGATCGCACGACGCGACTACGAAGCCGCAGGAGGCGATCTGAGTGACCGCTCGCAGGTGCTGGAATCGCCGTTCTCCGACGACGAGGACTGGCCTGATCGCACCCGAGCGATCGAGGACCGGGCCACTCGCCCCGCTCCTGCTAATCGCGTTGCTGGCTGAACCTCCCCTAGTGGGGCCTCCCGGCACCCTTCCGAGTTGGCCCTGTTAGCAGCCGACCCGCCGAGGGGAATCAGCGCGCTCATGCCGATGACAGCGACATCGCGGAACTGCCCGGTAGCGGACGTCGACCCCGACGGTCGGGAGCTCAGCCACGTGATAACGAGCGCCACCCAACGAAAGCGCACCTAATGCCCACGCTCTCGCTCCGCCCGCAGCAAATGCCTAGAGTCCACCCCGGCCTGCCAACAGCCCGAACTCAAGCAGCGTCTGATGGGGCTCGTGGGGCGAAAGCCAAAAGGCTCCACCTACTCCGCCGACGGCGGCAAGTCCTCAAGCGTGAGGGAGGCGGTCCGATCGGTAGCGATGACGTAGCGCATCACGGCGACCGGCTCGTAGCCGTTGGGGCCGGGCCGGAAGAGAACATCGTCGAGGATCAGCAGTGCCCAATAGCCGCTTCGGTTCAGCATGACCAGTACGTCGCCGGGCGTTGTGTGCTCGGTGCGATTGGACATCGACAGGGATGGGAGGTCGGCGAACCTTTGGGGACGGTCAGCGGCCGCAGCCACAACGCCGATGTGACCGATACGGTCGCTGTAGTGGCGGACACCCTTACGCGCGCCCGGTCGGACCTCGTCGCCGTAGTGGTATTGAAGGTGCATTTCAAAGCGGGCTTCGTCACGGCCGAGCGTGTAATGACCGGAGTTCTCATTCAGATTCACCTCAACCAGCCCACCCGTCCGGCCATCGCGCCAACGAGCCGGACCGTTGCGGATCAGAGCCCGTGCTTGCGCCTCGGATGCTCCGACGAACGGATTTGCCCCCAACGGCGGAGCTGCCTCGATCGGGATCCCGTGCAGATCGCGCAGCAACTGCTCGTAAGCAGCTTCGTGGTCGCCGCGAAAGTCAATCCAGCTTCTGCCCACGAGATACGTGGGCACAACGGGGTCTCCTGCCACCGTGCCGGACCCTGGGACGACCGGTATGACGCGATTGCCCCCCAAGTTGCGGTAGACCGTCGGAGAAACGATGGTGGTCTCAGTGCCGACTCCGGAGGACTGCTCGGCGCGCTCGTCGGCCTTGGGGCCGTAGTCATCGGAGAGAATGACTAGGACACGGGCCGACGGGTCGGCGTAACGCTCCATGAACAGGTACAGGTCGTGGCCGAGGCTTACGTCCCACCGGTCGAGGTGGACGTCAACACCGTTTGCGCGCAAGCGTCGAGCGAGGTTGGTGACCCACGCAATATGGTCGTCGCTGGCCCAAGAGTAAGAAACGAAGGCAACTGGGGGTTCGGGCTGCTCAGGAGTCGGCGAGGTGTGCACGAACACACTCTGCCCCAACCGTCAGCGTCGGCGGGCGCACTTCGGTACCGCCGAGCAGACGTCCTATGCCGCGGACGGGTCGGCGCGTGTCGTCTAGCTCCTCCAGCCGTGCGCGTCGCGGTACTCGTTCTGAATCACTCCTGCGTTGACCCATCGATCGCTGGGTGCCTCGCATTACACAGCCGCCCATTCGAGCGCTTGCTCAGGGGGTTCGAAGTGCCGGTATCCGTCATCGGGAAGGTGGCGCGAGTCAGGATCCCAGTCGCATCCGCCCTCATCGACCTCCCCGAACGTGGCTACGTCGAGGTGGTCAGGGTCGCCTTCGTCGAATCGGTGCTCCACGCGGCCGATCAGTGGTCTACTGCCAGCGAGCCAGACATAGGCGAAGGTGGGTCCGCCCTTGACGTCGGATCGAAGTCCCAGGAACTGTTCGATTCTTGCGCCGCGATCGAGGGCCGCCTGCGCGTCGGATGGGAGTAGATGCCGCGTCACGCAAGTGAGCCTGCCATCGGCCGAAACGGCCGCGCGCCGAACATCCGCAGGTGGCGCGCGCCCAATGTGGGCTAGAGATCCCGCACTCGCACAAGGGACTTGACGTCGAGTTCTCGGCGCAGTCGCGGGTCGGTCAGCGCGTCAACGATCACGGCAGCCCCGCACCACCGGGCGCGCGCCATGGTGGTGATGGCGTGACCGGCCTGAAGTTGGCCGCCGGTATCGACCCAATCATCGACAAACAAGACTCGCGTCCCGGGTGCGAGCAAGTCGGCGCGAATCCCGAGTTCAAGGTTCCGGTCGCGGTAGTCCAGCGGAG
This sequence comes from Actinomycetes bacterium, assembly GCA_023436925.1. Classification (GTDB taxonomy): domain Bacteria; phylum Actinomycetota; class Actinomycetes; order Propionibacteriales; family Propionibacteriaceae; genus Propionicimonas. Next base: position 11,622 of record JAEZHJ010000170.1, read on the forward strand.
TACGCGCCACCAGCCACTCGTCGCTGTTGGCCAGCCGACTCACTTCCTTGCGA
>JAEZHJ010000192.1 GCA_023436925.1 Actinomycetes bacterium
CCCGCGGTGCGGGGGAACAGCCACTCGTGCGGCACTGCCGCCACCGAGACGGTCTCATCACCGAGCAGGGCGACCTCGTCCGGGCCGGCATGCAGGCCGCCGCCGAGCACCAGCCGCCGGCCCGGGAGCGCCCGGGCGACCAGGTCGCGCATCGCGTCGGGGTCGACCAGCGGCATGCTTCCGAAGCCGAGATAGAGCGGCGCCGGACCGGCGGTGAGGAAGTCGGCCAGCAGCGGTGGCGGCCGGTACCCGACCGGCACCGGCTGCACCCAGTAGCCGGTGACGGCGAGTTGGGCGGGCCAGTCCGGGGCGGGCGGCACCACCAGCGGGCTCGCACCGAGCACGGTCGGGGTGCGGGTCACCGCGCGGACGTGGTCCCGGGCCCGGCCGGCCGGCAGGTCGAGGCGGCGATGGACGGCGCGCACCGCGGGCGCCAGCGTCCGGATCATCGCGAGCAGCTGGACCCAGCCGGCGGCCAGGTTCAGGGCGCTGGTGGCGCGCGGCCGGGCGGGGTGGAGCAGGCTGGCGCCCCGCCGGGTGGGGACCCCGGGCTGCAGGACGGCGGCCACCAGTGGACGCCGCTCGCGTCGCGCCCAGGGCTGCAGGGCCGGGACGGCGAGCAGCCCGCAGACCAACGCGTCCGCCTCACCCAGTGCCGCCACCAGGCCATCGGCGAAGACCGGCGCGAACCGCTCCACCGCCGCCCTCATATTGGCCAGCTCGCGCCAGGGCTGGTCCGATCCGGTCAGCCAGCGCCGGATCGCCGGATCCTGCGAGGCGTCCAGGGAGATGTCGAAGGGGGCGTAGCCAAGCTCGGCCGCCCTCACCAGCGGCTCGAAGTCGGAGGCGGCTGCGACGGTCACCCGGTAGCCCGCGCGGGCCAGCCCGCGGCCCAGCGCGAGGTAGGGCTGGACGTCCCCCCGCGATCCCCAGGCGACCATCAGGACCCGCATGCAGCGACCCTAGATGAAGTACCCCACTGCGGCAGTGAGCAGGGGAGCGACCAGCAGGGCGGGGAGCAGGTCGCCGATCGGCACGTGCTTGATCCCGCTGAGCCGGAAGCCCAGCCCGAGCAGGATGACGCCGCCGGTCGCGGTCAGCGAGTCGATCTGGGCCTGGGGCAGGAAGTCGCCCAGCCAGAACCCGAGCAGGGTCAGGCCGCCCTGATAGAGGATCATCGGGATCACCGAGGCCATCACGCCGATGCCCAGGCTGGCCGCGAAGGCGACCGAGGCGAACCCGTCCATCACCGCCTTGACCACCAACTGCTCGGCGCCGTTGCCCAGGCCGTCCGAGATGGACCCGATGATCGACAGCGGCCCGACGCAGAAGATCAGGGTCGCGGTCACCGCCGCCTCGATGAAGGTGGCCTGGTCCGACTCGCGCGCGACTTTGCCGCGCAGCCAGTCGGCGGCGCCGTCCAGGCGTTCCTCCAGGCGCAGCGCCGACCCGGCCAGGCCGCCGATCAGCAGCGCGCCGAGGACGACCAGCAGCCGGCTGCCCTCACCGACCTCGTCGGCGAAGGCCTGCGACATCCCGTCGGCGATCGACAGCCCGCCGATCACCAGCGAGATCAGGCCGAGGATCTGGGTGACCAGGTCGCGGGTGCGCACCGGCAGCCGGTGGCCGACAGCGATCCCGATCAACGAACCGACCACCACTGTCACCACATTGATGGCCGTGCCGGCGCCGATGAACATGGCGCACAGTCAACCACCTGGTCGGGCGGCCTCCGGCAACGCCCGTAGAATCACGGCTGTGTTGCGAACTCTTGACCTGCGTGGCCGCCCCTTCGACTCCCGGACGGCCCTGCCGCGGGCCCGCTTCGACGTGGCTGCGGCGATGGAGGTCGTCTCGCCGATCGTGGACGCCGTCGCCGAGCGCGGCGAGGCGGCGTTGCGGGAGTTCTCCGAGCGCTTCGACAAGGTGGTGCCGGCCTCCTTCCGGGTGCCGGCCGAGGCCCTGGCCGAGGCGGCCGCCGGGCTGGGCGAGGCGGAGCGCCGCGCCTTCGTCGAGGCGATCGCCCGGCGCCGCGCAGTCGCCGAGGCCGAGGGCGAGCCGGACGTGGTGAGCGTCGAGGTGGCCCCCGGCGCGGTGGTCCAGCAGCGGTCGGTCCCGGTGCGTCGCGTGGGGCTCTACGTCCCGGGCGGGCTGGCCCCGCTGGCCTCCAGCGTGCTGATGAACGTGGTCCCGGCCCAGGCCGCCGGGGTCGCCTCGATCGCCGTCAGCTCGCCGCCCCAGGCCGAGTTCGGCGGGCTGCCGCACCCGAATGTGCTGGCCGTGTGTGAACTCCTCGGAGTGTCGGAGGTCTACGCCGTCGGGGGCGCCCAGGCGGTGGCGATGTTCGCCCACGGCGTCCCCGGGTTGTGCGAGCCGGTCGACCTGGTCACCGGCCCGGGCAATATCTACGTGGTCGCCGCCAAACGGCTGCTGCGCGGCAAGGTCGGGATCGACTCGGAGGCGGGACCCACCGAGATCGCGATCCTGGCCGACCGGACCGCCAACCCCGAGTTCGTCGCCGCCGACCTGATCTCCCAGGCCGAGCACGACCCGCTGGCCGCCGCGGTGCTGGTGACCGACAGCACCGACCTGGCCGAGGCGGTGCAGCGCGCGGTCGAGCCGCAGGTGGCCGCCACCCGGCACGTCGAGCGGATCCGGACGGCGCTGTCCGGTGAGCAGTCCGCGATCGTCCTGGTCGACGACCTGGGCACCGGGATCGACGTGGTCAACGCCTACGGCGCCGAGCACCTCGAGATCCAGACCGCCGACCCGGCCGCGGTCGCCGCGCGGGTGCACAACGCGGGCGCGATCTTCCTCGGCCCGTGGTCGCCGGTGTCCCTGGGCGACTACGTCGCCGGCAGCACCCACGTGCTGCCGACGGCGGGTGCCGCCCGCCACTCCTCGGGGCTGAACGTGAAGAGCTTCCTCAAGGCCGTCCACGTCATCGACTACGACCGCTCGGCGCTGCTGGCGGTGGCCGACGACGTCGAGACCTTCGCCGCGGCGGAGGACCTGCCCGCCCACGGCGCGGCGGTCACCGTCCGCCGGGGGACTGCCGAATGAGGCCCGATCCCGCGCTCTCCGACCTGCCGCTGCGTCCGGAACTGGTGGGGGAGCAGCCCTACGGTGCACCCCAGATCCCGGACGTCATCCTGCTCAACACCAACGAGAACCCGTTCCCACCCGGACCGGCGGTCATCGCCGACATGCTCGCCGCGCTCGGCGAGGCGGCCCGCGGGGTGAACCGCTACCCCGACCGGGAGGCGCTCGCGCTGCGCGAGGACCTGGCGTCCTACCTCGGCCACGGCCTGGACGCCGGCCGGATCTGGGCGGCCAACGGCTCCAACGAGGTGATGACCCACCTGCTGGGCGCCTTCGCCGGGCCGGGCCGGTCGGTGCTGACCTTCGGACCCACCTACTCGATGTATCCCGAGTACGCCCGCAACACCCACAGCGGGTACGTGGTCGTGCCGAGACGTGCCGACTTCTCGATCGACCCGGACGAGGCGCTCGCCGCAATCGCGGAGCACCGGCCGTCGGTGGTGATCATCACCACGCCGAACAATCCGACCGGGACCACGACGCCGCTGGAGGTGACCCGCGCGATCGTCGCCGGAACCGAGGCCATCGTGGTGGTGGACGAGGCCTACCAGGAGTTCTCCCGGCACCCCGAGCAGACCGCGCTCACGCTGTTGCCGGAGTTCGGCAACCTGGTCGTCACGCGCACCATGAGCAAGGCGTTCGCGCTGGCCGGTGGCCGGGTGGGCTATCTGGCGGCGGCCCCCGCCATCGTCGACGCCTGCCGGATCGTCCGGCTGCCCTACCACCTCTCGCTGCAGACCCAGACGATCGCCCGGGTGGCGCTGGCGCACGCCCCCGAGATGCTCGCCGGGGTCGACCTGCTGCGCGGGGTGCGTGACCAGATGCTGGTCCGGTTGCCTCAACTGGGGGTAGAGGTGATCGACTCGGATGCCAACTTCGTGCTGTTCGGCCCGTTCGCCGACCGGCATGATGTCTGGCAGCGCCTGCTCGACCGCGGCGTCCTCGTGCGCGAGGTGGGGCCCCCCGGGTGGCTCCGGGTCTCGGTCGGCACGCCGGAGCAGACCGACCAGTTCTACGCCGCCCTCGCCGGGTCGCTGAAGGAGATGTGATGAGTCCCCGTACCGCCGTCGTCGAGCGCCGCACCAGTGAGTCCTCGGTGCGGGTCTGGCTCAACCTCGACGGCACCGGCCGTTCCGAGATCTCCACCGGCGTCGGCTTCTACGACCACATGCTCACCGCGCTGGCGCGGCACTCCCTGATCGACCTCGAGGTGACCACCACCGGTGACCTCCACATCGACGGCCACCACAGCATCGAGGACACTGCCATCGTGCTCGGCCTGGCGCTGTCGGAGGCCCTGGGCGACAAGGCCGGGATCCGCCGCTACGCCGACGCCACCGTTCCGCTGGACGAGGCCCTGGCACACTGCGTCGTCGACCTGGCCGGGCGGCCCTATGTGGTGCACTCCGGCGAGCCGGAGGGCCAGCAGTACGTCGCCATCGGCGGCTCCGGGGTACCGTTCCTGGGCTCGATGACCCGCCACGTGATGGAGGCGTTCGCGCTCAACGCCCGGATCTGCCTGCACCTGCGGGTGCTCGCCGGACGGGACCCGCACCACATCGTGGAGGCCCAGTTCAAGGCCCTGGCCCGGGCATTGCGCGACGCGGTCGCCCTCGACCCGCGCATCGCGGGCGAGATCCCCTCGACGAAGGGTGCCCTGTGACCGGTCCCCGGGTGGTGGTCCTCGATTACGGCTCGGGGAACCTCCACTCGGCGACGCGCGCCCTGGCAGCGGCCGGGGCCGAGGTCGAACTGACCGCCGACCCGGACGCCTGCCTGGCCGCCGACGGCCTGGTGGTGCCCGGGGTGGGTGCCTTCGCGGCCTGCATGGACGGCCTGGTTGCCGTCGGCGGTCCGGCCATCATCGGCACCCGGCTGGCGGACCGCCGTCCGGTGTTGGGCATCTGCGTCGGTCACCAGGTGATGTTCGACCTCGGGGTCGAGCACGACATCCCCACCGACGGGCTCGCCGCCCTGCCGGGGGTCGTGGAGGAACTGCACGCCCTCCCGCTGCCGCACATGGGCTGGAACACGGTCCAGGCTCCCGCCGGGACCCGGATGTTCGCCGGGGTCGCGGACCAGCGGTTCTACTTCGTCCACTCCTTCGGCGTCCGCCGGCCCGGTGACCTGCCGGACACCGAGGTCACCTGGGCCGAGCACGGCGGCGACCGGTTCGTCGCCGCGGTGGAGCACGGCCCGCTGTGGAGCACCCAGTTCCACCCCGAGAAGTCCGGCCAGGCCGGCGCCCGGTTGCTGCGCAACTGGGTCGAGACCCTCACAGGCCAGGAGGCTGCATGACCGGGCTGGAGCTGTTGCCGGCCGTCGACGTCCAGGACGGCCAGGCCGTCCAGCTCGTGCAGGGGGTGGCGGGCAGCGAGAAGGTGTTCGGCGCGCCCCGCGAGGCCGCCCTGCGCTGGCAGGAGGCGGGAGCCGAATGGATCCACCTGGTCGACCTCGACGCAGCCTTCGGTCGCGGCTCGAACGCCGGCCTGATCGCCGAACTCGTCGCCGAGCTGGACGTGAAGGTCGAGCTGTCCGGCGGGATCCGCGACGACGCCAGCCTGGAGCGCGCCCTGGCCACCGGTTGCCGCCGGGTCAACATCGGGACCGCGGCGCTGGAGAGCCCGCAGTGGTGCGAGCAGGTGATCGGCGAGTTCGGCGACCGGATCGCGATCGGGCTGGACGTCCGCGGCACCCGGCTGGCCGCCCGCGGCTGGACCCGGGAGGGCGGTGAGCTGTTCGAGACGCTGGCCCGGCTCGACGCGGCCGGCTGCGCCCGCTACGTCGTGACCGATGTGGCCAGCGACGGGATGCTCACCGGCCCGAACCTCGACCTGCTCGCCTCGGTGTGCCGGCGCACCCCGGCGAAGGTGGTCGCCAGCGGCGGCATCGCCCAGCTGGACGACCTGCGGGCGTTGCGGGACCTGGTCCCGCTCGGCGTCGAGGGGGCGATCATCGGCACCGCCCTGTACGTCGGGAACTTCACCCTTCCCGAGGCCCTGGAGGTCGCTGCCGGACGGGGGTGAACGTCCTCTCGCCGCAGGACCTCCTGCTGCTGCACGACGAACAGCTGCGCACCGCCGCCGAACTCGACGGGGCGGCCGACCCCGGCCGGATCGGGCCGCTGTGGGTGGGGAGGTTCGGCTCGGCCGGCTTCGTCAGCTACCGCGACCTGGCCGGCATCGACGCGGCCGGGATCGACGACCTGATCGCCGCCGTCCTCGCCCGCTTCGCCGCCGACCCCGCGGTGGTCGAGGTCGAGTGGAAGACCCGCGGCCACGATGCCGTCCCCTTCCTGGCCGACCGGTTGCTCGCCGCCGGCTTCGCGCCGCAGGAGCCCGAGACGGTGATGGTCGGCCAGGCGGAGTCGCTGACCGGGTCGGCCCCGCCCCCGCCACCGGTGAGGGTTCGCCGCGCCGGCGACGGCGGGGACCTGGCCGGGGACGTCGCCGCGGCGACCCGGCTGCACCAGGCGGTCTTCGGCGAAGTCCACGCCGGTGGGGCAGAGGTGCTGCTCGAGGTGCTGACCCGGGCGCCCGACCGCAACCAGCTGTGGTTCGCCCAGGCCGGGGGTGCCGTGATCGGAACCGGGCGGCTGGCCAGGGCGCCCGGGACCCGGTTCGTCGGGCTCTTCGGCGGCGCCGTCGCACCGGCCTGGCGCCACCACGGGATCTACCGGGTGCTGACCGCCGCTCGGGCCGCAGCGGCGCTGGAGCTGGGCTGTGACCTGGTCTATGCCGAGTGCACCCCGTTCTCCCGGCCGATCCTGGCCCGCTCCGGACTGGTGGCCGTCACCACCGCCACCGCCTACATCTGGAGCAACCGCTCCAACCGGCCCGCGCAGCCGTAGGCTGTGCCGGGTGAGCAGCTCTGACTACCGCGAACCGACCAACGAGGAACTCTGGCCGCAGCCGCCGGCCAGTCCTGCTGCCGGCTCGCAGCCCGGCTACCCGGGCCAGGGTCTGGCACCCCACCAGCCGTCGCCCGCGCCGGTACCCGTGGCCCCGGCCGCGGCCGGTGACCGCACCGGGTTCGTGCTTGCGCTGATCTCGATGGTGATGGCCATCCCGCTGACCGCGATCGCCGTGTCCGAGGCCGGGCTGCCCGGCCTGCTGGTGGTCTGGATCGGGATCGCGCTGGTCAACGCGGTCTACGCCTGGGGTCGGCGTCGCTGAAGCGGCGGGCCGGCAGCGTCAGGCCTGACCGACCGGGTGGGTCAGCTCTTGCGTGCGGCGTCCACCACGGCCAGCCCGCCGGCCAGGGCCACCACGATCCACAAGACGCCGAGCACGATGCCGCCGCCGAGCATCCCGGTGAAGGTCAGCACTGCCAGCACCAGGCCGACCACCGCCAGCACTATCGACCCCACCAGGTAGGGCGTGCCATGGACTCCGGGCAGGAAACCACTGGGCATGGCGCCTCCTCTCTGACAAGGGGATTCTGCGCCTAGGGGACCCGCGCGGTCCACCCCTGGGTGCCGAACTTCGTCTCGACCAGCTCGGCGGCGAGTGCCAGCTCGGACTCGGTGAGCGTCCCGTCCACCACCCGGTAGCGGTCGCGGAAGGTCGCCAGGAAGCTGGCCATCACCTCCTGCCGCGGCAGCTGCGTCTGGGAGCGGACCGGGTCGACCCGCTTGTTGGCGGACTTGGTGCCCTTGTCGGACAGCTTCTCCCGGCCGATCCGCAGCACCTGCAGCATCTTGTCGGCGTCGATGTCGTAGGCCATCGTGACGTGGTGCAGCACGGCGCCGCCGACGAACCGCTTCTGCGCGGCGCCGGCGATCTTGCCGGCCGGCGAGGCGATGTCGTTCAGGCCGGCGTAGTGGGCCTTGACCCCGACCTGCGCCAGCGCGTCGAGCACCCAGGCGTCGAGGAAGGCGTAGGAGTCCTCGTAGCTCATCCCGTCGACCAGGCTGGCCGGCACGACGAGGGAGAAGGTGATGCAGTTGCCTGCCTCCATGAACATCGCGCCGCCGCCGGACACCCGGCGGACGACCTGGATGCCGTAGCGCTCGGCCGCCTCGAGGTCGACCTCGTTGCGCAGCGACTGGAAGGAGCCGATCACCACGGCCGGGTCCTGCCACTCCCAGAACCGGAAGGTCGGGCCGCGCCGGCCGGCGGCGAGTTCGCGTCCCAGCACCTCGTCCAGGGCGGCGTGCATGACCGGGGTGAGCGGGCCCGGGTCCAGGTAGGTGATCTCGTGGTCGTCCCAACTGGTCGAGTGGCCCAGGGCCCGGCGGACGGCGATCGCGACCGCCCGGGTGTCGAACCCCGCCAGCGACACCCCGGGCGGCAGGGCGTCGTCCAGGGTCCGGGTCAGGGTGCCGACATCGGCGTCGGCGGGCAGGCCGGTGAGGGTGACGTCCATCAGGTCCAGGGCCTCGTCCGGGTCGAGGAAGAAGTCACCGCTGACCTGCACCGAGGCGAGCCGTCCGTCGGCCACCTCGAGGTCGACGACCACCAGCTTCCCGCCGGGCACCTTGTACTCACCATGCTTGCGCTGCGTCACGGCGGTGAGCATACGGGACCGAATCCGTTCGGCGGGGGGTGGTGCGCTGGCCTAGAGTGGGGGGTCGGAATCCCCCCGAGCCGAAGGATGCAGATGAGCGGGCACTCCAAGTGGGCCACCACCAAGCACAAGAAGGCAGCCATCGATGCCAAGCGCGGCAAGCTCTTTGCCAAGCTGATCAAGAACATCGAGGTCGCTGCCCGGGTCGGCGGCGGTGACCCCGGCGGGAACCCCACGCTGTACGACGCGATCCAGAAGGCGAAGAAGAACTCGGTTCCCAACGACAACATCGACCGCGCGGTCAAGCGCGGCAGCGGCGCCGGCGGCGACGCGGTCGACTACATCGAGATCATGTACGAGGCCTACGGTCCGGCCGGGGTCGCGATCCTGATCGAGTGCCTGACCGACAACCGCAACCGGTCGGCGTCCGACGTCAAGGTGGCGGTCACCCGCAACGGCGGGACGATGGCCGACGTCGGCTCGGTCTCGCGGATCTTCGACCGCAAGGGCGTCGTCGAGGTCGCCAAGGCCCAGGGCGACCGCACCCTCACCGAGGACGACCTGCTCGAGGCGACGCTCGACGCCGGCCCCGAGGACGTCTCCGATGAGGGGGAGAGCTTCCGGGTGATCAGCGACCCGTCGCTGGTGGTCGACGTCCGCAAGGCCGTCCAGGCCGCCGGCCTTGACTACGACTCCGCCGAGGTGCAGTTCGTGCCGCAGTACACCCAGGCGATCGCCGAGCGGGACGCCGCCGAGAAGCTGTTCAAGCTGCTGGACGCGATCGAGGACCTCGACGACGTGCAGAACGTGTACTCCAACGAGGACGTCCCCGACGAGCTCATGGAGGAACTCGACAGCTGAGCCGTCGCCTGCGGCGTGGCCGCTGGGCAGCCCGGGCGGACCGTCGTAGTATCCGAACAACTGTTCGGAAGGCTGGTGCTGATGCGCGTCCTGGGAGTCGATCCCGGCCTCACCCGGTGCGGTGTCGGGGTCATCGAGGCCGATCCCGGTCGACCGCCCCGGTTCGTCGCCGCGGGCGTGGTCGCCACCCCGGCCGGGCTGGAGCTGCCCAAGCGGCTGGTCCGGATCGAGGCCGGGCTCGTCGAGTGGATCGAGCAGCACGAACCGGACGTGGTCGCCGTGGAGCGGGTCTTCGCCGACCAGAACGTGCTCAGCGTGATGGGCACCGCCCAGGCCGCCGGGATCGCGATGCTGGTCGCCGCGCGGCGAGGCCTGCCGGTCCACCTCCACACCCCGACCGAGGTGAAGGCGGCGATCACCGGGTCGGGACGGGCCGACAAGGCGCAGGTCGGCACCATGGTCGCCCGTGTGCTGCGGCTCAAGGCGGCGCCCACCCCGGCCGATGCCGCCGACGCCGTCGCGTTGGCGATCTGCCACCTGTGGCGCGGCGCCGGCCAGGACCGGATCGAGGCCGCCCTGGCCAGGACGCGCACCGGGCGGACGGCATGATCGCCCAGCTGCGCGGTTCGGTGGCCGCGGTCGGCGCCACCTGGGTGCTGGTCGACGTCAACGGCTTCGGCATCAAGGCGTTGTGCACGCCCGCCACCGCCAGCGCCCAGCGCCACGGCGCCCAGACCACCCTCGCAACCTCGCTGGTGGTGCGCGAGGACTCGCTCACCCTGTACGGCTTCGCCAGCGGGGACGAGCGGGACTGCTTCGAACTGGTGCAGACCGCCAGCGGGATCGGCCCCCGGCTCGCCCTGGCGGTGGTCTCCACCCTCGGCCCCGACGACCTGCGCGCCGCGGTCGCCTCGGGCAATGTCGCCGCGCTCACCCGGGTGCCCGGCATCGGCGCGAAGAGCGCGCAGCGGCTGATCCTGGAACTGAAGGACAAGATCGGCCAGCTGTCGGTGGCGGGTTCAGCCACAACGGCGGCGGTCGGCTGGCGCGACCAGGTGAGGTCCGGTCTGGAAGGGCTGGGCTGGTCGGCGCGGGACGCCGAGTCGGCCTGCGACCGGGTCGCTGAGCTCGCCGAGACCGAGACCTCGGTCGCGGTCCTGATGCGCGCCGCCTTGCGGACGCTGGCAAAGTGAGTGCCGTGCCCCACGACGCCGAGACCGATCCGCTCGACCCGCACGTGCACTCCGGCGAGCTCGCCGCCGAGTCCGCGCTGCGTCCGGCCTCACTAGCCGAGTTCACCGGCCAGCCGCGGGTCAGCGACCAGCTCGGCCTGGTACTGGACGCCGCGCGGCACCGCGGCGCGGTGCCCGAGCACGTCCTGCTGTCCGGCCCGCCCGGGCTGGGCAAGACCACCCTGGCGATGATCATCGCCGCCGAGATGGGCGCCCCGCTGCGCATCACCTCCGGGCCCGCCATCCAGCACGCGGGTGACCTGGCGGCGATCCTGTCCGGCCTGACCGAGGGTGAGGTCTTCTTCCTCGACGAGATCCACCGGATGTCGCGCCCGGCGGAGGAGATGCTGTATCTGGCGATGGAGGATTTCCGGGTCGACGTGGTGGTGGGCAAGGGCCCCGGTGCCACCGCGATCCCGCTGGAGATCCCCCCGTTCACCCTGGTGGGCGCCACCACGCGGGCCGGCCTGCTGCCCGGTCCGCTGCGCGACCGGTTCGGGTTCACCGCCCAACTCGACTTCTACGACACCGACGCACTGCAGGCGATCATCGAGCGGTCCGCCCACGTGCTGGGGATCGAACTGGGGGAGGACACCGCGCGCGAGATCGCCTCGCGCTCCCGCGGCACGCCACGGATCGCGAACCGGCTGCTGCGCCGGGTTCGTGACTTCGCCCAGGTCCGCTCCGACGGCCGGCTCACCCGCCAGGTCGCCGCCGCGGCCCTGGAACTCTACGAGGTCGACCCGCTCGGGCTCGACCGGCTGGACCGGGCGGTGCTGGACGCCCTGTGCCGGCGCTTCGGCGGCGGGCCGGTGGGAATCTCCACGCTGGCGATGGCCGTGGCCGAGGAGGCCGAGACCGTCGAAGAGGTGGCCGAACCGTTCCTGGTGAGGCAGGGCTTCCTGGC
>JAEZHJ010000034.1 GCA_023436925.1 Actinomycetes bacterium
TGGTGGCCGGCTCCACCCTCACCCGGGTCGGCGACACCCGGATCGGGGGCAACACGAATCTGGCCTCGGTGATCCGCGCCCTGGAGCCCGGCGACCAGGTGACGATCTACTGGGTGACGCCGAACGGTGAGCGGCGCCAGGCGGAGGCGACCCTCGGGGAGAGCCCCGTGGCGTGAGGGAGTGGTGGGCGACCGCCGGCGCGGTGCTCGTCGAGACTCCTCGCCATCATCCGCTGACGCGGATGATGGCTTCGTCGTCTAGAGTGAGCGGCCGAAGACCCTCCATGACACACAGAAAGCAGCTCCGTGGCTGAAGCGACCAAGCGCCGGCTGGTAATCGTCGAGTCGCCCACCAAGGCCGTCAGCCTCTCGAAGTTCCTCGGATCGGGGTACGTCGTGGAGTCCAGCCGCGGCCACGTCCGCGACCTGCCGGAGCGCGCCGCCGACATCCCGGCCAAGTACAAGGGCGAGAAGTGGGCCCGCACCGGCGTCAACGTGGACGACAACTTCACCCCGATCTACGTCGTCGACTCCGACAAGAAGTCGACCATCCGTGACCTCAAGGCCAAGCTCAAGGACGCCGACGAACTCCTGCTCGCCACCGATGAAGACCGCGAGGGAGAGGCGATCGCCTGGCACCTGCTGGACGAGCTGAAGCCCAAGATCCCGGTGAAGCGGATGGTCTTCCACGAGATCACCCCGGAGGCGATCCACGCCGCCGTGGAGAACACCCGCGAACTCGACCACGACCTGGTCGACGCCCAGGAGACCCGGCGGATCCTCGACCGGCTGTTCGGGTACGAAGTGTCCCCGGTGCTGTGGAAGAAGGTGCTGCCCAAGCTGTCGGCCGGCCGCGTGCAGTCGGTCGCGACCCGGCTGGTGGTCGACCGCGAATGGGAGCGGATCCGGTTCACCGCCGCCGAGTACGCCGGCATCGAGGCCGTCCTCGACGCCGGACCGGACGCGGACCCGCGCCGCTTCACCGCCGCGCTCACCCAGCTGGGCACCCAGCGGCTCGCCGGCGGCAAGGACTTCGGCTCCGACGGCAAGCTGGCCACCAGCGGGCTGTTCCACCTCGGCACCGAGGCCGCCGGGACGCTCGCCGAGGCGCTCGCCGCGGCCGGTTACGCCGTCGCCGGGGTCGAGGCCAAGGCCTACCGCCGCAAGCCGTACGAACCCTTCCGCACCACCACCCTGCAGCGGGAGGCGGGCAGCAAGCTCCACTTCACCGCGCAGCGAACCATGTCGGTCGCCCAGGAACTGTACGAGCGCGGCTTCATCACCTATATGCGAACCGACTCGGTGACGCTCTCGCAGACTGCGATCGCCGCGGCGCGGGCCCAGATCAAGCAGCTCTACGGCGGCCAGTTCCTGCCCGACAGCCCGCGGGTCTACACCTCCAAGGTGAAGAGCGCGCAGGAGGCGCACGAGGCGATCCGGCCGGCCGGCGAGCAGTTCCGCACCCCGGCCGAGACCGGCCTGCACGGCGACCAGCTGCGGCTCTACGAGCTGATCTGGAAGCGCACCCTCGCCTCCCAGATGAAGGACGCCGAGGGCAACACCGTCACGGTCCGGATCGGCGCCACCCTGCCCGAGCGGGTCCAGGTGGCCGACGCGTCCACCGGCGAGCTGCTCGAGGTCGGCCGGGCGAGCTTCACCGCGTCCGGGCGCACCATCACCTTCCCCGGCTTCCTCAAGGTGTACGTCGCCACCGCAGCCGAGGACGAGGCAGCCGACGACGCCCAGGCGCCGCTGCCGGAACTGGCCGCCGGCCAGGCCCTGACCGCCGACGAGGTCACCCCGAAGGCTCACGCCACCACCCCGCCGGCCCGCTACACCGAGCCGACCCTGGTCGCCGAGCTGGAGCGGCGCGAGATCGGCCGGCCGTCCACCTACGCCGCCATCATCCGGACGATCACCTCCCGCGACTACGTCTTCCGCAAGGGCTCGGCGCTGGTGCCGACCTGGCTGGCCTTCGCGGTCACCCGGCTGCTGGTCGAGCACTTCCCGAACCTGATCGATTACGACTTCACCGCGCAGATGGAGGAGACCCTCGACGAGATCGCGAACGGCAACGCCGCCCGGGTCGGTGTGCTGCGCGACTTCTACTTCGGGCCGGACGGGGCCACCAACGAGGGCCTGCACACGCTGGTCAACGAGCTGGGTGACATCGACGCGCGCGCGCTGTCGACCTTCCCGTTGGGCGACTCCGACATCGCGGTCCGGGTGGGCCGCTACGGCACCTACATCGAGGACTCCACGGGCCGTCGCGCCAACGTCGACCCGGAGCTGCCGCCCGCCGAGTTGACCGTCGAGTACGCGCGGGAACTGCTCGAGCGTCCGACCACCGCGGAACGCGAGATCGGGACCGATCCCGACAGCGGGCTGACCATCGTCGCCAAGTCCGGCCGGTTCGGCCCGTACGTCACCGAGGTCCTGCCCGAGGATGCCGCCAAGGGCGCCAAGCCGCGCACCGCGTCCCTGCTCGCGTCGATGTCGATCGACACCATCACCTTGAAGCAGGCGCTGAAGCTGCTCGCGCTGCCGCGGGTGGTCGGCGTCGCCGCCGACGGGCAGGAGATCACCGCCCAGAACGGCCGCTACGGGCCGTACCTGAAGAAGGGCACCGACTCCCGCTCGCTGGCCACCGAGGCGCAGATCTTCGACATCACCCTGGAGGAGGCGGAGGCGCTCTACGCCCAGCCGAAGACCAGGGGAGGGCGGGCGGCCTCCGGTCCGCTGCGCGAACTGGGACCCGACCCGGCCAGCGGCAAGCCGATGGTGATCCGGGACGGCCGGTTCGGCGCCTACGTCACCGACGGCGAGGTGAACGCCACGCTGCGCCGCACCGACGCGGTCGAGACCATCACCGCCGAGCGCGCCGCCGAACTGCTCGCCGAGAAGCGCGCCAAGGGCCCGGCACCGAAGCGTCGCACCACCCGCAAGGCCACCACCGCCAAGCGGACGACGACCCGCAAGACCGCCGGCAGCTGACCTTCCGGCCCACCCGGTCCACACCGGCAGGCGGCAGCGCCTTCGCCGCGATGGGCCTAGGCTGACCGCAAACGCTGCGCAGCGCGCCGGCGTGTGGCTCGGAGGGAAGCAGGAGGTACGGGTGGCTGGGGTGTTCATCGTCTTCGAGGGCGGCGACCGGGTGGGCAAGTCCACCCAGGCGCGGCTGCTGGCGCAGCGGCTCACCGACCAGGGCCACGACGTCGTGCTGACCTTCGAACCGGGGGACACCAGGGCGGGCGCCGTGATGCGCCAGATCGTGCTCGACCCGGCCACCGGTGACCTCGCCCCGCGGGCCGAGGCCCTGCTGTACGCCGCTGACAAGGCCCATCACGTGTACGAGGTGATCCTGCCCGCGCTGGAGCGCGGCGCGATAGTGATCTCCGACCGCTACGTCGACTCCCTGCTGGCCTACCAGGGTGCCGGACGGGGGCTCGGTGCCGACCGGTTGGAGTCGATCGCCAACTGGGCCACCGGCGGCCTGCTGCCCGACCTGACCGTCCTGCTCGACCTCGACCCCTCCCGGGTGGTCGCCGGCATCGAGGACCCCGACCGGCTGGAGAGCGCCGGGCTGGACTTCCACGCCCGGGTCCGCGAGGAGTTCCTGAAGCTCGCCGAGCGTGACCCGGAGCACTACCTGGTGCTGCCGGCCCGGACCGACAAGGAGGGGATCGCCGCGGTGATCGCCGATCGGGTCGCCGAGCTTGTGTCACCGCCGACTGGGACGCTGGGCTGAATGGACGCCAACTCCGCCACCGCCCTCACCGAGGGGGTCTGGGCCGAACTGATCGGCCAGGAACGGGTGGTCGCCACGCTGCGGCGGGCGGTCGCCGGCGGCCGCCACGCCATGACCCACGCCTGGCTGGTCACCGGGCCGCCAGGTTCAGGCCGGTCCAACGCCGCGCGGGCCTTCGCCGCCGCCCTGCAGTGCCCCGACGGGGGCTGCGGGCGGTGCCGGGAATGCACCACCGCGCTGTCCGGAGCCCATCCCGACGTCACCCTGGTACGGACCGAGAAGCTCTCGATCGGGGTGGACGAGGTGCGCGACCTGGTCCGGAGGGCGGCGATGGCCCCCACCCTCGGCCGCTGCCAGGTGCTGATCGTCGAGGACGCCGACCGGGTCACCGAGCGCGGCGCCGACGCCCTGCTCAAGGCGATCGAGGAACCCGCCGCCCGCACCGTGTGGCTGCTGTGCGCACCGAGCGCCGACGACGTGATCGTCACCATCCGCTCGCGCTGCCGGCGAGTCGAGCTGAGCACCCCCAGTGCCGAGGCGATCGCCGAGTTGCTGCAGCGCCGCGACCAGATCGACCCCGGCACCGCCGCCTTCGCCGCGAGGGTCTCCCAGGGCCACGTCGGGCGGGCCCGCGCCCTGGCCCGCAACCCGGCCGCCCGGGAGCAGCGGGCCAGGGTGCTCGCCATCCCGCAGCGGCTGAACTCGCTGGGGGAGTGCCTGGCGGCGGCCGCCGCCGTCGTGCAGTCCGCCACCGACGAGGCGGCGCGGCTGACCTCCGAACTCGACTCCCGGGAGCGGGCGGAGCTGTCCGAGGCCCTGGGGATGACCACCAAAGGCGCCCGGCCCCGCAACGCCCAGGCCGCCCTCGGCGCCCTGGAGGACGAGCAGAAGCTGCGCGCCAAGCGGATGCAGCGCGACGCCCTGGACCGTGTCCTGACCGAGCTGACCTCGTACTACCGCGACGTCCTGGTGCTGCAGACCGGGGCCGGTAACGAGCTGATCAACAGCGAGTTCGCCGAGCCGATCGCCGACCTGGCCGGCCGGATCACCCCGGCGGCCACCGTGCAGCGGCTGGACGCCCTGCTGGCCTGCCGGACGGCCCTGGAGACCAATGTTGCGCCGCTGCTGGCGATGGAATCGCTGATGCTCGCCCTGGCCGGCGCGACCCGCTGAACCGCCCACCGGTGACTCGCGGCGGCGCAGACGGTGCGGTGCCCGCAGCTAACCGGGTGTCGCTGGGTAAGGAAATCGGCTGTGGGTGTTTTGATAGGCGTGAGCCAGTCTGCAGGAAGGACTTCCCCAGTGACCGAGCAGCGTGAGCCAGTCGTTGGTCCTGCCACCGAGGAGCCAACCCAAGGGCTGCGGTGGGCCCCTCGGCCCGACCCCGAGCCGCCAGCCGGGGAGGTGGACCCCCGTCTCGTCGAAGACCAGCCCGTCCAGGACCAGCCCGTCATGGACCGGCCGAGTGAGCCTGCCGGCCAGCCGGAGCAGGCCCAGCCGTACCCCGGCGACGCGCCGGTAGCCGATGCCGTCCCGGCCGAGGCTGCCGCGCCCGAGCAGCGCACCGACTCCTTCCCGCCCGACCAGCCCGTGCCCCAGGCCGAGCCGCAGGGGGAGGCCGCTGCGCCGGTCGCGCCCCAGGTTGAGCCGCAGGCGGACTCCGTCCGGCCGGACGAGCCCGCGCCGCAGGCTGAGCCCGCGCAGCAGGACTCGTTCCCGCCCGCGCAGCCGGCCCCCCAGGTGTCGCCCTCGCGGGCCTACGAGTCGCAGCCGGCGCAGGACTCCTTCCCGCCCGCCCAACCGGTCGCGCAGACGTCCCCGTCGCGGGCCTACGAGGCGGAGCAGCAGGCCCGGGCCGCGGAGCCGGCCCAGTCCGTCCCCGCACCGCAGCCGTCTCCGGTGCAGCCCGAGCCCCAGCCGGTGCCCGTTCCGCAGCCGCAGCCGGAACCCACCGAGCCGCAGTGGCGCCCGGCGGCCGAGCCCGCCACCGAGCCTGCGCCCGGACCGGCGACCACCCCCGGCCAGGCGCCCGACCTGGCAGCCGACCCGCAGCCCACCGCCGAGACCGCGGCACTGCCGGCCACCGCTGTGGCCGCCGACCCCGACCAGCCGATCTGGCGGGATTCGCCCACCAGGGAGGACACCACCGTCGAGCCGATGTCGGACGAGGCCCGCAAGCTCGCCGCCGAGCGGGCCGCCCGCAAGCAGGCCCGGGAGGCTGCTTTGGCGGCGACCGCACCGGTCGCGGTGGCCGCCCCGGAGCCGGTCGTGATCCACAAGCGCACCAATGACAAGTTCGCCGGTTCGCTCGGGCTCTTCCTGCTGCGCCTGGTGGTGGCCGCGATCTTCACCGTCCGCGGCATCACGATGCTGACCAACCTGGTCGAGACTCAGGAGCAGTTCGCGCAGACGATCATCCCGTACCCGCAGGTGATGGCCATCGTGACCGGGGTGGCGGCCCTGCTGATCGCGCTGTCGATGGTGCTCGGCCTGCTCACCCGGGTCGCCGGCCTGGGCGTCGCCCTGATCGCCGGCGGCGCGCTCGCCTTCGTGATGTGGGGGCCGTGGAGCCCGTTCGTCCCCGGCCAGCCGGGCTTCCTCGGCGAGTTCGAGTTGCTGCTGGCAGCGGTCGGCCTTCTCTTCCTGCTGGTCGGTGCCGGCGGCTGGAGCGTGGACCGCAGCTTCCGCTCCGCCCGGCAGCGGGACAAGGCCGAGCGGCAACTGGCCTGAGCCGGCGCCGGTGGGCGGCGGGCCTTGCCCGCTGGCTAGGCTTGCGTCCGTGAAGCGGAGGGTGGGTCAGGTCGCCGGCGCGCTGGCGCTTGCCGTGATGGCCACCGGCTGCACCTTTCCGACCATCACGCCCGCACCGTCACCGACCGCGTCCCCGATCGACGTGGCCGGGATCGAGATCTCTCCCGAGCCCGGCCCGGCGGTCGACCGTCCCAGCCTCCCCGACCCGGGGGTGCGCCCCCAGGGGTTCGCCGACCCGCCGTCCGGGGAAGGGCTGAGCGGCTACCTGTCCCAGAAGGTCGAGTGGTCGGACTGCGGAGAGTCCCTGGAATGCGCCCGTGTCCTGGTGCCGCTGGACTACGCCGACCCGACCGCGCAGGCGATCACGCTGTCGCTGGCCCGGCATCCGGCCACCGCCGAGCCACGGCTCGGCACGCTCTTTGTCAACCCCGGCGGCCCGGGTGCGCCGGGCAGCGGGCTGGCCGGCGCCTTCGTTCGCGACGGGCTCGAGCAGTACGACATCCTCGGCTGGGATCCCCGTGGCACCGGCGCGTCCACCCCGGTGACGTGCTACGACGCGGACGCGACGGATCAGCTCGAGGCGCTGGACTATTCCCCCGACGACTCCGACGAGCGCAGCCAGCTGGTGCGGGCCACCTACGAGTTCGGCAAGGCCTGCTGGGAGAACAGCGGCAGCCTGCTGGAACACATCTCCACCATCGAGACGGTGCGCGACCTCGACCTGCTCCGGCAGCTGATGGGCGATGACCGGCTCACCTACTTCGGCTACTCCTACGGCACCGAGATCGGCGCCACCTACGCCGAGCTGTTCCCGTTCAACGCCGGCCGGCTCGTGCTCGACGCGGCGGTGAACATCACCGACTCCGACGAGGTGATCCAGGCGATGGGGTTCGACCTCGCGCTGGGCAACTTCGCCGACTGGTGCGCCCGCAGCGGGTGCGAGCTGGGGGACACCAAGGAGGCGGTGCTGGCGAGCATCACCGGCCTGTTCGACGAACTGGACGCCGCGCCGCTGGCTGTCCGCGGGCGGCAGCTGACCCAGTCGCTGGCCGTCGAGGGCGTGGCTCAACTGCTCTACGGCGGTACCCGTGCCTGGCCGGCCCTGTCCGCCTACGTGGAGTGGGCCAGAGAGGGCAGCGGCGAGGCACTGCTGTGGGCCGCCGACCAGCTGAACGCCCGCGACGACAACGGCCAGTACGGCGCGATGTTCTACGCCTTCCCCGCCATCAGCTGCCTGGACGACCTCGACGACGGGCTGCTGGACGCCGAGGTGACCTGGGCCGAGGACCAGGGCAAGGCGCCGATCTTCGGGCGCTACTTCGGCCCGCAGTACACCTGTGCGCTGTGGCCGGTGCGGCCTGCCCCGCAACTGGAGTTGAAGGGTGCCGGCGCGCCGCCGATCCTGGTGATCGGCGGAACGGGGGACAACGCCACCCCCTACCAGCAGGCCGAGACGATGGCCGAGCAACTCGAGTCCGGGGTCCTGCTGACCTACGACGGCGAGGGCCACGGCAGCTACGGCCGCAAGTCCCCCTGCATCGATGACGCCGTCGTGGACTACCTCGTCGATGGCAAGCTGCCCTCCGACGGCACGGTCTGCCGCTGACGCCGGACGGCCCCGGTTCGGACCTTGCGGCCCGGTGACCCTATAGTTGTGGTCCGGTCCGGCCTACCGGGCCGCGCCACCTTAGCTCAGTAGGCAGAGCGGCTCACTCGTAATGAGCAGGTCTGGGGTTCGATTCCCCAAGGTGGCTCTCAGCGGGGCTCACCAGCCCACACAGCACGTTCCTCACAGCCCGCCGGTCCCTCGCGCCAACTCGTTCAACCCCGGCGCCGCCGAATCCAGTCATTGCGCGGTCACGCCGCGCCGGCGCAGTGCGTCCTCCACGATGGTCAGCCCTGCCATCCCGGGCAGCCGGGCGATGTTGGTGTCGATCCGACGGATCTCGGCCATCCCGTCCGGGGTGCCGAACAGGTGGCTCATCACGTGGCGGACGTCGTCCGGCTCCGAGATCGACGAGCCCACCGGCTCCCACGCCTTCGTCAGCGCGAGCCGGGTCAGGGCGCGGGCCATCTTGCTCTTCTCCAGCCGGCGACGGGCCTGCCCGGCGTAGAAGGCGACGTGCCTGGTCTCCTGCTGGGCGATTCGGGCCAGCAGCGGTGACAGCGCGGGGTGGTCCTCGAGGGCGGCGAGCCGCCTGTAGGCGGCGACCGCGCTCCACTCGTTGGCGGCGCCCCAGCTCATGTGGACGGCGATGTAGTCCTCGCCGACGATGTTGCCCAGGATCGACTGCCGCAGCGGCGCGAGCCGGTCGCGCCAGGCCAGCTTGAGCCGGCCGGCCTTCAGCCGGTCGTAGTCGACGGTGATCCCGTGGCGCCCGAGCACCTGGGCCAACGCCTCGCCGTGCCAGTACTCCTCCCGGTTCCACATCGTCATGAACGCGTTGACGTCGCGTTCCTTGTGGGACGGGGTGACCAGCAGGTCCCGCAGGTAGCAGACGGTGTGGTACTCGACGTTGCACATGTACCGCAGGGTCCGCAGCGTCTCCGCGGGCAGCGGGGCCCGGTCGAACGCCTCGAAGTCGAGGTCCTGCCAGCTGACCGGGTCGGAGGTCTCGGCGTACTGGTCGATGTCGAAAGCCATGGCTTCCTCTCGTCAGTCGTGGTTGCTGCCGGGGCCGGATCCATTGCCGGTCCGCTTCCAGATCGCCACTTCCCAGTGCTTGTCGCGCGCGACCTGGAACAGCCGCTGGTCGGGGTTGACCGCCACCGGGTGGCCGAGCAGCTGCAGCCAGGAGGTGTCGGCCTGGCTGTCGCCGTAGCCGTAGGAGCGGGACAGGTCGAAGCCACGGCTGCCGGCGTAGCTCTTCAGCCAGGCCGCCCGGGCCTCGCCCACGATCGGCGGGGACGCCAGGAAACCGGTCAGTACCCCGTCCTCGGCGTGCAGCCCGCTCGCCACGACCTCGTCGAAGTACGGGGCGGCCACCTTGGCCAGCAGGTCGACCCCACCGGTGACCAGGACCGTGTGGTGGCCGGCCTCGCGGTGCTGCGCGACCCGCTCCAGCGCGTCGCTGAGCAGGTGACCGCGCAGCCGGCGGCCGACCGGTCCGCTGGTGTACTGCTCGATGTCCGCCACCCGCATTCCCTTGTGCAGCCGCAGGAAGCTGCGGATGAACTCGCTGCGGTCGCGACGCTCGGCGGCCAGATAGCGGGGCAGCAGCGCCACGATCTTGGTCAGTTCGCGCGGCAGGGCGGTGGCGTCGTTCTCGGCCCGCCGCAGCCACAGGTACTGCTGGATCAGGTTGGCGTGCAGGACGGTGCCCTCCAGGTCGAAGACCGCCACCACGTCCTCCCCCGCGCTGAGCGGACGCCGGGAGCGTTCGCCCCTGCCGGAGCGGGTGGTGAAGACCCGGGTGAGCGTCGTGATCGCCGGCAGGTGGACGTCCATCAGGTAGTGCGGCCAGCTGATCTCTGCCACGTCGAAGCCGGTGTCGTCGTCGGGCCCGCCAGCCGTGGCGGCGTGCAGCGCCCGGGTGCACGTGTCGTCGAAGACCACCTCGGACTGGACGTAGGCGCGGTACAACTCGGAGAAGTTGCGCAGCAGGCCGAGGTCGCGGTTGGCGGCGTCCAGCTTCTCCAGCCAGCTGCGGGTGACGGTGCCGGCCGGCAGCCGGGCGACCACCTCGGCGGCGAGCCGGCTCCCCACCTCCTTGCGCTTCATGGCGTTCTCGAACCGCACCCCGCCGGGGAACTGCCACGGTGGCACGCTGGTGGGCCCGTTGGCCCCCGGGATGGGGTGCTGCAGGAAGTAGCTGCGGATGCTGTCGTACATCTGGTGGAAGGGCAGCGGGTTGGTGGCTCCCGAGCCCATGTGGAAGTACCGGGCGCCGTCGCGCGGGGCCGGGGTCGCCGCGGCGGCCAGCATGGCGTTGACCACGAAGTCGACCGGGACGATGTCCAGCACGCTGTCGGGCAGGCCGGGGAACTCCGGCAACTGGCCGCGGCCGTAGGCCAGGATCAGCGGGTCGGCCACCTTGAAGCCGTCGATCCAGCCCGGCTGCGGGTGCCGCAGCGCGCTTTCGATGATGGAGGGCCGGATGACGCTCAGCCGGTGCCCGGTGCCCAGCCAGAGCTCCTCTGCGACCCGTTCGGCCAGCGCCTTGGTGAAGGTGTAGGCGTCGGTCCAGCCCAGGCTCTGGGCCCGGGCCCGGCCGTGTTCCACGAGTTGCTCGTCCACCCAGGCCCGGCGGGCGGCCTCGGTCGCCTCCGCGACCGCCTGGGGTCCGACCTTTCCGACCGCCTGCTGGGCCTCGCGCAGGAACTGGCGCAGCCGGTCGGGCCGTCGGGACCGTTCGTCCACCCCCTCGCGGGCAGCCAGCGCTGCCTGCTCCTCCTGCCGCCAGTCGACGTCGTGCTCGACCCGGGTCTCGGTGACCAGGCCCTTGCGGGCGGCATTCACATAGGCGGTCGAGACATGCACCACGTGGGGGTCGGCGCCGGCGTCCAGCAGGGCTTGGTAGAGCCGGGCGACGCCGGACACGTTGGTGGCGAAGGCGCGGTCGATCGGGTCGTCGAAGTTGACCGAGGACGCCGCGTGCAGCACCAGGTCGAGCCGGTTCGGCTCGGGGCCGAGGTCCCCCAGGGCTCCTTCGACGATCCGGACCCGGTCGGCGACGACCTGCCGGGCTCGCTCCGGGCCGACGGTCTCGATCCACCGGGCGAAGACCGGCTTGCGCAGCAGGGACTCGAACCGCCGCTCGGCACTGATCGAGCGGCGCGGACGGATCAGGACGGAGATGGTGGTGTCGGGGTGGCTGCTCAGCAGGCGTTCCAGGACCGCCTGCCCGACGAAGCCGGTGGCGCCGGTCAGCAGGATCCGGGAACTGTGGAGATCGAGGCTCACGTCACCTCCCCGGGCGGGGAAAGTGCTGCCCGGCGGGCGGCGCGGACGGCCGAGCGCCGGGCGAGCTGCAGCCCGCCGAGGCCGGGAAGACCGTCCACTCGGCGGTCGATGGCGTCCAACTGGGCTGCGCCAACCAGGTCGAGGTGGAACCCGGCGGCGGACACCTCCGGCTCGACGCGGGAGCCCAGTGGGAAGACCATCCTCTTCAGGCGGCGCCGGGCCAGCGACTGCGCGCGGTTGGAGCCGAGCCGGTTGGCTGCCTCTTCGGTGAAGAACGCGCCGTGCCGCCGCTTCACCGCCAGCAGGTCGGAGAGGGTGTCGCGCAGCCGGGGGTTCCGGGCATCCTGGATCAGCCGTTCGTAGGCGGCCTGGGTGAGCCACTCGTCCAGCGCGCCGATGACGCAGTGGACCGCGATGACGTCCTCCCCGATCAGGTTTGACGCCACCGACTCCCGGATCGGTTCGACCCGCTCACTCAGGGACCGCCAGGTGCGGCGCAGCCGGGCGCCCGGTCCGGCGGCGGCGCGTGCCGGTGGGGTGGCGGCGTGGCTGGTGACGATGAGTTCGAGGGCGTCGGCCAGCCAGTATTTGTCGTACGCCCAGGTCACCAGGAAGGCGGTCATCCGGGCATCGGCGTGGGTGGGGGTCACCAGGACGCTGCGCAGGAAGCCCAACGCGCCGCGCTCGAGCCGGGAGAGCAGGCCGACCGCTTCGAGGGTGCGGGGTCCGAGCGGGTGCTCGGTGTACCAGCCGAGACCGAGCGTCGCCCGGTGGCTGCCGCGGGCCGAGCGGGTGAACTCCGCGACATCGAACGGGGTCTCCGGCACCGTCCCGCCCGGGGGAGAGGTGTGGTGCCGGGTCATTCAGTCTCCTCGAAATGGGGTGGTTCAAGGTAGGACGACATCGGCGGCCGTGGGACCGAGCGCCCCCTGTGCCGATGACTGGCCACGCTAGCACCCGCCGGGGCGGCTGCGAATGGTGCTCAGGCCGGTGTGGATCCGCTCCGGTCGCGGCGGCACGCACCACCAACTGGCGCCACGACTAACAGCGTGGACCCGGCCTCGCTGGGGAAGCTCAAACTGTCGTTGACTCGCCGAAACAGTCCCCGTAACCCTTGCACAGGGTCGATCGCGGTGTTTGAGTCGTGGCATGAGCAGGCTGCTCGGCCTTCACCGAAGGGCCCGACGAGTTGACCTGGGAACTGCGCGGACCGCGCTCTTCCCAGGTCTTCCCCGGTGCCCGGTGAGGACGGCACGCCGCTAGACAACAAGGAGCGATCATGCCTTCCACCCCCACTGCGAACACCGCAGAGCAGATCGTCGAAGAGGTCGGCGGACCGGACAACATCATCGGCCTGACACACTGCGCCACGCGGCTGCGTTTCGAACTGAAGGACGCCTCCCTGGTCGATCAGGCCGCTATCGAGAAGATCCCCGGCGTGATGGGCGCCGTGCCGCAGAGCGGTGACCGGTTCCAGGTGGTGATCGGCGGCGGCGTCCAGACGACCTACACCGAGATCATGGGGCTGCCCCAGATGGCCCAGGCAGGTCGGCCCAGCGACGCCGAGGTGAAGGCGGCCGCCCGTGCCAAGGCGAAGGGCAAGGCGGCCTGGATCGACAACTTCTTCGAGTACCTGTCTGATTCCTTCCGGCCGCTGCTCGGCGTGCTGCTGGGCGCCTCGCTGATCATCGCGATCGCGTCGATGCTGGATGCCCTCAACGTGATCGACTTCCAGGCCGCGGACAGGCCTGCCACGTGGGTGTTCTGGGACGCGATGGCCCAGTCGGTGTTCTACTTCCTGCCGATCATGGTGGCCTACAACGCCGCCAAGAAGCTGGACGTCGACCCGTGGGTGGGGGCGACCATCATGGGGGCGCTGATGACCCCGCAGTTCCTCAGCCTGAGCGGCCTGGCCGACACCGTCTGCACCCCGAACCCGTCACTGGGCACCGAGACCTGCGTGGCCTCGGTCTTCGGTCTGCCGATGCCGCTGAGCAATTACGGCGGGCAGGTGTTCGTGCCGCTGATCATGGTGGCCTTGCTGGCGGTCTGGTGGCGGCTGTTGAAGCGGATCTTCCCCGAAACCGTGCAGCTGGTGTTCGTGCCGTTCTTCGCGATGCTCGTGATGATCCCGATCACCGCCTTCCTGATCGGTCCGCTCGGGGTCTGGATGGGCAACAGCCTCGGGTCGGGGCTGGCCTGGCTGAACTCCAACGCGCCGCTGGTCTTCGCCATCCTGATTCCGCTGTTGTATCCGTTCCTGGTACCGCTCGGGCTTCATTGGCCGCTGAACGCGCTGATGCTGGTGAACATCAACACCCTGGGCTACGACTTCATCCAGGGCCCGATGGGTTCGTGGAACTTCGCCTGCTTCGGCGCGACCGCCGGCGTCCTGGTGCTGTCCCTTCGCGACCGGGACACCCAGATGAGGCAGACCGCCACCGGTGCCCTGGCAGCAGGCCTGCTGGGCGGCATCTCCGAGCCGTCGCTGTACGGCATTCATCTGCGGTACAAGCGGATCTACCCCCGGATGCTGGTGGGGTGTCTGGTCGGCGGCCTGATCACCGGCCTGCTCGGCGGGGTCACCACCGAGACCTTCGCATTCACCTCGCTGCTCACGATCCCGGTCTTCAACCCGATCTGGGTCTACGCGCTGGCCATCACCGCGGCCTTCGTGACCGCCATGGCGCTGGTCATCATCTCCGACTACCGCACTCCCGAGCAGCGGGCGGAGTTCCTGGCCCAGCGCGACCTCACCGAGGCCGAGCACGTCATCGAGGAGGCAGAGGCGGGCACGCCGGCGCACGCGGTCGTCGACACCGGGGGAGCCGTCACCACCATGGTCAAGACCCGCACGGTCGCCGCACCGGTGTCCGGCCGGGTGATCCCGCTGGAACAGGTGGCCGACGCCGTGTTCGCGTCCAAGGCCCTGGGTGAGGGGGTCGGTATCGTACCCACCGAGGGTCACGTGACAGCCCCCGTGGAAGGGACGCTGGTCACGGTGCCCGACACCGGCCATGCCTTCGGCCTGAAGACCGACGACGGGGTCGAGGTGCTGGTCCATGTCGGGATCGACACGGTCCAGCTCAACGGTGCCGGCTTCCAGGTCGCGGTCAAGCCCGAGCAACGGGTGGTCGTCGGTGACCTGCTCGGGCGGGTGGACCTCGACGCGGTCAAGGGCGCCGGTTACGACCCGACGACGATGGTGGTGGTGGTGAACAGTGCCGCCCTCACCTCGGTGACCCCCAAGCCCGAAGGCCAGGCCTCGGCCGGCGATCCGGTGATCGACGTCGAGCCCTGAGCGTGCGGCCGCTCAGGGCCGCCGGACGACATCACGGTCCGGACAGCAGGACGGGGCTCACCACGACCGTCACTGTCCGGGCGGGGCGCCTTCCGGTCCCGGCCCCGCCGACGGGGTAGTGGGCCGGCCTGCGATCCGCACGCCGCGGCGGGTCAGCTCCGCGGCCGCGCCCGCCTCGTCTCGTCCCGTGGTGACGCCGCCGTGGCGGCCGATCGGGACGACGGTGTGGTTGACGGTGTCGGCGTACACCCGGACCAGGTTGAACCCCTGCCCGCCGGCCTGGCCCCGGCTGCCGCGGCCGGCGAACAGGTCCTGGGTGTAGCTGGTGGCGGTGGCCGCCGAGACCTCCACGCCGGCGAAGAGTCCGTAGCTGGTCTGGTGGAAGTGGCCGCCCAGGATGCAGCGGACATCGCTGCCGCGCACCACCTCGGCGAGCTGCTGCTGCCCGACCAGCTCCCAGCTTGCGGCCAGGTCCTGCACCACCGGCACCGGCGCGTGGTGCATCGCCAGCAGGGTGCCCTCGGGGGCGGGGTCGGCCAGCTGCCCGGCGAGCCAGCCCAGGGAGTCGTCGCTCACCTCGCCGACATCACGTCCGGGGACGGTGGAATCGAGGCAGAGGATCCGCAGGCCGCCCAGCCAGTGCACCTGGTTGATCGGCTCGTCGCCGGCCGGCAACCCGAGCAACTCGGTGCGGAAGGTGGCGCGGTCGTCATGGTTGCCGTTCAGCCAGACCACGCGGGCGCCCAGTTCGCCGGCCACCGGGTCCACCAACCCGCGCAGCTCCCGGTACGACTCGGCGGTGCCGTCATCGCTGAGGTCACCGGTCAGCACCAGCAGTTCGGGCTCGTGGCCGCTCAGCAGCAACCCGGCCAGCAACTCGCTCAGCGGCACCCGCGGGTCGAGCACGCCGCGCAGCAGCGGCGAGTCGGGGTGGCGCAGGTGAGTGTCGCTGAAATGGGCCAGGACGTGGTCGGGACGGGGGTATTCGGCGGTCCGCATCGGGGCCTCCTGGGGTCAGGGTCGCCGGACGGCGACCAGCCGGGCGATGTGGAGCTGCGGCCACTGGTCGGCGAACTCCAGCTCGACAACCGTGGCGGGCGGGAAGTGCCGGGCCAGCCCGGCCAGTTCGGTGCCGCCCGACTGCCGGTCGGCCAGCTCCTGCACGAGGGCGGGCAGACCGGGGAAGTGCCCGACCACGCAGGCAGTGCGGACGTACTCGGGCAGACGCGCCAGGACACCGGTGATGGTGGTGGCCGAGCAGTTGTAGAGGGCATCCACCACGGTCAGCGGGGCGGCCAGGCCGAGTCCGTCGGCGGTCTGCCGGGCCCGGGCGGCCGGTGAGCTGAGCAGCCGCTCGATGCCTGCGCCGGCCAGCATCGCCCCGGCCCGCTTCGCCTGGGCCTCGCCCTCGGTGGTCAGGGCGCGATCCCGGTCACCGCCCCCCGGGGCGAAAGCGGCGGCCTGGGCGTGACGCATCAGGAACAGGCGCCGGGTGGTCGGGGAGCCGCCAGGGGCCATCGTCAGCGGGACGTGGCCTCGCCGGAGCGGGTGAACTCGTTCTCGTAGCTGGTACCGCGGGCCCTCTCCCAGCTCGCGCGGATCTCCATCTCGGCCTCAGAATGGCCGACCCAGACCGCGCCCTCGACCGACTTGCCGGGCTCGAGGTCCTTGTAGACGGTGAAGAAGTGCTCGATCTCGAGCAGCGTCAGGTTCGGCAGGTCGGTCAACTCCTTGATGTTGGCCTGCCGCTCGTCGGCGACCGGGATGCACAGCACCTTGTCGTCGCCGCCGGCCTCGTCACTCATCCGGAACATCCCGATCGCCCGGCACTCGATCAGCGCCCCGGGGAAGGTGGCCTCCGGCACCAGCACCATGGCGTCCAGCGGGTCCCCGTCCTGGCCGAGCGTGCCCTCGATGAACCCGTAGTCGTTCGGGTACTGCGTCGAGGTGAACAGCGTCCGGTCCAGCCGGATCCGGCCGGTGTGGTGGTCCATCTCGTACTTGTTCTTGGTTCCCTTGGGGATCTCGATGGTGACGTCGAAGTGCAGGTGGGGTTGCATCTTGGGGCGTGCGAAGGAGGGCTGGTCCATCCGGGTCACCTCGGCCTCTCTGTCATCATGGGAACGGCTGCGCGAGTCGAGCCTATCGTCCGGCGCAGCAAACGAGGAGGACTGGGTGGTGCGACGGACCGACGGCTCGCGGCTGGCCGCGGTTGCCGTGCTCGCGCTGGCGCTGTTCGCCGGCTGTTCCACCGTCCCGCCGCTGCCGCAACCCACCACCTCTGCCGTGGCCGGCCCGGCGGCGTCGGCCTCGGCGCCCGCGACACCCTCCCCGCAGCCGGATCCGACGCCCGAGCCGACCCCGGCCGCGATCCCGGACGGCGACGTGCTGGCCAAGCAGTTGGGGCGGGTGTCCCGCTCCGGCATCGAGGCCACCGGACTGGTCGTGATGAACCCGGCGACCGGTGAGGTACTGACCTCGCGGGGGGACGACCCGCTGGTTCCCGCCTCGACGATGAAGGTGATGACCTCGCTGGCGGCGGTCGACACCCTCGGCGACCGGGCCACCTTCGCGACCACGGTCGTCAGCCCGGCCAAGGGCCGGCTGGTGCTGGTCGGCGGCGGCGACCCGATGCTCACCGACAAGCAGTCGAAGTCGGCGGCGAAGCAGGCCTCACTCCAGGCGCTCGCGACTCAGACCGTCGCCGCCCTGAAGGAGTCGGGCACCACCTCGGTACGCCTGGGCTACGACGCCACCCTGTTCAGCGGCCCGGCCTATCACCCGTCATGGAAGACCGCTTGGCAGGGCTACACCGCCCGGGTCGCGGCGCTGACCATCAACGGCGCCCGCGCGAGCCAGTGGTCGGTCCACCGGGACCCCGCCAGGACCGCGGCCGAGGCTTTCGCGGCCCGGCTCAAGGCGGCCGGGATCAAGGTGACCGCGATCAAGCCGCAGACCGCCAAGCGCGGCGCGCCGGTGCTCGCCGAGGTCAGGTCGGCGCCGCTGGCCGACATCGTCGGCCACACCCTGCGGATCAGCGACAACTTCGCCGCCGAGGTGCTCGCTCGCCACGTCGCGCTCGGAACCGGGCGCAAGGGCAGCTTCGCCGCGGCCTCGGAAGCGGTCACCGCCTGGCTGAAGGACCACGACCTGTGGGCTTCCGGGATGGTGATCGATGACGGCTCCGGCCTGTCCGGCAAGTCGCGGCTGCGCCCGTCGGTCCTGGCCCGGGCGCTGTCCCTGGTCCTGGTCACCCCCGCCTGGTCGGCGGTCGCGAAGGGACTGCCGGTGGCCGGGGTGGACGGCACCCTGAAGGACCGGTTCGACGACAAGGCGGAGAAGGCCGGCCGCAGTGTCGTCCACGCCAAGACCGGAACCCTGCTCGGCGTGGCGAGCCTGGCCGGCTACGTCACCACCGCTGACGGCGCCGTCCTCACCTTCGCCCTGATGGCGAACCGTGCGGTCGGACGCGACACCGCCTACAACTGGCTGGACCGCACCGCGAGCGTGCTGGCGACCTGCGGCTGCCGCGCCGCGGGCTGAACCGCCGCCCGCGGCGACCCGTCCCGGCGCACCGGACGCCCTCGTAGAGTGGGCCCATGGAGAACCTCCCCTACATCGATTGGGATCGAGCGGCCGCCGTCGGGCGCCAGGCGGTCCACCCGGGGCCGGAACTGAGCCCCGCACGGATCGCCGCCGTCGTGGACGCACTCCGCGCCGCGGCCGACAAGGCTCCCGCCCATGTGGCCGAGGTCTCCGGGATGGCGACCCCGGCCGAGGCCGACACCCTCGTGGTGGATCGGGCCAGCTGGGTGTCGGCCATGGTCGGCTCCGCCCGGGCGCTGCTGACCGAGCTGGGTGCCCCTGCCGCCGCCACCGGCTCCCTCGACAGCCTGCGCGGCGGGGCGCTGGGCGTTCAGGCCGGCGGCGCCTTCGCGGTGATCGCCAGCCGTATCCTCGGCCAGTTCGACCCCTTCGGCCAGCCCCATCGGCTGCTGCTGGTCGCCCCCAACGTGGTGTCCATCGAGAGCCGACTCGGCGTCAACCCGACCGACTTCCGGCTCTGGGTGTGCCTGCACGAACAGACCCACCGGTTCCAGTTCGGCCAGGCCCCGTGGCTGCGCGGCCACCTGCTCGACCTGATGCGCGAACTGCTCAGCGAGACCGAGCCGCTGCAGCAGTGGCGGGCCGGCGAGACGCCCCGCAGTGTCGCCGACCTCGTGGTCAGCCCGGCCCAGAAGGCCACCTTCGACCAGCTGACCGCGATCATGTCGCTGGTCGAGGGCCACGCCGACGTGATGATGGACCGGGTCGGGACCAGCGTGCTGCCCACCCTGCCGGTGATTCGGCGCGCCTTCGAGAACCACCGCGACCGGGGCGGCTGGTCGGCCGTCGTCGGCAAGCTGCTCGGCGCCGACCTCAAGCGCGCGCAGTACCGCGACGGGGCGAAGTTCTGCCAGGCGGTGCTGGACCGGGCCGGCCTGGACACGCTGAACGTCGCGTTCAGCGAGGCGTCGATGCTCCCGACCCTGGCGGAGATCCACGACCCGGAGCAGTGGCTGCACCGGGTCAACAGCTGAGCCGATGGCCCGCCGCGCGCTCGGCCCGGCGAGCCTGGCGGTCGTGCAGGCGGTCGAGGCGGTAGCGACCGGCCCCCTGCTGGTCGCCTGCTCCGGCGGCGCGGACTCCCTCGCCCTGGCAGCCGGTGCCGCGGTCGTCGGACGGCGCCGCGGACTGCCCGTCCGGGCGGTGGTGGTCGACCACGGCCTGCAGGCCGGCTCGGACCGGGTCGCCGCCCGGGTGGCCGGACAACTCGAAACGCTCGGACTGCCCGCCAGCGTGGTCGCGGTGGGCGTCGCCGAGGGCGGCGGCGGCCTCGAGGCGGAGGCCCGCCGAGCCCGGTACGCCGCCCTGGCGGCGGCGGCAACCGCCGGGGAGCAGATCCTCCTCGGCCACACCCTCGATGACCAGGCCGAGACGGTGCTGCTCGGGCTCGCCCGCGGCTCGGGGACCCGGTCGCTGGCCGGGATGGCGGCGGTGCGCGGACCGTTCGTCCGGCCGCTGCTGGGACTGCGCCGGGCCGACACTGCCGCAGCCTGCGCCGAGCTGAGGCTGGAGCCCTGGCATGACCCGCACAACAGCGACCCGCGGTTCGCCCGCAGCCGGGTGCGCGACCGCGTCCTGCCGCTGCTCGAGGCCGAGCTCGGCCCCGGGATCGCCGAGGCGCTGGCCCGGACCGCCCGGCTCGCCCGGGCCGACGCCGACCTGCTGGACGAACTCGCGGCGACCTGGCGGGCCGACCACCCCGCCGACCGGCTCGACGCCGCCGGGCTGGCCGAGCTTCCGCCCGCGCTGCGGCACCGGGTGCTGCGGGACTGGCTGGCCGAGAACGGCGCCCGCGACCTGGCCGAGACCCACCTGCTGGCGGCATCGGCGCTGGTCACCGACTGGCGCGGCCAGGGTCCGCTCGACCTGCCCGGCGTCCGGGTCGGGCGACGCGACGGCTGGCTCAGCTGCCATCCCGCTGCGGCCCCGGCCTGACCCGCCCGGTCATCTGGCGGGGGTGTCCGGTCCGTCCGACGCGGTCCGTCGAAGCCGCCGAAGGCGGTAGTTTGGACGGGTGGAAGCCAGCGACATCAGTGGAGACCTGACCAGCGTTCTGTACACCCGGGCCGACATCGAAGCCCGGCTGGCGGAGCTCGCCGCCGACATCGACCGGGACTACGCCGGCAAGACCCCGCTGCTGGTGGGCGTGCTCAACGGCGCGGTGATGGTGATGGCGGACCTCTCCCGGGCGCTCACGATCCACTGCGAGATGGACTGGATGGCGGTGTCGTCCTACGGCTCGGGCACCCAGTCCTCCGGTGTGGTGCGGATCCTGAAGGACCTCAGCACCGATCTGGAGGGACGCCACGTCCTCGTCGTGGAGGACATCATCGACACCGGTCTGACCTTGACCTACCTGATGAGCAACCTCGCCTCCCGCAACCCGGCGAGCCTGTCGATCATGGCGATGTTCCGCAAGCCCGATGCCATGAGGACCGACATCGACGTCGCGTACGTGGGCTTCGACCTGCCCAACCAGTTCGTCGTCGGGTACGGCCTGGACTACGCCGGCAAGTATCGCAATCTCACTGATGTCGGGATCCTGTCCCCGCACGTCTACAGTTGATTGGATAGCGCACAGGCCACGGTCGGGGTTTGTGGCGTTTCGGTATCGTCCAAGGTGCCAAAAGTCTCGCCACGCGAAGGTAGGCAATGAAGTCCAATCGGTTCCTCCGGTCGCCGTTCATCTGGATCGTGCTCGCGTTCCTCGCGATCGTGCTGATCTTCGACGCGGTCGGTAACGCCGGCGGCTACACCGAGAAGCCCACCTCCGAGGTGGTCGCGCTCATCAACGGCGACACCCCGCTGAAGGAGGTCGTCCTCGTCGACGGCGAGCAGACGATCCGGGTGGAGACCAAGGGCGAGCCGAGCCAGAAGCTGCGCAGCAACTGGGTCGGCGACCAGAGCCAGCAGATTGTCGAGCGGCTGAACCAGCGGGTCGCTGCCGGCACCCTCGACTCCTGGAGCGGCCAGAACCCGCAGCCCAGCTTCTGGAGCACCTTCCTGTTCAGCGTCGTGCCGCTGCTGATCCTCGGTGTGCTGTTCTTCATGATGTTCAGCAACCTGCAGGGCGGCGGGAACAAGGTGCTCGGCTTCGGCAAGTCGAAGGCCAAGCTGGCCAGCAAGGACACCCCCAAGACCACCTTCGCCGACGTGGCAGGCTGCGAGGAGGCGATCGAGGAACTGCAGGAGATCCGCGAGTTCCTCTCCGAGCCGGGCAAGTTCCAGGCAGTCGGCGCCAAGATCCCCAAGGGCGTCCTGCTCTACGGCCCGCCCGGGACCGGCAAGACCCTGCTCGCCCGCGCCGTCGCCGGTGAGGCGGGCGTGCCGTTCTTCTCGATCTCGGGCTCTGACTTCGTCGAGATGTTCGTCGGCGTCGGCGCCTCCCGGGTGCGCGACCTGTTCGAGCAGGCCAAGGAGGCCGCCCCGGCGATCGTCTTCATCGACGAGATCGACGCCGTCGGACGCCACCGCGGCGCCGGCATGGGAGGCGGCCACGACGAACGCGAGCAGACCCTGAACCAGCTGCTGGTCGAGATGGACGGCTTCGACGTCCACGGCGGCGTCGTGCTGATCGCCGCGACCAACCGTCCCGACGTGCTCGACCCGGCGCTGCTGCGCCCGGGCCGGTTCGACCGCCAGATCCCGGTCGAGGCTCCCGACATGAAGGGACGGCTGCAGATCCTGCGGGTCCACGCGGCCAACAAGCCGATGGCTCCCGACGCCGACCTGGAGTCGGTAGCCAAGCGGACGCCCGGCTTCACCGGCGCGGACCTGGCCAACGTGCTCAACGAGGCGGCCCTGCTGACCGCCCGGATGAACCTGCGGTTCATCGGCAAGCCGCAGCTGGACGAGGCGATCGACCGGGTGATCGCGGGCCCGCAGAAGCGCACGCGGGTGATGAACGAGCGCGAGCTGTTGATCACCGCCTACCACGAGGGCGGCCACGCCCTGGTCGCCGCCGCGATGCCCGGCACCGACCCGGTGCAGAAGGTGACGATCCTGCCGCGCGGCCGCGCGCTGGGCTACACGATGGTGATGCCCGACGCCGACAAGTACTCCCAGACGCGTGGCGAACTGCTCGACCAGCTGGCCTACATGATGGGTGGCCGGGCGGCCGAGGAGCTCGTCTTCCACGACCCGACCACCGGCGCCAGCAACGACATCGAGAAGGCGACCAAGGTCGCCCGGGCGATGGTCACCCAGTACGGCATGACCGAGTCGCTGGGCGCCGTCCGGCTGGGGACCGGCGAGTCCGAGCCCTTCCTGGGCCGAGACTTCGGCCAGTCCCGCGACTACTCCGAGGCGGTCGCCGCCCAGGTCGACGCCGAGGTGGCGCGGCTGATCGCCAACGCGCACCAGGAGGCCTTCGACGTCCTGGAGACCAACCGCGAGGTGCTGGACGAACTGGTCCGGCAGTTGTTCGAGAAGGAGACCCTCGACAAGGAGCAGGTGGCCAAGGTCTTCGAGCCGCTGAAGCGCTGGCCCAAGCGCCCGGCCTGGACCGGGTCGGACACCCGGGTGCCGTCCACCGTGCCGCCGATCCAGCCGCCGCCGCCCGCCGAGCCGAAGGTCGAGCCGCTGCCGCATCCCGTCCCGGCCTGGTCTGGTGCCTCGGGCGAACAGCAGCCCGGCTACCCGCAGGGCCCCGGCGGCTACCCGCCGGCGAACGGGATGCCTCAGCAGGGTCAGTCCTACGGCCAGCCGTACGACCAGCAGCCCTACAACCAGCAGCCCTACGACCAGCCCTACCCGCAGCAGCCGCCGTACCCGCCGCCTCCCTATGGCCAGCCCTACGACGGCAGCTACGGCCAGCCGTACGGTCAGCAGCCCTACGGTCAGCAGCCCTATGGCCAGCCCTACGGCGAGCAGGGCTACGGCCAGTCGCCGTACGCGCAGCCCTTCGCCGCTCCCCAGGGCCAGGACTATGCCGCGCCGCCGGCCGGGGCGGAGGAGTCGGGAGAGACGGACGCCGCCGACGAGTCGGCCGCCCGTCCGGTGCCGGAGGCGGACGCCCCCGAGGCTCCCGGTCCCGGTGAGTCCGGCGACGACGGCAAGCAGGCCTGAGATGGCAGTCGACCAGGAGCGGGTCGCTGCGGCGGTCCGAGAGATCCTGATCGCAATCGGCGAGGACCCCGACCGCGACGGCCTGCGGGACACCCCGGACCGGGTCGCCCGAGCGTACGTCGAGATGTTCACCGGGCTCGGCAAGGACGCCGGTGAGGTGCTGGCGACGACCTTCGAGCTGGGCCACGACGAGATGGTCCTGGTGCGCGACATCGAGGTGTGGAGCACCTGTGAGCACCACCTGCTGCCGTTCACCGGGGTCGCCCACGTCGCCTACATCCCGTCCAAGGGGAAGATCACCGGGCTGTCGAAGCTCGCCCGGCTGGTGGATGTCTACGCCAAGCGGCCACAGGTCCAGGAACGGCTGACCAGCGAGGTGGCCGACGCCCTGGTCGAGCACCTGGGCGCCCAGGGCGTGATGGTGGTGATCGAGTGCGAGCACCTCTGCATGACGATGCGCGGCGTGCGCAAGCCGGGCTCGAAGACCGTGACGAGCGCTGTGCGGGGTGTGCTGAACAACCCAGCCACCCGGGCTGAGGCCATGAGCCTCATCATCGGCTGACGACC
>JAEZHJ010000084.1 GCA_023436925.1 Actinomycetes bacterium
GGTGGCCCTCGACGGTTGAGGTGGCCCTCGCCGGTTGTGGGGGATGGCGAGGGCCGGAGCGGAACGCCTGATGAGTCGGGGCGGCGGCTGTGGGCCCGGTTGGTAGCGTGGCCGCCATGACTCAGCCCGACGGCATCACCCCTGACACCAAGGACTGGACCTGGGTGCTGGACCGGCCCTGCCCCGAATGCGGGTACGTCGCCGCCATGCTCGACCCCAAGGCGGTCGGCGGGGCCGTGCGTGCCAGCCTGCCCCGCTGGCAGGAGGCGCTGGCCCGTCCGGACGCCGGCACCCGGCCACGACCGGACGTGTGGTCACCCCTGGAGTACGCGGCCCACGTCCGCGACGTCTTCCGGCTCTTCGACCGCCGGCTGTCGCTGATGCTGGACGAGACCGACCCGCTGTTCGACAACTGGGACCAGGACGCGACCGCGATCGCGGAGCGGTACTCCGAGCAGGACCCGGCGACGGTGTCGGTCGAACTGGTGGAGGCGGGCCGGATGATCGCCGAGCGGTTCGACGGTGTCCTTCCCGAGCAGCTGCCCCGGACCGGGCGTCGCTCCGACGGTGCCAGCTTCACCGTCGAGAGCTTCGCCCGGTACTTCTTCCACGACGTGGCGCACCACCTCCACGACGTCCGCGCCTGAGTCGGCGCGCGCTGGAAGAGACCGCTTCCGGGGACGTCACCCAAGGGCTCAGTCGCTCAACAGCACCACCTCGCCCAACAAGCCGTGCGGTTGGAGCACGTAGGAGTCGGTCCAGTTCTCACCCTGTTCGAACTCGTCCGGCCCGACCCAACTGAGCGAGTTCGCATCCTTGTGGTGGAGCGGGCCGAGCGCGTTGCGCAGCGAGGTGTAGACGTCGACGGTGATGCGGTTGGAGCCCGCGCGCAGCTGCTCGCCCACCGGCACCTCCCAGGGCTCCCAGGCGAGCCAGGTCGGCTCGTGATCATTGAGCCGCACCAGGGCGCAGGCCCCGGCGACGCCCTCCAGTCGGAGGCGTGACCCGGGCGGCGGGGCCGTGTCCAGTTCGACCTGGCGGGAGTACCGCATCGCGCCGGTGTAGAACGGATAGCCCTTGCTCGTCCAGTCGCCGGTGCCGGAGACCGCCGTCTCCTCGGTGATGACCGGGTGGACACCGTCCCTCAGTTCGACGGCGAACGGGCCGGTCACGAAGATGTCCTCGATCTCGAGGTCCTGCTGCAGCGTCGAGCGCAACTCGATCACGTTTCGGCCCGGCTTCAGGCTCCAGCCCAGGTCGCAGGTGCCGAGGTTGCGATCCCACAGCCACCCGGTCGGGTCGGTGGGGAGCTCCTCGCCGTTGACCGACACCGTCCAGCGGTCCAGGTGCTCGACCGCAAGCCCGGCACTGACGACGTCGATACTGGACTCCACCGCGTAACGCAGCGAGACCGGACGCGGCGTCGGGTACATGCCCTCCCTGGCCAGGTACCACGGCTGGTAGCCCTGGATCTGGTCCAGGCCAAGGGCGGCGAAGATCTCGTGCCGTGCCCGCACCACCGGCACGGTCTCGCTCCACGGGCCCGCGTCGATGGAGTACTGGCAGTAGTCCAGCACCAGCAGGTTCGGGTCCAGGCGATGGAGTTGCCACTCCCCGGCGAAGCCGAGGGCGGAGGTCGGGTTGCTCATCAGTGATGCTCCTTCAGTGCGTGTCGCCGGCTCACCGGTTCTCCCCCAGATACAGCCTGCTGGCGTACGGCGGCAGCACCGCCTCGAACTCGAGCAGGTCATCCGCGGTCCGCCGGAACCCGACCGGGTCGGTACCGCCGTCCATCGGCAGCAGTTCCGTCACCGACCCCAGGCCCGAGACCCTGATGGTCGCCTTCAGTGTGCGGGTCTTGCTTGTGTTGACGAGGAAGACGATCTGGCGGCCTTCCAGGCGACGGCGATGGACGATGACCTCAGTCGCCTCCCGCCCGTCCTCGTCGAGTACCCGGACGGGACGATCGACCGTCTCGCAGACCAGCCTGCGCGCAGCGTCGGCATCCTCGGCCGGGACCAGCCCGGTCTCGCAAGGCCTGCCGTCGATGAAGGTGGGGGCCTCACCGAGGGTGAGGACGCGGCCACCGGAGGCCTGGAACTCGTTCAGGAGTTCAAGGGTGCGGGCCTCGATGTTGAACACCGGCGGGATGAGCACCGTGGTGTAGGACAGCTCGCCGACCTGCAACACCCCGTCCGACACCCGGGCGTGCTCGGCCAGGAGGGTCTCGTCGCCGAGGTCGAACTCGACATGCTGGCCGATCAGCCAGTCCAGGATCTC
This sequence comes from Actinomycetes bacterium, assembly GCA_023436925.1. GTDB lineage: Bacteria > Actinomycetota > Actinomycetes > Propionibacteriales > Propionibacteriaceae > Propionicimonas. Next base: position 2,281 of record JAEZHJ010000084.1, read on the forward strand.
CTTGAACTGCCCCTCGTAGGCTTCGACCTCGCGGTTTCGGCTGGCGTCGCTCTTCGTGTAAAGCGCGAGCGCCGTCTCGTAGTCGACCTCGTCGCCGGGCTCCGACCGGTCGCTCGGCGTCAGGCCGCCGCCGATGAGTGACCAGGCGGTGGAGATCGGGTGGAGCAGGAGGACGCCGCCACCGGCGGTTCCGCAGCTCACCGCGTAGGAGCAGCGGGCCACGTAGTCGTGGAGCTGCCGGGTCAGTCCGCTGTAGGGCTGCTGGTAGTAGACGTTGGGCGGGTAGTCGCGCTTGCGCTCGCCGGTCATCGTGTAGAGCCCGAGGTGCTTGACGAACAGGTTCACCCCGAGTGCGAGCTGACGGTCGAAGATCGCCTTCTGTGACTGAAGCGAGAGCCCCTGGCCACTGGCGCCGAGGGTCTCGCTCACCACCCGGGGCCGGCCGAGCTGGCGTGCCACGCTGCTGACCTGCTTGTAGGTGATGGCCTCCCCCGGCTCCGGGCCGAGCTGGTCGACGCCGGGGATCTGCTCGAACGCGTAGAGCGGCATCACGGCGCCGTTGCTCACCGTCTGGTGCACCAGCTTCTCTTCGAACAGGAAGTGGCCGGTGAAGGCGATCCCGAGTTGGTCCGCCCGGTCGTAGCAGCGCCGGGCGAAGCCGTCCACGAACAGCCGGCAGACCGTCTTCCAGAAGAAGAAGCGGGTCCGCCGCCAGTCCCCCACCCTGAAGTACAGCGACGGGAGCTGGGCGACCAGATCCTCCCCGCAGGTGCTCTCGAAAGCGGCCACCAGCGCCGGCGTCCAGGGCAGCCGCAGACCCTTCTCCGCGGAGAACAGGGTCAGGGTCGGCTCGTCGGTGAAGATGCCCGGGGTGTGCTCGTCGAACTCGATCGCCTGCGCGTAGCGGTCATAGGTCGCCTCGAGGAAGCGGTCGGTGGTGTCGGGGTTGAGCAGGTCGACGTAGGCCTCGCCGTTGCGCCAGTTGCTGCGGTCCCCGATGACCCACCGGAAGGCCACCAGCAGCGAGCCCTCGCCCACAACCCCGGCCTCGTCCGCGGCACCGATCCGCCGAACCACCTCGGGAGCGCCCTCGCGGGCCTCCCGGACCTCGAAGACCGCCAGCGTCCGCTCCTGGGCGAGCTGCCCGGCGACCTCGGACGGGTCGATGGCGAGCGCCTCCAGGCACTTCATCCGGTACTGGTCACCCCCGGCCGGGACGACGCCGCCGGCGAAGCCGCTCGGCCAGCGGTCCTCGTCGTACAGCCACGAGTTCATGTCGGCCTTGCGGGCCGTCTCCTGGCAGTGACGGATCGCGTCCATCCAGGCTTCGGACATGTACTCGGTCTCGAGCCCGGACCGGGAGTGCATGAAGAACCCGCCGAGGCCCTGGTCCCTCATGTACTCGATCTGCGCATCGAGTTCCTCGGCCGAGAGGTCGCCGTTCCATGCCCAGAAGACCGCGGGCCTCCACACCCGACCCGGACTGGTGAACTCGTGCATGTCGAACAGCGACATCTCGTGCCTTTCTGAAACCTGATGTGTGGGATCGATCAGCCCGGGATCGAGACCGGAGAGCCCTCGTCAGCCCTTCAGCGCACCGGCGGTCATCCCGTCGACGATCTTGCGGTTGAACAGGATGAACATGATGAGCGGCGGGATCACGATGAGCAGCACAGACGCGAACAGCAGGTTGTACTGCGTCAGGAACTGACTCTTGAAGTTGAACAGCGCCGTCTGGATCGTCTCGTTGCCAGCCCCCGGCAGGAAGTACAGCGGGTTCTCGAAGTCGTTGTAGATCGTGACCGTCTGCAGGATCACGACCGTGACGACCACCGAACGCAGCATCGGGAAGATCACCTGGAAGAACAGGCGGATCGGGCCGGCCCCGTCCACGATCGCGGCCTCATCGATCTCGCGCGGGATGCCCGCGATGAAGGCGCGGAACAAGATGATGCAGAAGGGAAGGCCGAGGGCGACCTCCACGAGCACCAGGCCGGACATCGTCTTGAACAGGCCCACCGACTGCAGCACCCAGATCGTCGGGACGACGGCCGGGGGCAGGGTCAGGCCACCGATCACGATGAGGTTCACGATGCTGGCGATCTTGCCCGGGCGGCGCGCCCAGATCCAGCCGACCATGGCGCTGAACAGCACCAGGAGGGTGACGCTGATGACCGTCAGCGTGACGCTGTTGAAGAAGGCGCCGAGCATCATGTAGTCGCGCGCGGCGATGGCTTCCTTGAGGTTCTCCCACAGCAGGAACTCCGACGGCCAGGAGAACTGCAACAGGTTGGATTCTGCCAGCGGCTTCGACGCCGTCAGCAGGATGAAGACGAACGGCAGCAGGAAGATGACGCCCGTCAGTGCGATGGCGACGATGCCCCACATCGTCTGCCGGGAGCGAAGGTTGACACGCATCATTCTTCTCCTCGGTTCAGATACCAGTTCAGCGGCAGCACGATCACCATGACCACCACGAAGAGCACAACGCTCCCCGCTGTGGACAGTCCGTAGAAGCCCGCCTGGTACTGCTTGTAGACCGCTGACGCCAGCACGTCAGACGCGAACCCCGGCCCACCGCCGGTCATCGCCCAGATCAGGTCGAAGGATCGAAGGCCACCGGTGAGGGCCAGGATGATCACGGTGACCGTGGCGGGCTTGGAGAGCGGGATGACGATCTGGCGGATGACCTGCCACCCGCTGGCGCCGTCGATCCGGGCCGCTTCGTAGTACTCGGCCGGAATCGACACGATCCCGGCGATGAAGATCACCGTCGCGAACCCGACGCCGCGCCAGATGTCGACAAGGGCGATCGAGTACAGGGCCAGGTCCGGGTTCGTCAGCCAGCCGGGCCCTTCGATTCCGATGGCCGCGAGGGCCGTGTTGATGAGACCCTTATTGGGATCCATCAGCGCGCTGAAGGTGAGGCCGACACCGATCGTGCTGACCAGCACCGGGAAGAACACCACCGAACGCAGGTAGCCGCGGGCGATGATGCCCGAGGTCAGGACCAGTGCCAGCGCGAAGGCGAGCACGACCTTGGCACCCATCGTCACGAACGCGAAGATCAGGGTGTTCTTGGCGCTCGAGAGCAGCGACGGCTCCGAGAAGAACATCTGGTAGTTCTTCAGTCCGATCCACTCCGAGGTGAACAGATCCCAGCGGGTGAACGAGAAGTAGAACGAGGCGATCGTCGGCACGATGCGGAAGACACCGAAGATCGCGAGCGGGACGATGAAGAACCACAAGGGGTAGGACCGGGAAAGCCGACTTTTCGCAGAGGCCTTTCGACGTTTTGCAGCCGACGACCTACTAGTTTCGGCGGACGATCTGACCGCCGTACTCCGAGCACGCATGGTAGTTCCAGTTCGATAAGTGGGGGACGAGTCTGAAAGGGGCCTTCTCGCTCTCGCCACGGCCCGCCGGGGTGCGACGTCGCCGACCGGTCAGCAGTCGAGAGGAGAAGGCCCCTTCCAGGTGTGAGGTAAGGACTACTCCCAGCCGTCCAGGTTCAGCTGGAGCGCCTGCTTGCGAGCATCTTCGTCGTAGGCCTTGGCGCCCTCAGCCGCCGAGATCTGGCCGGTGCCGACCTGGATGGCGATCTGCTCCAGGGCCGGGCCCTTGACCGGGGAGAGGAACTCCAGGGCGGGCGTGATCTTGCCCGACTCGAAGTAGGACTGGGTGTCCTTGGCGACCTGCGAGACATCCTCGGGGAGGGTGCACGCCTTGGTCATGAACGGACCCTGGGGGGCGTAACCGGACGCGTAGGCGTCACAGCCGGTCTGGGTCTGCGTGAAGGCGATGAACTTCTTGGCAGCCTCGAGCTCGGCACCCGTGGTGGTCTTCGGGATGTAGAGCGCGCTGCTCCCCGGCCACACGGTCATACCGTTGGTGTCTGCGCTGGTGCCCGGCTGGGCGAAGAAGCCCACGTTCTCCAGGCCTCCGGGAGACACATTCTCGATGTTGCCGGCGACCGAACCGAGCTGCGGGTAATGCGCCGCAGTGCCGGTGGCCACGGCCAGCAGGCCGTCATTCATCGTGGCGGAGGCGAAATCCTTGTTGAAGTAGCCCGCCTCGTACAGATCCTGGATGTGATCGAAGCCGACCTGCGCCGCGGGCGTGTTGGAGAACTTCGCCTCGCCCTTGGTGTAGCGATCCGCGAAGTCAGGAACCTCCGCAGCCACGTTGTTGTAGTCGGCCAGAATCAGCAGCTGCGAGGTCCAGGTCTCGCCGAAGGTCTGCTCGACCGGGGCCGCCTGGCCGTCGGCCGCGATCACCTCGACGTTGGCCATGAACTCATCCCAGGTCTTCGGGACTTCCAGCCCCAGCCGCTCGTACAACGGGATGTTGTAGAGCATGCCGCCGCCGCTACCGGTGGAGTAGGCCGCGCCGTAGATGTCACCCTCGACGGTGACCGCGTCCTGGAACAGCGGTTCGAGCTGCTCCACCCAGGCCTCGTCGGTCAGCGGGACCAGGTTCTCCGTCGGATGGATGGCGGCGAGCAGGGCGCCACTGTCGTACTCGAACACGTCGGCCATGTCACCGGTGGCCAGACGGGTCTTCATCAGGTTGGTCCCGTCGGTACCGGCCGACTTGACCTCCTTCACGACCTTGATGTCCGGATTCTCTGCCTCGAATGCCGCGATGACGGCGTCAGCGGCCTTCGAAGACGAGTCGCTGTTGTTGACGAGGAAGGTAATCGTGGTCTTCCCCTCGGTGGTGGACGACCCGCCAGCCAGGTCACCCGCCGTGCAGCCGGCGAACGTGAGGGCACTCACAAGCCCGATCACACCGGCAATCTTGTAGTGGTTTCGATGTTTGCGTTCCACCTCGTAATCCCCTTCAGTGCTGGAGCCGCTATCCAATGGAGCAAATTGCCCTACTGTTGGATCGTTTCAATTCGCAGCGCTGCAAAAAGTAGCGGCTCATGTATCTCGACTATACATACTACTGTGCAAGCTGTCAATAGGCCTCTCCAAGCTTGTCCACGTTCCGGTCACAGGTTCGCTGGGTCATGCCACCCTCGCTTCGCCGAGGCGAGCCGGCCCCTGCCCCGAGGCCCGGTCGGAGGGCGGCTCGGAGGGGGTGTCGGACGGCGGGTCGGACGGCGGGCGCCCCATGCTGCCGGTGGCACCGATACTGGCCAGCACCACGCACACCATCGCCACGATCTCGACCGGGGTCAGCCGCTCCCCCAGCAGTAGCAGCGCGGAGAGCGCCGCGAAGGCCGGGTGCAGGCTCATCAGCACCGAGAAGATCCCGGGGGCCATGCGACGCCGGGCCATCAGCTCGAGCCCGGTCGGGATGGCGGACGACAAGATGCCCACCACCAGGCCGACCAGGAGGACCCACGGCTCCAGCAGCACCGCGCCGCCGGCGACCACACCGGGGACCGCCCAGCCGAGGGCGCCGATCACGCTTCCGGCGGTTGCGCCGGTCAGGCCCGACCAGTCCCTGGCCACCGGACCGGAGAGCAGGATGTAGCCCGCCCAGGACGCGCCGGCCAACAGGGCGAACCCGATGCCCACCAGGTCCAGCGATTGCTGCACCCCGCCCAGCAGGACGACTCCGGCCGCGGCCAGCAGCGCCCACAGCACGTCGCGCAAGCGCCGCGAGGTGGCGACCGCCACACCGAGTGGGCCGAGGAACTCGATCGTCACGGCCAACCCGAGCGGGATGCGGGAGAAGCTCTGGTAGAGCGCCCAGCTCAGCATGGCCATGCACACGCCGTAGGCGAGCATGACCACCCACTGGCGCCTGGTGCGTCCCCTCAGCCGGGGCCGGGCAATGGCGACGAACACCAGAGCCGAGAAGACCATCCGCAGCCAGGCCACCGCAGTCGGATCGACGTTGTCGAAAACCGACTTCGCGATCGCGGCCCCGAACTGGACCGAGATGATCGAACCCAGCACCATCCAGACCGGTGCGAACCAGGTGAGGAAGCCCTGCCGCTTCATGGCGACACGACCAGGGCAACCCCGCAGCCGCGCGCGAGGAGGCACGGATGTCCTCCCGCATTGGCGAGCGAGGGTTTACAACGTTTCAAGATGGCGGCGCGCCTGCTACGCCCCAGCTCCGGCACCATCTGGAACTGGGGACGACGCCATGGCATCAGGCCCCCCAGCCAGCCTGGGTGCCGCCGACGCGCTCCGCGGCGATCTTGTCGAGGTAGCCGGAGGCGGCAAAGGCTGCCATCGGGTCGGCCGGGAGGCCGCGAGACTCGCGCCAGGCGGCCAGGTCGGCCCGGACGTCGGTGTAGAAGGCGTCCATGAAGATCTGGTTGGCCGCCAGCACGTCGCCGGCTTCCTGAGCCTGCTTCAGCGCCACAGTGTCGACCAGCAGGGCCTTGGCCGTCATCTCCTGGACGTTGAGCACCGACCTGATCTGGCCGGGCACCTTGTCCTCGACGTTGTGGCACTGGTCGAGCATGAAGGCGACCGGGGAATCGGGGCCGTAGCCGCCGCCACGGATCACCTCGTAGAGGATGCGGAAGAGCTGGAACGGGTCGGCAGCACCGACGATCAGGTCGTCATCGGCGTAGAAGCGGGAGTTGAAGTCGAAGGAGCCGAGCTTGCCGAGTCGCAGCAGCTGCATGACGATGAACTCGATGTTGGTGCCGGGCGCATGGTGACCGGTGTCGAGGCAGACCATGGCCTTCTCCCCCAGCGCGCTCACCTGGGCGTAGGCGGTGCCCCAGTCGCAGACGTCGGTGTGGTAGAAGGCGGGCTCGAAGAACTTGTACTCCAGCACCAACCGCTGGTTGGGGCCGAGCCGGTCGTAGATCGTCGCCAGTGACTCCGCGAGCCGATCCTGGCGACCGCGCAGGTCGGCCTGCCCGGGGTAGTTGGAGCCGTCGGCCAGCCAGATCTTGAGGTCGCGCGAGCCCGTCGCGTCCATGATGTCGATGCACTCGAAGTGGTGGTCGATCGCCTTCTGGCGGACCGCCTTGTCGACATGGGTGAGCGAGCCGAACTTGTAGATGTCGTCCTGGAAGGTGTTGGAGTTGATCGTCCCCAGCGAGATTCCAAGATCTTGCGCGTACCGGCTCAGCGCCGCGTAGTCGTCCACCTTGTCCCACGGGATGTGGAGGGCGACGGTCGGGGCGAGCCCGGTGTGGGCGTGCACCTGGGCGGCGTCGGCGAGCTTCTCCTCGACGGTTCGCGGGGTGCCCGCCGTGGCGAACACCTTGAACCGCGTGCCCGAGTTCCCGAACGCCCAGGAGGGCAGCTCGATCGCCTGGCTGGCGAGTTGATCGGTAATCGAATCAAAGGTGGTCATGATGCTCTTTCGACGACAGCCGGTGAGACACGGACCGGGGGCCATGCCCCGGCCTGTCACCAGGTCGGGGCACCTCCCCAGGTCAACGAAGTCGATGGGGTTCGCTGCGCTGTCGGTGCGCTTTTGAAACGTTCCATCTCCATCGAGCGTAAGGCTGCCCGAGCGGTGTGTCAAGTGGTTCGGATCAGTCCCGGACGAGGTGGGCGGAGGACCTTCGAACCACCAGGTCGGGGGTCAACCGCAGGGTCCGGTGCGCGTGCTGACCGTCACTCTCGGCGGCCTTGATCTCCTCGAAGAGCATGATCGCCGCCTCCCGGCCGATCTGCACCCTGGGCTGGCGGATCGACGACAGCGGGACCGCGGCGGCCGCGGCGAAGGCGATGTCGTCGTAGCCGATGATGGCCACTTCCTCAGGCACGTGAACCCCGGCCAGCACGAAACCCTGCAGCAGGCCGATGGCGAGCATGTCGTTGGCGGCGAAGATCGCCGTCGGGCGCTCTTCCAGCGGCAGGGCGATCACGTCGCCGGCCGCCTGGCTGCCTGACTCGAAGTCGAGGGCCGGGGTGGAGATCACCAGCAGGGTGGCGTCCGGCGCGCTCAGCAGCGCGAGTTCGGCCCCCCGCTTGCGGTCGGCGACCTGCGCCAGGGAACTCGGGCCACCGACGAAGGCGAGCCGCCGGTGGCCCCGCTCCAGCAGGTGCTGCACCGCCAGCTGACCGCCCACCACGTCGTCGTCGCCGACCGAGCAGAAGTCGGGCAGCCCGACGGCGCGGTCCACCAGCACGACCGGGATCCCGCCGCGCCGCAACGGGATCGCATGCTCTCCACCGGGGCTGATCGGCGCGAACAGGACGCCGCGCTCGCGCTGCTGCTGGAACTGGTCGAGCAGCGTCGCCTCGCGACCCGGCCGCTGGTCGCTGTTGCCGATGTGGACCGAGTACCCCTGGCTGTACAGGAACTCCTCCGCTCCCCGCACCACATCGGCGAAGAACGGGTTGGCGATGTCCATCACCACCATGCCGATCGAGTTGCTGTGACCGGCCCGCAATTGGCGGGCCGACTCGTTGCGAACCCAGCCGAGTTGGGCGATGGCCAGTTCGACCCGCTCGCGGGTGTCGTCGGCGACGAGGTCCGGCGAGTTGAGCACGTTCGAGACGGTGCCGACGGAGACGCGGGCCAGGGCAGCGACATCCTTCATGCTCACTGATCCCCGCCGCACCATGGCCGCCCCTTTCAAGGGCAGGGTAGCGCGTCTTGAATCGTTCTATCACGATTCTCCCGTCGGATTCCGCAACGCGGAGCCACCGCGCGACGATCACCCGCGCAGTCGACCGCCAGGGCACGGCCGGAGTGAGTGCCGGACGCGGTCCGCAGGGCGGGCAGGACGACCAGTTCGGCCAGACCCGGCTGGCACGGGGATAGATTGGTGCCCCGTCCAGCCAGCAGAAGGAGACACGCGTGAGCGACTTCGCCGCGACGGCCACCAGCATCTACACGCAGGCACTGGGGGTCATCGAGTCCATCGAGCCCCGGATCGCCGAGGCGACGCGGGCGGAGCTGCGTGACCAGCGAGGTTCGCTGAAGCTGATCGCGAGCGAGAACTACGCTTCGCTGCCGGTGCTGATGACGATGGGGACCTGGCTGTCGGACAAGTACGCCGAGGGCACCGTCGGACACCGGTTCTACGCGGGCTGCCAGAACGTCGACACCGTCGAGTCGGTGGCCGCCGAGCACGCCCGGGAGCTCTTCGGCGCGGAGTACGCCTACGTGCAACCGCATTCCGGCATCGATGCCAACCTGGTCGCCTACTGGGCGATCCTGGCCCACCGGATCGAGTCGCCGGCGCTGGAACGGTTGGGGGCCAAGACCGTGAACGACCTGTCCGAGGCGGACTGGGAGGAGTTGCGGGCCACCTTCAACGCCCAGCGGGTGATGGGGATGAGCCTGGACGCCGGCGGCCACCTGACCCACGGGTTCCGGCACAACATCTCCGGCAAGATGTTCGCCCAGCGCTCCTACGGCACCAACCCCGAGACCGGCCTGATCGACTATGACAAGCTGCTGGCCGACGCCCGCGAGTTCCGTCCGCTGATCATCGTGGCGGGCTACTCGGCCTACCCGCGGCGGGTCAACTTCGCCCGGATGCGCGAGATCGCCGACGAGGTCGGCGCCACCCTGTTCGTCGACATGGCCCACTTCGCAGGCCTGGTGGCCGGCAAGGTGTTCACCGGCGAGGAGAACCCGGTCCCCTACGCCCACATCGTCGCCTCGACCACCCACAAGTCACTGCGCGGGCCGCGGGGCGGCTTCGTGCTGGCGACCGGGGAGTACGCGCCGTCGGTGGACCGGGGCTGCCCGATGGTGCTGGGCGGGCCGCTCTCGCACGTCATGGCCGCCAAGGCGATCGCCTTCGCCGAGGCCCGCCAGCCGGCCTTCCAGAGCTACGCCCAGGCGGTCGCCGACAACGCCAAGGTGCTGGCCGACGGCCTGATGCGGCGCGGCGTGAAGCTGGTCACCGACGGCACCGACAACCACCTGGTGCTGCTGGACGTGAGCTCGTTCGGCCTGACCGGACGGCAGGCCGAGTCGGCGCTGCTGGACTCCGGCATCGTCACCAACCGCAACTCGGTCCCGAACGATCCCAACGGCGCCTGGTACACCTCGGGTGTCCGGATCGGCACCCCGGCACTGACCACGCGCGGCTTCGGCGCTGCCGAGTTCGACCGGGTCGCCGAACTGATCACCGACGTGCTGCGCGCGACCAGCCCGGTCGCAACCGCGACCGGTGCCCCCGGCAAGGCCAAGTACACCATCGAGGACGGCGTCGCCGACGCCACCCGGGCGGCGGCCGCCGAGTTGCTGGCCGACCACGAGCTGTACCCCGGCCTGGAGGTCTGACCCGCCCTGGCGGGGACCGGCACGGGCCCAGCGGGCAGCACCGCCCGGCCTGTGCCATGGCTAGAACCGCCAGGCAGCGGGCGTCACCGGCTGAACAGCGTGCCCTGCACCGTGGTGACGAAGTTGCGCACCGAGTCCGGCAGGTCGGCCAGCCGCCAGCCCGCCCCCGCGTGGTACCAGGGAAGCTCGCTGCTGTCGGCCTGGAGGTTGTGGCCGGCCATCGCCGAGAGCCACCGGTCGGCCCCGCCCAGCACCACCGCGTAGGGCAGGATCCTGCCGAACTGCTCAAGCTCGCGCCCGGCCGGCATCTGGTCGGTCGGCTGGGTCTGCAGGGTGCCGCTGAGCACCTGCAGGCCGCGCAGCACGCTCGCGCCGGCCATGGTGCGCGCCGGCATCTCGGCGGCGACGAACACCAGGCCGAGGGCGAGCAGGATCAGCGCCACCCCGAGCAGGCCGAAGGTGGTGAAGGCGGCGAGCACGATCGTCACGGCGACCGCCACCGCGAGGGTGACCCAGCCGAGCCGAGCCCAGATATTGCGCGTGGTGTCCGGACGGCGGGCGAACCAGCCGCGGGCGACCACCTCGTCATAGAGCTGCGACTGCACCTGCGGCACGACCGGGCCGACGGCGGAGGCCAGCATCGACACCGTCACCGGCTCGGGGGCGTTGGCCGGCGCCACCGCGTCCAGCAGGGTCTGCTCGTAGGCGGCCAGCGGTCCGGTGGTGTCCTCGCGGTGGAAGGCCCAGTCCGAGGGCGCATGGGCCGATGGACGCGGCAGTTCCTCGATCCGCAGGTGCCCCCGCACGGCGAGGTCGAGCAGCGTCGCGGTGATGTCGACCGGGTCGACGTGCTCGTCCAGCACGGTGCCGACCTGACCGGGCCGGACGTCGTCGATCAGCCGGAACTCGCTCTGTCCCTCCGCGATCGGGTGGAACTCGGCGATCAGGGCCGGCGTGGCCGCGCCCGCGGCGTCGCGTCCGATCCTGCGGTGGACGAACCACAGCCCGATCCCGCCCAGCAGGGCAATCGCCAGGGCGCTGATCAGTTCGGCCGGGCCGGTGGAGAAGGCGCGCTCGGCCGTCCACAGCGTCCGCAGGTCCTGGTCGACCGCGACCACCCCGGCGGGGAAGCGCAGCGTGGCCTGGACGAAGCCGCCGGCCTGGATGCCCTCGTTGTAGAACACCGGGAGCGGGTTGTCGTGGGTGCCGCCGCCGTAGTAGGTGCACGCCCCGGGCGCGGCCGGGTCACCGGCCATGCAGTCCAGCGAGCTGAACGGGCCGGGCACCCACACGGTCGCCTCGAACTTGGTGACCGGGACGTTCAGGCCCTGCAGGAAGGCCCACACCGTGTTGGTCCCGCCGTCGGCGGTGCTCATCGACGTGCCCCGCACCACATAGGACAGCTGGACGGGTCCGGCGGCGCCGGCGGTCGGCAGGCTGATCGTGGTCGACCGTTCGGCAGCAGTCACGGTTGGCTGCACCTCGGTGCCCCCGACGCTGGCCTTGACGTCGCTGATCGCGAACCGGTACTCCGTGCTCTCCGCGGTGCGGGTGGCGGTGCTGAACACCTGGACGAGATTGGCCGGCGGTTCCTCGAAACCGATGGTCGCGACCACCTGGAGGCTGCCGTCGGGCTGCACCGCCGCTTGAACCTGGTAGCTGCTGACCGCCTCGGCGGCATGCGCCGGGGAGCCACCCACCAGCCACACCACCGACGCCACCAGCAGGAGGGTCAGTGTCCGAACCACTCGCCTTGCAGTCTTGGTCACAGCAGGGTCCTCACGACAGGGCGGCCCCCACCGGGCTCGCGCGAACCAGCGTAGTGGCGGGGCGGGTCGCAGGGCATGAGCAAACCCACCCAACCGCGGCGGTGGGGCGCCCCCTGTCCGGCCGAACCCCCCACGGTTACCCTTGTGCGCGTGACTCAGCAACAGTGGGGACCCGCCGGCCCCCAGCAGCCGTGGCCGCGCACCGGGATGCAGCAGCCGTGGGGAGCCCCGCAGGCCGGGTGGACGCAGCCGGGCGCCCAGTACGCCGCGCCGCAGGGCTACCCACAGGGCTACCCGCCGGTCGCCGGCCAGGGCTTCGCCCCGCCGCCCGGGAGCTTCCCGCCGCCCCCGCCGCGGCGCCAGTCACCGCTGCGGCTGTTGCTGATGGGTGCGGTCGCTGTGGTCGCGGTCGGCTTCTTCTTCATCAGCCTGATGAGCTACCTGAACTCGGGCAACGAGGTCGTCGCGCCGCTGCCGCAGCCCGGCCAGACCTCCGCGCCGCCGACCGGCGTCCCGGCGCCGGACTTCGACCCGCCGGCGCTCCCGATCCCGAGGACCTACGACGAGGCCGAGCAGTGGCTGGTGGACAACGCGCTGTACTCCCAGTCGGTCGAGGTCCCCACCAACTGCACCCTGGGCCGGATGAGCCCGGTCGGGGCGGACCCGCAGGAACTCGAGGCCCACCTGAACAACCTGACCGGCTGCCTGATGATGGTGTGGCAGGGCCCGATGGAGCGCGCCGGGTTCATCATGCCGCGCCCGCCGGTGACGGTGTATTCGGCCCCGATCACGACGGCTTGCGGCTCGCTGGACACCGGCAACGCCGTGTACTGCTCGGGTGACCAGCGGGTGTACTACGCGACCGACCTTCACGAGGTCTTCCAGCGGACCCCCGAGGTCGCCGACATCGCGTTCATGCCGGACATCGTGATCGGCCACGAGTTCGGGCACGCCCAGCAGGCCCGGTCGGGCATCCTGATCTCCAGCGCCGCCTTCGAGCAGCAGTTGGACGAGTCCGAGGCGCTGTGGTTCTCCCGCCGCTCCGAGCAGCAGGCCGACTGCCTGTCCGGCATGTTCATGAACGCCGTCGGCCAGGCCTCCCAGATCACCGACAGCGAGCGGCAGGCGATGCGCCAGGTCGCCCATGCGATCGGTGACGACGTGCTCACCGGGGATCCCGACTACGAGGGTGACCACGGCTCGGGCGCCAACCGGGAGCGCTGGTTCGTGGCCGGCCAGGACAGCAACCAGGTGGGCGTGTGCAACACCTGGGTTGCGCCCAAGGACCAGGTGCGCTGACCCCCGGGCTCAGTGCTCCGGGCCGCTGAGCAGGGCGGTGGCAATAGCCGCGACGCCTTCGCCGCGTCCGGTCAGCCCCAGCCCGTCGGTCGTGGTGCCGGTGACGCTCACCGGGGCCCCGACCGCTTGCGCCAGCACCGCCTCGGCCTCGGCCCGGCGTCCGGACAGCCGCGGACGGTTGCCGATCACCTGGATGGCGAGGTTGACGACGCTGAACCCGGCCTGATTCAGCCGCGCGACGGTCTCGGTCAGAAAAGCCACCCCGGCGGCACCGGCCCAGGCCGGGTCGGCGGTGCCGAAGTTGCTGCCGATATCGCCCAGCCCTGCCGCGGACAGCAGCGCATCCACGGCCGCGTGGCAGGCGACGTCACCGTCGGAATGGCCGGCCAGGCCCTGCGGCTCGTCCGGGAAGGACAACCCCGCCAGCCACATCGGCACGCCCGGCTCGAGCCGGTGGACGTCGGTCCCGATCCCGACCCGCAACCCGGTCACGGCTGCCCCTCTTCCTGCCGGAGCGCCAGCAGGGCGCGCGCCAGGTCGAGGTCCTCGGCCCGGGTGATCTTGAAGGCGGTCGCGGCACCCTCGACGAGGGTGACCTGGTGGCCGGCCGCCTCGCACACTCCGACGTCGTCGGTCGCCTCGACCCCGCGTTCGACGGCCGCCCGGTGGCTGTCCAGCAGGGTCGCGAAGTCGAAGCCCTGCGGAGTCTGGACCGCACGCAGTTCGGAGCGGTCGACCGGGCTGGACAGCCCGTCGCGTTCGACCCGGCGCAGCGAGTCCACCACCGGCAGCGCCGGCGTGACGGCCCGCGCGCCTGAGCCGACCGCGTCGATCACCCGGGCCACCATGTCGGCCGGCACCAGCGGGCGGACGGCGTCGTGCACCAGGACGATCCGGGCGGCGGACAGCTGGGGGTGGGCCGCGATGGCCTCGAGCCCGCGCAGCACCGACTCCTGCCGGGTGTCGCCACCGGTGACCACGGTCAGCGGCAGGCTGCAGGTCGCCAGTGCGGAGATGAAATGGTGCTCGGCGCTGCGGGAGATGACGACGACCACGGCGTCCACCCCGCCGGCTGCCAGCGACTCGATGGCGACGCCGATCACCGTGCTGTCGGCCAGCGGCACCACCGGCTTGGGCAGCGGACCGCCGAACCGGGTGCCCATCCCGGCCGCGACGACGAGGGCGACCACCGGGTTCGACATGCCCGCAGTATAGGAGGGGCTGCCGGCCGGCGGCGTCCGGACTGACCCCGACGCGGCGATGGAGACCCACTCCGGGCCGGGACGTACACTCGTCAGGTGGCCTTCCTTGAGTCGATCGACCAGCCGTCCGATCTGCATGGGCTGAGCGTCGACGAACTGAAGGTCCTCGCTGACGAGATCCGCGCCTTCCTGATCAGCAACGTGAGCCGCACCGGCGGCCACCTGGGTCCGAACCTGGGCATCGTCGAGTTGAGCATCGCCCTGCACCGGGTGTTCGACTCGCCGACCGACCCGATCATCTTCGACACCGGGCACCAGAGCTACGTCCACAAGATCCTGACCGGACGCCGCGACGCCTTCGCCACGCTGCGCCAGCCGGGCGGCCTCTCGGGCTACCCCAGCCGCGCGGAGTCCTCCCACGACTGGGTGGAGAACTCGCACGCCTCCACCTCGCTGTCGTGGGCGGAGGGCCTGGCCAAGGGGTTCAAGGTCACGGGCCAGGACCGTCAGGTGGTGGCGGTGATCGGCGACGGGGCGCTCACCGGCGGCATGATCTGGGAGGCGCTGAACAACATCGCGGTGCAGCGCGACCTGCGGCTGGTCATCGTGGTCAACGACAACGGCCGTTCCTACACCCCGACCGTGGGCGGCATCGCGACCCAGCTGCAGGGGCTGGGCCAGCAACTGACCGCGATCCGCACCGATCACCGCTATGAGCGCTTCCTGACCTGGATCAAGCGCCGGGTGCGCGCCCTGCCCAAGATCGGCCCGATGGTCTACGGGATCCTGCACGGCATCAAGATGGGCGTGCGGGACGTGCTGGTGCCGCAGGGTATGTTCGCCGACCTGGGCCTGAAGTACATCGGCCCGATCAACGGCCACGACATCGCCGCAGTCGAGTTCGCGCTGCAACAGGCGAAGGGGTTCGGCGGCCCGGTGCTGGTCCACTGCATCACCGAGAAGGGCCGCGGTTTCGCCCCCGCCGAGGAGCACGAGGAGGACCGCTTCCATGCGGTCGGCCAGTTCGACGAGTCCAGCGGCGAGCCGCTCGCCGTGTCCGGCGCCCGGACCTGGACCGACGCCTTCGGCGAGGAACTGGCCCGGATCGGCTCGACCAACGACCAGGTCGTCGCCGTGACCGCGGCGATGCTCCATCCCACCGGGCTGGACCGGTTCGCGCGGCACTTCCCCGAGCGGGTCTTCGACGTCGGCATCGCCGAGCAGCACGCCGTCACCTCTGCGGCCGGTCTGGCCACCGCCGGCCTGCACCCGGTGGTGGCGGTCTACGCCACCTTCCTCAACCGGGCCTTCGACCAGGTCCTGATGGACGTGGCCCTGCACCGGCTCGGCGTGACCTTCGTCCTGGATCGGGCCGGGGTGACCGGTCCGGACGGGCCCAGCCACAACGGGATGTGGGACCTGTCGATCCTGGGACTGGTGCCCGGGCTGCGGCTGGCGGCCCCGCGTGACGAGGAGCGGCTGGTCGAAGCCTTGCGACTCGCCGTCACCGTCGACGACGCTCCCACCGTGATCCGCTTCTCCAAGGAGCAGGTCCCCGACCCGCTGCCCGCCATCTCACGTCGCGGGAGCGTCGACGTGCTGCTGGCCAGCCAGACCGGACGCGTGCTGGTGGTCGGCTACGGTCAGCTCGCCGGGGTCGCCGTCGAGGTCGGCCGGCAACTGCAGGAGGCCGGCATCGGCGCCACGGTGGTGGACCCGGTCTGGGCACTGCCGGTCTCGGCCGACCTGCTCGAGCTCGTCGGCGAGCACGACCTCGTGATCACCATCGAGGACGGCGGGGTGGCCGGCGGGCTGGGATCGCGGTTGTCGCAGGAGGCACGGGCCAGTGGCATCGACACCCCGCTGCGCGAGTTCGGGATCCCGCAGGACTTCCTGCCCCAGGGCAACCGCTCGGAGTTGCTGGAGGCGATCGGGCTCTCCAGCAAGCAGATCACCCGCGAGGTGGTCGAGGCCTTCAGCCACCAGTTGCGGACCCCGCGCCCCTAGGCCGGGCCGGGCGGTCCGCCACTCGCGGCGTCGCAGCCCGCACGGCGTCCGTCCCGCAAGCCGACTGCACTGACCAGCCCCTGACAAACCGCGGAGCCGGCCACCTTGCGGTGACCGGCTCCGTGTCGTTTGTAGCCAGGTGGGCTCAGGAGGCGAGGACCTCGTCCAGCAGGACCTCGGCCCGCTCCTCCGCCACCTTCTCGGCGAGCGCGAGCTCGGAGACCAGGATCTGGCGAGCCTTCGCCAGCATCCGCTTCTCGCCGGCCGACAGGCCGCGCTCCCGCTCCCGGCGCCACAGGTCGCGGACAACCTCGGCGACCTTCATGACATTGCCGGAGTGCAGCTTCTCGAGATTGGCCTTGTAGCGCCGTGACCAGTTGGTGGGCTCTTCGGCATGCGGTGCACGCAGCACCCCGAACACCCGCTCCAGGCCATCGGCGTCGACCACGTCGCGAACTCCGACGAGGTCGAGGTTGCAGGCGGGCACGCGAACCACAAGGTCGTTCTGCCCGACGATCCGCAACACCAGGTAGAGTTTGTCTTCACCTCGAATGGTGCGGGTCTCCATCGCTTCGATGACCGCCGCGCCATGATTGGGGTAGACCACCGTCTCACCGACCGTGAACGTCATATTTACTTGGACCCCTTTCGCAGACCACCCATTGTAGCACGCGGGGTGGCATCCCGGAATGGCGTTTGTGCTAGCCAATGCCCCTTTTGGGGGTTGACAAGCGGACTTGGGGTCTGCTGGCCGGGGGTGGGCGGGACGGTTTCCAGCAGCCTGGCGTGCCTCAATTCGGCGGCCACAAGGAGGTATCCCGGATCCGGGGCTGCCGCGGGGACGGACAGGCGCGTCAGGCGGCCACCGCCGCAGGCTTGGTCGGGATGAGCTGTTTCAGGGCGAGGACGGCGCCGGCGCCGACCACCATGCCGGCGATCACCGCGACCAGGAAGGCCCAGATCGGCTCGATGGCGAACAGGACGAAGGCGCCGCCGTGGGGTGCCTTGGAGGTGACCCCCAGGGCCATGCACAAGGCGCCGGTCACGGCCCCGCCGGCCATCATCGCGGGGATCACCCGGAACGGGTCGACCGCGGCGAACGGGATCGCGCCCTCGGAGATGAATGCCGCGCCCAGCAGCCAGGCCGCCCGGCCGTTCTCCCGCTCGACCTCGCTGAACATGCTCTGCCGCAGCGTGGTCGCCAACGCCATGGCCAGCGGGGGCACCATGCCGGCCGCCATCACGGTGGCCATCACCCGCAGCGAGGCGGGGTTGTCGATCGCCAGGCCGGCGGTGGCGAACAGGTAGGCCGCCTTGTTCACCGGCCCGCCCAGGTCGAAGCACATCATCAGGCCGAGGATCACACCGAGCAGGATCGCCGAGGCGCCGGAGAGGCTGGACAGCCAGGACTCCAGGGCCACGGTCAGGGCGGCCAACGGCTGACCGAGCAGGAAGTACATGAGGGCACCGGTCAGGAAGGTCACCACCAGCGGGATGATCACCACCGGCATGAGGCCGGCCAGCCAGCGAGGCGCCTTGAAGCCGGAGATCCACAGCGCGAGCGCCCCCGCCACCAGGCCGGTGACCAGACCGCCGAGGAAGCCGGCGCCCAGCGCGACCGAGATCGCGCCGCCGACGAATCCGGGGGCGATGCCCGGGCGACCGGCCAGGGCGAAGGCGATGAAGCCGGACAGCGCGGGGACGAGGAAGCCGAACGCCGCCCCGCCGATCGCGAACAGGACCGCGCCCAGATACATGGCGATCCCCGCCGGGGCCGAGGTCAGGGAGTTCGTCGCCAGGACCAGGTCGCCGATCGAGGTGCCGGCCTCGACCCCGCTCTGGCAGACCTCGGCACTCAGCCAGGCCAGCGCCTCACACCCCCGGGCACCGTTGACGCCGGGGGTCAGCGAGACGTCGTAGCCGGCCAGCAGGAAGCTCAGTGCGATCAGCAGGCCGCCGGCGGCGACGAACGGGATCATGTACGAGACGCCGGTCATCAGTGCCTGCCGGATCCGGGCGCCGACGCCCAGCTCCTGCCCGGGGGTGCCGGCGCCGGCAGCCGCAGCCGTGCCCGCCACCTTCGGGGCATCCGGGTTCTCGCTCGCGGCCAGCGCCTCGGCCACCATCTTGTCCGGCTCGTTGATCGCCCGCTTCACGCCGGACTCGACCAGCGGCAGCCCGGCGAACCGCTCCCGGTCGCGGACCGGGACGTCGTGGGCGAAGATCACCGCGTCTGCCCGGGCGATCAGGGCCGGGTCGAGCGGGACCACCTTGCCCGACCCCTGCGGTTCCACCACCAGCTCAACCCCGGCCGCCTTGCCGGCCTGCTCCAGACCATCGGCCGCCATGAAGGTGTGCGCGATCCCGGTCGGGCAGGAGGTGACCGCCACGATCAGCTTGCGGTCCGGCTCGCCGCCGCCGGCAACAGCAGCTGTCGAACCGGCGGCGGTGGCCGCGCCGGCCGCGGGCGCCGCAGCTGCGGTGGCGGGCTCCGGCTCGTCGGGGGCGGTGGCCTGCTCGACCAGGGCGACGATCTGCTCCCCGGTGGTGGCCGAGCGAAGCCCGTCCAGGAACTCGCTGCGCATCAGGGAGCGGGCGAGCTTGGCCAGCAGCTGCAGGTGGGCGTCGTCGGAGCCCTCGGAGGCGGCGATCATGAAGGCCAGGTCCGCCGGGCCGTCCGCTGCGCCGAAGTCGACCGGCGGGGACAGCCGGGCGAAGGCGAGGGTGTTGGTGGTCACGGCGGCTGACCGGCAGTGCGGGATCGCGATCCCGCCGCCCAGGCCGGTGACCGCCTTCTCCTCGCGGGCCAGGGCGTCAGCGGCCAGGCCGACGGCGTCCGCCCGGCCACTGGCCGCCACCAACTCCGCCAACGCGGTGATGACCTCGGCTTTGGTGGGGCCGAGGTCGGCGTCCAGCACGACCAGTGCGGGGGTGATCAGGGGCTCGGACATCAGGTTTCCTTCGGGGGTGGGTGGTGGAAGGAGCTACTCCAGGGTGCGCACGATGACGGCGTCCCTGTCGAGCTGGTCTGGGCGCGGGAGGGTGGTCCCGGCGAGTGAGGCGGCGGCCGACCCGTAGGCGACCGCCGTCCGCAGGCGTTCGGCGGGGGACCCGCCGCGGGTGTCGGCCAGGATGTAGCCGGCCACCGAGGAGTCGCCGGCACCGACGGTGCTGCGGACGGTGATCCGCGGCGGAGTGGCGTGCCAGGCGCCCTGCGGGGTGACCAGCACCGCGCCGGCGGCGCCGAGGGTGGCCATCACGGCACCGACCCCTCGCTCGACCAGTGCGCGGGCGGCGGTGACGCAGCCGGTCGGGTCGCCTGCGGCGGCCTCGGCCTCGAGGCGGCCGCCGTCGGCCCCGGTGAGCTGGGCGAGTTCCTCGGAGTTGGGCTTGAGCAGGTCGGGAGCTGCCTGCGGGAACTGCGCCGCGAGCGCGAGCAGGGGTGCGTCGGAGGTGTCGACGGCGATCCGTCCACCCCACGGCCGCAGCGCCCGGACCAGGTCGGCGTACCAGTCGGTCGGCACCCCGGGCGGCAGCGAACCCGACAGGACCACCCAGTCGGCGTGCTCGGACTCCAGCACCAACAGGTTCGCCAACTGCTCCACATTCTCGGCAGTCAGGGTGGGTCCGGGCTCGTTGACCTTGGTGGTGGTCCCGTCCGGCTCGGTCAGGGTGAGGTTGACCCGGGCCGGCTCGGCCAGCGGGACGCAGCGGTAGGGCAGGTTCACCCGCTCCAACTCGGCCAGGATCGGATCGCGGGGGCCTGCCGGCAGGATGGCCCGCACCGGATGCCCGGCGGCCAGCACGACGCGGGCGACGTTGATCCCCTTGCCCCCGGGGTCGACGGTGGTGCCGAGGATGCGGTTCACCCCGCCGCGGGCCAGCGGCTCGCCCAGCGAGGCCGTCCGGTCCAGCCCGGGGTTGGCGGTCAGGGTCACTATCACGCGATCACCACCTCGATTCCCTCGTCGCTGAAGGCGGCCCGCTCCGCTGCCGGGATGCCGTCGTCGGTGATCAGGACGTCCACCGCGGCGCTCGGCGCGAAGCTGACCAGGAGCTCGACGCCCAGCTTGGAGCTGTCCGCCAGCACGACCACCTTGCGGGCCGCGGCGATCATGGCGCGCTTGACCGCGGCCTCGTCGTGGTCGGGGGTGGACAGCCCGTAGCGGGCGGTGAGGCCGTTGGTGCCGATGAAGGCGACATCGCAGCGCAGGTTGGCCAGCCGGGCCAGCGGCTCGGGGCCGACACAGGCCTGGGTCACCCCGCGCAGCCGTCCGCCGAGCAGCTGGACGCCGACCTGGTCGAGACCGGCGAGCTGGGACGCGGCGGGCAGCGAGTTGGTGACGACCGTCCCGACGCTGCCGGGGCGGATCAGCGCCGCCAGCCGGGTGATGGTCGATCCGGCGTCGAGGATCACCGAGCCGTCCGGCCGGCCGGGGAGCTGGGCCAGGGCCACCTGGGCGATCCGGTTCTTCTCGGCGGCGTGCGCGGGCTCCCGGTCGGCCAGGGTGGGTTCGACCAGGGAGAGCCGCTCGGTCATCACGGCCCCGCCGTGGACCCGCCGCAGGATGCCGCGCCGGTCGAGGATCTCCAGGTCGCGCCGGATCGTCTCCGAGGTGACCTCAAAGCGTTCGGCCAGTTCGGAGACCGCCACCCGCTCGGCGGTGCGGACGATCTCGACGATCGCCTGCTGCCGTTCCTGCGGGTACATCGCGCTCCCGTCGCCAGC
>JAEZHJ010000011.1 GCA_023436925.1 Actinomycetes bacterium
CGGCCGCGCTGGCTGCCGCTGGCGCTGGCCGCCGCCGCAGCCGCCGGGGTGATCGCCGGCCTGGTCGGGGCGCGGCTGTGGACGCCGCCCAGCCCGGTGCCGCCCGCCCCGCAGGTGGTGGCCACCACGAGCCTGACCACCCTGGACGACCAGCGGGTGCTCGGCGAGGCCTCCCTGGTCCGTACCGGGAGCGGGATGGAACTGGCCGTCACGACCGAGCCGCTCGACCCCGGGGATGGCTTCCTCGAGGTGTGGCTGATCAACACCGACGGGGTGCGGATGGTCTCGGTCGGGGTGCTGCCCGACAGTGCGAACGGGATCTTCTCGGTCACCGAGGCGCTGCTCCGGCAGGGCTACCGGATCGTGGACGTGTCCCGCGAACTGTTCGACGACCAGCCCACGCATTCCGGCGACAGCCTGGTCCGCGGCGAACTCGCCGTGTGAGGTGAGTCGGGGCCGGGACTCGTCGGTGCGCCGGGTTAGGGTGGGTACTCGCTGACTTCCCCCAGCTGCCCAACAGTTCGTCACCTTTGTCTGGAGGTCGGATCTTCCCGTGTCGGCCGGGTTCGTTCATCTTCACTCCCATTCGGAGTACTCCATGCTCGATGGAGCAGCGCGCCTGAAAGACCTGGTCCGCAGCTGCGAAGAGATGGGGATGCCGGCGCTGGCCGTGACCGACCACGGCAACCTCTTCGGGGCCTACGAGTTCTACAAGGCCGCCAAGGGCTCCGCGGTCCGTCCGATCATCGGGCTGGAGGCCTACCTCACCCCGAAGACCCACCGCAGCGAGCGCAAACGGGTGCAGTTCGGCGACGGCACCGGCGACGACGTCGCGTCCAAGGGCGCCTACACGCACATGACGATGTGGGCGGCCGACAACGCGGGGATGCACAACCTGTTCCGGCTGAGCTCGATGAGCTCGCTGGAGGGCTTCTTCTACAAGCCGCGGGCCGACCGTGAGCTGCTCGCCCGCTACGCCAAGGGGCTGATTGCCACCACCGGCTGTCCCTCGGGGGAGGTGCAGACCTACCTGCGGCTGGGCCAGTACGACCAGGCGCTGGCCAGCGCCGCCGAGTTCCGCGACATCTTCGGTGCCGAGAACTTCTACGTCGAGTTGATGGACCACGGCCTCGACATCGAGAACCGGGTCCGGCGCGACCTGCTGCGCCTGGCCCGCGAGCTGAACCTGCCGCTGGTGGCGAGCAACGACCTGCACTACACCAGGGCCTCCGAGGCGGCTGCCCACGACGTGCTGCTGTGCGTCTCGTCCGGCTCCAACCGCGACACCCCGAACCGGTTCAAGTTCGACGGTGACGGCTACTACCTGAAGTCCCCCGAGGAGATGCGGCACCTCTTCGCGGAGCTGCCCGAGGCCTGCGACAACACCCTGGTGATCGCCGAGCGCTGCCACACCAGCTTCGACGAGGGCACCGGCACCTTCATGCCGCGCTTCGACGTTCCGGCGGGGGAGACCGAGGCATCCTGGTTCGTCAAGGAGGTCGACCGCGGCCTGGCCGTCCGGTTCCCCGGCGGCGTGCCCGACTACGCCCGCGAGCAGGCCGCCTTCGAAGAGAAGGTGATCATCGACAAGGGCTACGCCGGCTACTTCCTCGTGGTTGCCGACTTCATCAACTGGGCCAAGAACAACGGCATCCGGGTGGGCCCGGGTCGCGGCTCCGGCGCGGGTTCGATGTGTGCCTACGCGATGCGGATCACCGACCTCGACCCGGTTCCGCACGGCCTGATCTTCGAGCGCTTCCTCAACCCCGAGCGGCCCTCGATGCCCGACTTCGACATCGACTTCGACGAGCGTCGCCGCGGCGAGGTGATCCGCTACGTCAGCGAGAAGTACGGCGACGACCGGGTCTGCCAGATCGTCACCTACGGCACCATCAAGGCCAAGCAGGCGATCAAGGACGCCGGCCGGGTGCTGGGCAAGCCGTTCGGCCTGGGCGAGCAGCTCACCAAGGCCTTCACCCCGCCGGTGCAGGGCAAGGACGTCTCGCTGGCCGACGTCTTCGACGAGAGCCACGACCGCTACGCCGAGGGCGGCGAGTTCCGCGCGCTGTACGCCAGCGATCCCGAGATCCGCGAGGTGGTCGACACCGCCCGCGGCATCGAGGGCCTCAAGCGCCAGTGGGGGGTGCACGCCGCCGGCGTCATCATGTCGAGCGAGCCGCTGCTGGACATCATCCCGATCATGAAGCGCGAATCCGACGGCGCGATCATCACCCAGTTCGACTACCCGGCCTGTGAGTCGCTTGGCCTGGTCAAGATGGACTTCCTCGGGCTGCGGAACCTCACGATCCTGGACGACGCGCTGGTCAACGTGAAGTTGAACCGCGGCATCGAGATCGACCTCGACGAGCTCTCCAAGGACCCCACCGACAAGGCGACCTACGAGCTGCTGGCGACCGGGGAGACGCTGGGCATCTTCCAGCTGGACGGCGGCGGCATGCGCGTCCTGCTCAAGATGATGCAGCCGGACCACTTCGAGGACATCTCAGCGGCGCTCGCGCTCTACCGTCCCGGCCCGATGGGAGCCAACTCCCACACCAACTATGCGCTGCGCAAGACCGGCCGGCAGAAGATCGAGCCGATCCACCCCGAGCTCGCCGAGCCGCTGGCCGACATCCTCGACCCGACCCAGGGCCTGATCGTCTACCAGGAGCAGGTGCAGCAGATCGCCCAGCGGGTGGCCGGCTACACGCTGGGCCGGGCCGACGAGCTGCGCCGGGCGATGGGCAAGAAGAAGAAGGAGGTGCTGGAGAAGGAGTTCGTCCCCTTCCAGGCCGGGATGCGGGCCAATGGCTACTCCGACTCCGCCATCCAGACGCTGTGGGACATCCTGATCCCGTTCTCCGCCTACGCCTTCAACAAGGCCCACACCGCCGCGTACGGCCTGATCTCGTACTGGACCGCCTACCTCAAGGCGAACTACCCGGCCGAGTTCATGGCCGCGCTGCTGCAGTCGGTCAAGGACGACAAGGACAAGTCGGCGATCTACCTGGCCGAGTGCCGGCGAATGGGCATCCGGGTGCTGCCGCCGGACGCCAACGAGTCCGACGGCATGTTCACCCCGGTCGGGCAGGACATCCGCTACGGCCTGGGCGCGATCCGCAATGTCGGCGACAACGTGGTGCGCGGCATCGTGGAGGCGCGCACAGAGCACGGCAAGGCGGCCGACTTCAACGCCTTCCTCGACCAGGTGCCCCTGGTGGTCTGCAACAAGCGGGTGATCGAGTCGCTGATCAAGGCGGGCGCCTTCGACTCGATGGGGCACACCCGCCGGGCGCTGATGGAGTGCTTCGAGCAGAAGGTCGACGAGGTGATCGACCTCAAGCGGAACCAGGCCAACGGCCAGGACGACCTGTTCGGTGACCTCGGCGTCGCCGACGACCTGATCACCACCCCGGTGCCCGACCTGCCCGAGTGGGACAAGCGGGTCCGGCTCGCCTTCGAGCGGGAGATGCTCGGCCTGTACGTCTCCGATCACCCGCTGCAGGGTCTGGAGCACATCCTCGCGGCCCAGCGCGACCTGTCGATCGGCCAGCTGCGCTCCGATGACGGCCCGCGGGACGGCGTGGTGACGATCGCCGGGATGATCACCCAGGTGGTTCGCAAGCAGACCAAGGCCGGCGACCTGTGGGCGATCGTCACCGTCGAGGACCTCGAGGCGTCCATCGAGGTGCTGCTGTTCCCCAAGGTCTACCAACTTGTCGCCGGCTCCCTGGCGACCGACACGATCGTGCGGATCAAGGGCCGGGTCCGCACCAAGGACGAAGCGATCGAGGTCCAGGGCAACGAGGTGCACTTCCCCGACGTCAGCGAGGCCGACAACGGGCCGTTGGTGATCTCGCTGCCGGCGGTGCGGTGCACCCCTGCGGTCGTGGAGCAGCTGCGCAGCGTGCTGCGCGCCCACCCCGGCGGCACCGAGGTGCGCGTCCGGCTGCTCAGCCAGTCCAACGGCGCCAAGGTCTGGCGGCTCGACGACGGCCTGCGGGTCGCCCCCTCCCGTCCGCTGATGGCTGACCTCAAGGCTTTGCTGGGGCCGGCCTGCGTCAGCGTGTAGCGTGCTCTGGGTGAGTACCACGCTGGCTGAGGACGACTACGCAGACGCGGCCGCGCCGTCGAACGGCTGGGCTGACGTGGGCCCGTGGCTTGGACTGCTGGTCGTGCTGGCCGTCATCGTGGGCGGCCTGACCGCCGTTTTCTGGGCGAGCATCGTCGACCTGCCCACCTACCGGATCCGCGGCGACGGCTCGGCCACCGTCTCCGAGCGGGCGCTGACCGAGTTCATCGCCGCCGACGCCTGGTACGTCGTGTGCGGGCTCCTGGTCGGGCTTGGGCTCGGGATCGTGGCCTGGAAGTGGTTCAAGCCGCTCGGCTGGCCGGTCGCCGTGATCGCCGCCGGGGCCGGCCTGGTGGCCGGGATCGTGTGCTGGCAGTTCGGCGAACTGCTCGGCCCGCCCGGGGGCAGCTTCGAGGAACGGCTGGCCAACGCCCTGCCGGGCGAGCAGGTACCGATCGCGCTCACCCTGCGTTCGCTGTCGGCCCCCGCCGTGTGGGCCTTCGCCGCCGTCACCCCGGTCCTGCTCGCCGCCTCACTCGGGCCGGAGGACGGCGAACCGCGCCGTCCGCGCCGACAGCTCACCGAGCCCGAGCCGGCGGTCGAGACGGTCGACGAGCGGGGCGTGCTCACGGAGGTCTCCAGCGGGGACAGCCCGTGACCCTGGAGGTGGAACGCAAGTTCGATCTCGACCCGGGGCAGGAACTGCCGCCGCTGGACGGACTCGAGCCTTCGGCCGAGTTCCGGCTTGAGGCCACCTACTTCGACACCATCCACTTCGCCCTCACCCGCCAGCGGCTGGTGGTGCGCCACCGTACCGGCGGGGACGACGACGGCTGGCACGTGAAGCTGCCCGGCTCCGACGTCGACCACCGCGTCGAGCACCACGCCCCGCCGGACGCGCCGCGACTGCCGCCCGGGCTGCGCGACCTGGTCGCCGACTCCCTCGACGGGCAGGCGCTGGTGCCGGTCGCACGGTTGCGCACCCGGCGCCGCCAGGCGCCCTGGCGGAACCCGGCCGGGCAGTTGCTCGGTCTGGTGTGCACCGACGACGTCACCGCCACCACCGCCCTGGGCTCGACCAGCTGGCGGGAGGCCGAGGTGGAACTGGTCGGGGCCGATCCCGGCCTGCTGGACGGGGTGACCACTGCCTTCGCCGCGGCTGGCGTCCACCCCGCCACCGCGAAGGCCAAGATCGCCCGCACCCTGGCCGACGTCATCGCCGCCGACGATGCGGCCCGAGCAGGCGACCCCACCGCGGCCGGGGTGGTGCTGGACTACGTGTCCCGCCAGGTCGGGACCCTGCAGGAACTGGAGGCGGGAGTGCTGGGCGACGAGCCCGACGCCGTCCACCGCAGCCGGGTGGCCACCCGCCGGCTCCGGTCGGCGCTGCGCACCTTTCGCGCCCTGTTCGACCAGGACGAGGTACGCCGGGTGCGGGACGAACTTGCCTGGCATGCCGGCGAACTGGGTGCCGCCCGCGACGCCGAGGTGCTGCGCGACGGTCTGCTGGAGGCGCTGGACAACCTCGGAACCCCGGCCGAGGCCGCCGAGCGCGAGTTGATCAGCCAGTCGCTGCACGAGGCGCACCAAAGGGCCCACGCCGAGCTCCGCCAGACCATGGCCACCCCGAGGTACGACCGCCTGCAGGAGTCGCTGGCGCACTGGCTGGCTGATCCGCCGCTGGCCGCCGCCGACCCCGTCCCGGCAGCTCCGATCCTGCACGGACTGCTGGACCGCAGCCGCGCCCGGGTCGCGACGGGCTACCTGGCAGCGCTGCGCGCCCCGGACGACCCGGCCGGCTGGCACGAGGTCCGCAAGGCCGCCAAGGCGGTGCGGTACTGCGCCGAGGCGCTGGAACCGGTCTACGGCGAGCGCGCCGGGGAGCACGCCGCTGCCTGGGAGGCGGTCACCGACGCCT
>JAEZHJ010000013.1 GCA_023436925.1 Actinomycetes bacterium
GAGGCCGGCCCACCCCCGAAGGCCGGCCCGCTGCAGGACCGAGGAGGGTGCCGGTGGCCAGCGACACGCCCCCGCAGGTGCAGGGCCTGGTGGTCTACCAGGTGTTCCCCCGCAACCACGGACCCAACGGACGGCTCAGCGATGTCACCGCCGACCTCGACCGGATCGCCGCGCTCGGGGTGGACGTGGTCTACCTGCTGCCGATCCACCCGATCGGCGAGGAAGCCCGCAAGGGCAGCCTGGGTTCGCCGTTCGCGATCCGCGACTACCGCGCCATTCACCCCGACCTCGGCAACGAGGCCGACTTCGCCGACCTGATCGAGCAGGCGCACGCCCGCGGGCTGCGGGTGATCATCGACGTGGTGTTCAACCACACCGCCCCGGACAGCCTGCTGCTCGCCGAACACCCGGACTTTTTCCGCCGCGATGCCACGGGCCGCCCCGTGGGCTCGGTGCCGGAGTGGTCCGACATCGTCGACTTCCACCACCCCAACCCGGCGGTCGAGGAGGTGCTGCTGGACACCCTGCGGGACTGGGTGCGGCGCGGCGTCGACGGCTTCCGCTGCGACGCGGCGACCCTCGTCCCGTTGGCGTTCTGGCTGCGGGCCCGACGAGAACTGGCCGAACTCAAGCCCGGGTTGTTGTGGATCGCGGAGACCGTCCACCCGTTCCTGATCGAGAGCCGCCGGGCCGAGGGCAGTCCGCTGCCCAGTGACGCCGAGATGTTCCAGGCCTTCGACATCGAGTACACCTACGACGTCTGGGGGATCTGGCAGGCGGTCGTCACCGGTCGGGCGCCGGTGGGGCGCTACCTGGAGATGCTGCGCTGGCAGGAGGTTGCACTGCCGGCCAACTTCGCCAAGTTGCGGCACGTCGAGAACCACGACAACTTCCGGATCATGAGGTTCGCGCCCAGTCGCCGGCAGGCGCTGGCGTGGACGGCGTTGGCCGCCTTCTGCCACGGCCCGTTCATGGTCTTCGCGGGGCAGGAGTCCGCGGCCCGCCGCTGGCCGTCGCTGTTCGAGCCGGACCCGATCGACTGGGGCGAGTACGAACTGACCGGCTTCATCAGCACGCTGGCCCGGCTGAAGAAGCACCCGGCGATGGCCGAGGCCGCCTTCCTGGTGCTGGCGGACGAGCCGTGCGTCCAGTTCGCGTGGGGACGCCCGGTCCAGGGCGTGCTCCGGCCGCCGCCGTCCGGGCGGGGGCTGTACGGGATCTTCAACGTCGCCGCCGCGGCAGGACCGGTCGAGGTTCAGCTACCCGACGGGGAGTACCGCGACCTGCTGGAGGGTGGCACGGTCGTGGTCAGCGACGGCACCACCGCAGCACCGGTCAGCGCGGTCGTGGTCGAGGTCACCGAGCCGTTCGCCGTGCGCCGCTGGCACGCCCCGCTGATGGACCTCTTCCTGCACGTCGAGACCCTGGGCGACGACTGAGTCAGCGGGCTGGCAACTCGATCGTGGTCACCGGCCCGGCGTTGCCGGCGTCGTCGAGGGCGTAGATGCAGTACCGGGCCGGCAGGTCGTCGGCGGTCAGGGTGAGCGGGATGATGAAGAAGTCCTGGAAGCCGGACGGGTCGCTGCAGTCGATGGCCTCCGGAGCACCCCACGCGAACCGGACGGTGGCGATCTCGGGCGGGTTGAGGTGCGGCACCACGATCACCGAGCCGTCGGAGTCGACCACCTCCGCCCCGGCCGGCAGGACGGGCGGGGTGCGATCGACCTGGAACAACACACTCGCCGCCCCGGCGTAGTTCTCGCCGTTCACCGCGCAGAACAGGAACCGCCCCTCGCTCGCCGGCAGTTCGACCGGCACCACCCGGCCGACCTGCTCCCAGGCCTCGCCGGCGGCCGGGATGTCGAGCGCCACCGCGCCGGCGTACGTCTCGGGAGCCTGGCAGGCGGTGGCGTCACCGAGCGGCACCAGGGCGGTGCGCACGCTGGCCGGCTCGCGACCGACCAGGCTGACCTGCGACGGCTGGTCGAAGGCATCGCCCTCGCCGCCGCCCCGGAAGGAGCCGCCGCCGCTCTCGGCCCACACGTCGGAGTCCGGCAGCGGGCACCCCGGTTCCTCCCGGCTGAACTCGCCGGCGGTGGTGAAGCAGGCGCCCAGGCCGGCCACGCTCTGGGCATAGCTGGTGTCGGGCACCATCCGGGCGCCGTCGGCACCCACCTCGCAGGGCCGGTTCAGCCAGCAGGCACCTCCCATGGCCGGGTCCGAGCCGGCGGTGGTGGTGTTGATCATCGCGACGACCGCGGTCGGCTCGCCATCGGGCCCGAGGGTGAGCAGCGGGGATCCGCTGGAGCCCTGCACGATGCCGGGGCAGTCGTTGGACCACACCCCGAACCACAGCCAGCGGAACTCGATCAGGGTGTGGCGCGCCCCCAGGGTGCACTCGCCGCGGCGCAGCACCCACTCGTTCTCGCTGAGCTCCTGCACCGGGGCACCGATGTTCACCACCGGGGTTCCGGGGGCCGGCTCGACGCCGGTCACCGGGATCGGACGGATCCCGAGCGCGGTCAACTCGCCGAGGGTCGGCTTCAGTCGCAGCACTGCCGTGTCGGTGTGCCGCATCGTCGAGTAGGCCAGGGCGGTGACCTCGACCTCAAGCCGGGCGTCCTGGTTGCCGGCGGCGGCGAGGAAGGTGGCGGTGCCGTACCAGTCCTCTTCGTGGGTGGTCTGCTGCGGCGACCGGCCGACGTCCCCGACGCAGTGGCCGTTGGTCAGGATGTAGGCCGGCCCGTCCGGGGCGCCGGTGTCGATCAGGGTGCCGGTGCAGTTCGATCCGGCGTTCATCACCGCGACCCCGCTGAAGGAGGCCAGCTGGTCCAGCGGCAGCGGGTCGGCGGGGTCGGGCAGGCCCACCGTGGGGGCCGCGGCCGGCGGTGGTGCGGCGGCCCCGGGCGGGGTCAGGCCGCAGCCGGCGAGCAGCACCGCCGCGATTCCGAGGACGGCTGCCCGCAGCCTGATCATCGCGGCCTCCTCGCCGGTTCGGCTCACCCGTGGGTCCGGGCGGTTCCTTGGTACCGGTTCGAGTGCGGTCGCGTCCACCGCCGCGCGGGCGACCACGCCGGGGCCGCGCGGAATCCCCCACAACGGGGGGACGCGGCCCCGGCGGCCAGCTCAGGCCAGCGTCGCGTCCATGGTGATGTCGATCCCGGCCAGGGCCTGGGAGACCGGGCAGTTGGCCTTGGCCGATGCAGCCAGTTCGTCGAACGTCGCGGCGTCCAACCCCGGCACGGTCGCGGTGACGGTCAGGTGACTGCCGGTGATCCCGGTGCCGGGCACGAAGGTCACCTTCGCGGTGGTGTTGAGGCTGCTCGGCGGCGTGCCGTTCTTGGCCAGCGCGGCGGAGAAGGCCATCGAGAAGCAGGCCGAGTGCGCCGCGGCGATGAGTTCCTCAGGGGTGGTGACCGAGTTGGAGCCCTCGGAGCGGGCCTTCCAGTTGACGTCGTAGGTGCCCAGGCCAGAGG
>JAEZHJ010000063.1 GCA_023436925.1 Actinomycetes bacterium
CAGCAGGTCGGCCCGTGCCGCGGCCGGCGTGCCGCCGAGTTCGGCGGCCACCCTGCGCCACAGCACCGCCTGCCAGGCGTGCTCGCCGAGCGGGGAGCCGTCCGGTGCGACGTCCTGGCCGTCGCCCCAGGCGGCCAGCATGGCGGGCCGGTGGGTGGCGTAGCCCTCGAAGTGGCGGGCGATCCGCAGGCACGCCGAGTACGGCTCGCGAGAGGCGTCGAGGTGACGGCTCAGGTCGGCCAGGGTGGGATCATCGCCGGTCAGGGCCACCCGCTGCAGCGGCCAGACCAGCCGCTGCGGCTGCCACGGGTCGTCGCCGGCCAGCCGGCGCTCCAGGGCGGGCAGGGAGCAGAACTCGATGCCGGCGCAGATCCCGGCCCGGTCGGCGTCGCCGGCCAGCTGCTGGGACAGCCAGCGCTGGAAGCCCGGCCCCGGGACGACCGCGAGGTCGAAGTCGAAGACATCGGCGGGTGGCTCCTGCCAGCACTGGCGCAGCGCCGCGACCAGCGCCTCGGCGGTCGGAGCATGGTGGACGCGCAGCCCGGTGGCGGTGGCGATCAGATCCGGTGCGGTCATGGTGGCACCACCATAAAGGCGGCCGGTGACGAAATGTCGCCCGGGCTGCCTACAGTGGTCGGCGTGCTGATCGACACCGAGAGCCTGCTGGCCGGACTGGACCCGGAACAGGCGGCGGTGGCGACCAGCTTCGGCCGGCCGGTGGGCGTGATCGCCGGCGCGGGCACCGGCAAGACCCGCGCGATCACCCACCGGATCGCCTACGGCGTCCACACCGGCGCCTACACCCCGCAGGCGGTGCTGGCGGTGACCTTCACCACCCGCGCGGCCGGCGAACTGCGCTCCCGGTTGCGCTCGCTGGGGGCCGCCGGCGTCCAGGCGCGCACCTTCCACTCCGCGGCGCTGCGCCAGGCGCAGTACTTCTGGCCACGGGCCTACAACACCCAGTTGCCGCCGGTCAGCGAGGCCCGGCTTCCGCTGGTGGCCGAGGCGGCCCGGCGGCTGCGGCTCAACCCGGACAGCGCCACCCTGCGCGACCTGCTGACCGAGATCTCCTGGGCGAAGGTGAGCAACACCGCGCCCGCCGACTACGCCGAACTCGCTGTCGCCGCCGGACGCGAGGTGTCCGGGCTGGACGCGGCCTGGGTGGGCCGGGTGCTCGGCCGCTACGAGCAGGTGAAGGCCGACCGCGGGGTGATCGACTTCGACGACATCCTTCTCTGCGCGACCGCCCTGCTCGGTGACCACCCCGACATCGCCGAGGAGGTGCGCTCCACCTACCGCCACCTCGTGGTGGACGAGTACCAGGACGTCAGCCCGGTCCAGCAGTCGCTGCTGGAGCTGTGGCGGGGCGATTCCGAGGATCTGTGCGTGGTCGGCGACCCGGCCCAGACCATCCACTCCTTCGCCGGCGCGAGCCCGGACTACCTGACCGGCTTCAGCAGCCGGTTCCCCGACGCGGTGATGATCCGCCTGGTGCGCGACTACCGCTCCAGCCCCGAGATCGTCGCCCTGGCCAACACGGTGTCGGTGCGGGCCCGGATCGCCGGCACGGTCCGGCTGGAATCGCAACAGCCTTCCGGGCCGGCGCCGCGGGTGCTGCCGTGCGCGACCGAGTTCGACGAGGCCCGGGCGGTGGTGGCCTGGCTCGAGGAGCGACACGCCGAGGGCATCCCGTGGCGGGAGATGGCGGTGCTGTACCGGGTGCACGCCCAGTCCCCGCTGTTCGAGTCGGCGCTGGCCGAGGCCGGGATCGGCTTCTCGGTGCGCGGCGGGGACGGCTTCTTCGACCGCGCCGAGATTCGGCAGGCCGCCGGAATCCTGGCCGAGGAGGCCCGGCGCGACCCGTCCCGTCCCGCGGTGGACGCCTGCCGCGCGGTCCTGGAGCGGATCGGCTGGACGACCACCGCCCCGACCGGGCAGGGCCGGGTGCGGGAACGCTGGGAGTCGCTGGCCGCCCTGCTCGCGCTCGCCGAGGATGTCGCCGCGAGCCGTCCGGACGCCGACGTCGCGGCGCTGGTGGAGGAACTCACCGCCCGGCAGTCGGCCGAGCACGCCCCGGTCGGTGACGGAGTGTCGCTGTCCACGCTGCACGCCGCCAAGGGCCTGGAGTGGCAGGCCGTCGTGATCGTCGGCGTCCAGGAGGGCACCCTGCCGCTGTCGCTGGCGGCGACCCCCGAGCAGGTCGCCGAAGAGGGCCGGCTGTTCTACGTCGGGGTCACCCGGGCCCGCCGCCACCTGTTGCTGACCTGGTCACGCAGCCGTCGCGGCGGTGCGGGTCGGGGGCAGTCGCGGTTCCTGGACGGCATCGGCTCGGAGCGGACGGCGGCGCCGGCCCGTCCCCGGCAGCGCACCAAGCCCGCCACCGCCCTGTCGGCGACCTGCCGGGTCTGCGGCAGGCCGGTCACCAGCGGCGCCGAACGCAAGCTGCTTCGCCACCACGACTGCCCGCCCGGCTACGACGAGGCCCTGCTGGAGCGCCTCAAGCAGTGGCGCCTCGAGGTGGCGCGGGAGCGCAGCCAGCCCGCCTTCGTGGTGTTCACCGACGCCACCTTGATGGCGATCGCCGAGGCGATGCCCGCCGACGCCGCCGGCCTGCTGCGGATCCCCGGGGTGGGCCGGGTGAAGTGCGAGCAGTACGGCCCGGCCGTGCTGGAGATCCTGGCCTCGGAGCGGAGCAGCGAGGCCGAGGATCAAGCGGCGAAGCCGGGCAGGTAGGCCCGCAACACCGCGCCGAAGTCGGCGCGGACGTCCAGTTGGGCCAGGACGGCGATGCCGCCCAGCCAGACCCGGTAGATCAGCCCGTACTCGGGCGGGATGTTCAGCTTCAGCGCGACATCGTCGGCGTTCATGCTGCGCTGCACCCGGCCGAACTGGGACCGGGTCCACTCGCGGTTGAAGTGGAACTCGGGTGCGGCCGCCGGCTCGACGAACGGGTTGAGGTAGTCCAGCAGTTCCCCGGCAGTGACCTCGCCCGGCTTCACGAAGCCCTCCGCCTCCAGCCCGGCCAGCATCCCGGCGGCGTCCCCGGCGACCGCCCGCCGGATGAGTTCCCCCATCGGACGGGGCAGTCCGTCGGGGAAGGACGCGGTGAGCCCGAAGTCGAGCACGCCGAGTCGCCCGTCCGGCGTCACGAGGTAGTTGCCGGGGTGCGGATCGCCGTGGAGCAGACCGCCGATCGCGGGCCCGGCGAACAGGAACGTGACGTAGTTGACCGCCGCCCGGTTGCGGGCCTCCTGGTCGGCGCCGGCCAGGCTGGCGAGCTTGACGCCGTCCAGCCAGTCCGAGACCAGGACCCGGGAGGTCGCGAACCGGGCGCGGGGGACGACGAAGTGAGGATGGCCCTGGGTCGCCTCGGCCATCTGGTTCTGCGCCTCGGCCTCGTGGAGGTAGTCGACCTCCTCCGCGATCCGGGCCGCCACCTCGCGGGTCAGCGCCACCACGTCCAGCCCGCCGGTCAGCGGCGAGGCGGCGGCGGCGAGCCGCTGGATCTGCTTCAGGTCGTTGCGCAGCGCGACATCGGCGCCCGGGTACTGCACCTTCACCGCGACCGGGTCGCCCGAGCCGGCCAGTCGCGCGCGGTGCACCTGCCCGATCGAGGCGGCCGCGGCGGGACGGGCCTCGAACTCGGCGAAGTGGGAGCGCCAGTCGGCGCCGAGCTCGGAGCGCAGCACGCCGTGCACGCGGGAGGTGGGCATCGGGGGCGCCGAGTCCTGCAGCGCCGCGAGCCGGGCCCGGAACGGGGCCGCGATCTCCTCCGGCAGCATCGCCTCCATCATCGACAGCACCTGCCCGAACTTCATCGCCCCGCCCTTGAGTTCGCCCAGGACGTTGAACAACTGCTCGGCGGCGGCCCGCGACAGGTCGGCGTTCACCTGGTCGGCCGACTGGCCGAGCAGCCGGCGACCGGCACCGACAGTCGCCCGTCCGGCCGCTCCGAGCGGGATGCTCAGCAGCCGGGCCGCCCGTCCCAGCGAACCCTGCGGGAGGACGCCGTCAGCGTCGCGGGCGGTCAGGTCCGGTTCGGTGGTGTCCACGCGCCAAGTGTGCCTTGCGGCTGGTTACGCGACGGAGAGCACGCAACCGCACTGGGGATGGACGGGCCAGTCCCGGGTTCGCAGGCTGTGGTCGCTGCCGAGTTCGAGGGTGCGGCCGGTGACATCGGGCTCCCCGCCGGTCAGGTGGCAGCGGGCCTGGACCACGGCGGTCGCCGCCGCCCAGGCCAGCAGCACCGGGTCGCCGGGGCAGCGGTCCCGGCACAGTTGGGCGACCAGCAGCGGCCAGGCCGGGTCGTAGCGGCAGCGCAGCAGGTCCTGGCAGCGGGTGCACGGTGTGGCACCGGGCAGGACGAGCGGGCCGACCACGGCGCGGTCGGCTTCCAGCCGCACCACCAGATGGGCCCGCCGGGCGGCGAGCAGGGCGTCGGTGAGTGCGCGGTCCGGCTCCTGGGTGTCGGTGGCGACGATGGTGAGCGCCGGCCACCGGGCGCCCAGCCGGCTCCAGTGCTCCGGCCCGCGTCCGACCGGTTCGGCACGGTCGGCCCGGTGTCCGATCCGCACCGGCTCGGGCAGCCCTGCCAGTCGCAGGGTCGCGGCGACGGCCTCGGCCAGGGGACCGGTGCCGACCAGGCCGAGCGAGCCGGGCGGTGGGTCGTGGACCACCAGCAGACCGGCCGCGTCCAGTTGCTCGACCAGCCAGCTCAGCCAGCCGGACGGGACGCCGGGCAGCAGGTAGCCGAGTTCGGCCAGGGAACGCGGTTCGGCCAGCGCCGCAACAGCCTGGTCGGTCCCGGGCGGAACCCCGTCGAGGACCAGCCCCGGCGCGTCCAGCCCCAGTTGCAGGACACCCTCGGCCCGCCAGGTGAGTGCCAGGGGACGGCGGAGCCGGTAGCGCAGGGGATCAGCAGAGGCCATGGCGACCAGCCAACCGCGCCGCAGTGCCCGCCAGGAAGCGGCGCCCGAGGACCGGCAACACCGCCGGCGGGATCGGCAACACCCGCGAACACGGCGAGAGCGCCGGGCCCCTGGGGGCACCGGCGCTCTCGCGAAGACGTGGGTTCAGGCCTGCTTGGGGAGGAACCGCGTCAGGTTGGTTCCACACACGGGGCACTTCGCCTTGGCGATCCGGGTGCCCTTCTCGTTGACCGTGACATCGCCGGTCGCTTCCCGGTGGTCCTTGCACTTCACACAGTAGAACGACCCGCTGTAGCTGTCCTTGGCCACTGTTTCTCCTCGGTGGTAGTCGGTCCCCTGACCGGGGAAACGGCGGGGATGCTTGCCGCGTCAGTTTACACACGGCTCCACCGAATGACATCGATCGGAAAACCGGGGTACTGAGAGCGGTCGCGAGGCCCCACCGGTCCGATGCCGCTTGCCTTCCCCTGCGAGCAGCCCGGCCCCGGAAGGGCCTCACTGAGGCAGAAACTAGTGCCCCCGCAGGCCGCGGTCAACCCGACATCCCGAGGTGGCCACAAACCGTCCCGATAGGCTGGCCGATATGGAGTCCGGACGGGTCGAAATCAAGGGCGCCGGGCCGGTCGAGGTGCGGCGCAGCGCCCGCCGCCGACGCACCTTGACGGTATTTCGGGAACAGGGCCGGCTGGTCGCCGTCGTCCCGGCCGGGCTGAGCCGGCGACAGACCGAGGAAATGGTTCCCGCCCTTGTCACCCGCTTCCTGGCCAAGGAAAGTCGCCGCGTGGTTCCGGCCGGTGATCCGGAACTGCACGCCCGCGCCGAGGAACTCGGCCGGCGCTACCTGGTGCCCAGGCTGCCCGGCGGGCTGCCCGAGTTCGAGGTCCGCTGGGTGTCCAACCAGACCCGGCGGTGGGGATCCTGCACGCCCTCGGCCGGCCGGATCCGGATCTCGGACCGGCTGCGCGGCGTGCCGCGGTGGGTGGGGGACTACGTCCTGCTGCACGAGCTGACCCACCTCGTCGAGCCGACCCACTCTGCGCGGTTCTGGGAGCTGCTGTCGGCCTACCCCGACGCGGAGCGGGCGCGGGGCTTCCTCGACGGGCTGGAGTTCGCCGAGGAGGGCCGCTGAGTCAGCGCTCCCCGGAGCCGCCTTCCTCTTCCAGCAGGCGCGCCAGTTCGGCGTCCAGGTCGTCGGGGGCGTGGTCCTGGTGGCCGTGTTCGGCGTAGCCGAGCGGGTCGTCCAGGTCGGCGGCCGAGGGGACCAGATCCGGGTGCGCCCAGGAATCGTCGCGGGCGGCGGCGCCCCGGGTGGCGCGGGTGGCGGCCCACAGGTTCGCAGCGTCCCGGGTGCGGCGGGGTCGCAGCTCCAGGCCGACCAGCGCCTTCAGCGCCGCTTCCGCGGGTCCGCCGGCGGCCCGGCGGCGGCGCAACATCTCGGTGAGCTGCGCGGCGGCGGGCATCCGCTCCCGGGTGGCCTGGTCGACCACCTCGTCCACCCAGCCTTCGACGAGTGCGAGCAGGGTCTCCAGCCGGCCCAGGACGGCGCGCTGCTCCTCGCTCACCTGCGGGACGAACAGCGAGCCGGCGACCACCTGCCCGGCCTGTTCGACCTCCTCCGGGGTCATCGCGCTGCCGAGCTGGGACTCGATGGCCTGCTCCAGCGCGGCCGGATCGATGGTGATTCCGCGGGCGTAGTGCTCGACCAGGGCCAGCATCTGCGGCCCGAGCCACCCGACCGCGGCGAACAGCCGCTGCCGGGCGGTCTCGCGCAGCGCCAGGAAGAGCAGCAGGTCGGACTGTCCGATCTCCAGGCCCTCACCGAAGCCGGCGATGTTGGTCGGCAGCAGCGCCACCACCGGACGCTCGGTGAGCGGCAGCCCGATGTCGCCGGCGCTGAACGCCTCCACGGCCAGCCGGCCCAGCGACTGGCCGACCTGCGCGGCGAACATGCCCGAGGCAGCGGTGCGGATCATCGGCTGCATGACGGAGGCGGCCGGGTCGCCCCCGCCCTGGCCCTCCAGCAGGCTGCCCAGCGTCCGGCCCAGCTGCGTCACCACCGGACGGATCAGCTGGCGCCAGGTGTCGAAGGTGTTCTCCACCCACTCGGCGCGGCTCCAGGCGGCCGGACGGGGGCTGATCGGCGGGAAGCTGATCTGGTCGTCCAGCCACAGGTCGGCCAGCTCGGCGGCGGCCCGGATCGCCGCCGCCTGGTCGGCGGACGGGGTCGGGTCGGGGCCGGCGGCCGCGGTGATCTTGCGCGCGATGTCCTTGGTGAACTGCCAGTTCATGCCCGACTCGGGCTCGGTCGGGCCGAATCCGGCCAGCTGACTGGTGAAGGCGGCCATCATCGACTGCATCCGGGCCATCAGCTCCTGCATGTCGAGCCGGCCGTCGGGACCCGGGGTGATCCCGAACTGCGACAGGAACCGCAGCAGGGCCTCCTCTTGCGGTCGGTCGGGCTCGTCGCCCGTGCCGAAGCCGTCCTTGCCGCCCTCGTCGTTCATGCCGCTCCTTCGCCCGGTCCCCCCATTGTCGCTCACCGTCCAAAGGGTTTTCTCATCCGGGGACGGTATCGTTCGGTGGGTATCCGCGCTGGGGGGCGTGACAAGTGGAGGGATGTAGGTGACCAAGCAGACGTGGACGGCAGCCGTCGCCGCGCTGCTGTTCGTCGCGCTCGCAGCCCTGATCGCCATGGTGCCGGTGCCCTTCGTGACCTGGAGTCCAGGGTCCACCTACAACCTGCTGGGCGAGGTCGACGGGGTGGACGGTCCCACCCCCGCGATCGAGATCGAGGGCATCGCGACCCACCCGACCGAGGGTGAGGTCCGGATGGCGACCGTGTCGGTGACCCGTCCGGATTCGGCTCTCACGCTGCCCGAGGCACTGTTCTCCTACTGGCTGCCTTCGCGCGAGGTGATGCCCAAGGACTCGGTCTACCCGCCGGGCATCGACGCCGCCGAGATCCAGGACGAGAGCGTCCGGTTGATGGACGACTCGCAGGCCACCGCCGTCGTGGCGGCGCTGCGGGTGGCCGGTGTCCCGGTCCAGGAGTTGCCGATGGTGACCTGGGTGTCGGCCGCCGGGCCCGCCCACGAGAAGCTGCGCCCCGGCGACCTGATCATGGCGGTCGACAACCACCGCGTGGAGCGGGTCGACGACGTCAAGCGGGCGATCGCCAAGCAGGGCGTCGGCAAGGTGGTGAAGTTCGACCTGGAGCGGGATGGGGCGCGGACCAGCGTGACCGTGACCACCCGCCCGTCCAGCACCGACGCGGAGGCTCCGGTGGTCGGGATCGGGCTGGACGTCGGCCACAAGTACTCCCCGACGATCACCTTCGGCATCGACCCGGCGATCGGCGGTCCGAGCGCCGGGCTGCCGTTCGCGATCGCGATCTCGGACCTGCTGACCAGCGAACCGATGCTGGAGGGACGGATCGTCGCCGCGACCGGTGAGATCGACTCCAAGGGCAGGGTCAGCGCGATCGGCGGCGTGCAGGAGAAGATCGCCGCCGCTGCCCGTGACGGCGCCGAGGTCTTCCTGATGCCGAAGGCGAACTGCGTCGATGCGCTTGAGTCGCACCCCGGCCTGCGCCTGGTCCCGGTGGAGAACCTGGGCGATGCCCTGGCCGCCCTGGACGCCCTGAACGATCCCGTGAAGCTCTCCGCGGTGCCGCAGTGCGAGTGAACGACGACGCCCTCACCGCGGCGCTGATCGAGGTGGAGCACCACGTGGCGCGGTCCGGGTGGGACCAGCCGGCCAGGCTCTTCGCGCTGGTCCGCACCGCCGACCTGATCGCCGCCGAACCGGGCCTGGCCGAGCACCTCGGCCAGGGTCCCTCCGACGGCTACACCTCCATCGAGCAGGAGGAGTTCACCGCCGGCGCCGACCTGGGTGAGACCCTGGCCGGGATCGCCTGGCCGCCGGCCGTGCACGGCTGCGCCCTCGCGCTGGAGCGGACCTTCGTCCCGCCCGAGGTGGAAGCCGATCTGCCCGACGACCCGCAGCAGGCTGCCCTGGTCGTCGCCGAGCACCCCCGGCGGCTCGACCTGCGGGTCGTGGTCGGGGTCACCCGCGAGGGGGGACAGCACGGCGTCGCCCGCATCCGGGGCGCCGAGCAGGACCTGTTGGGCGGGGATGACCTGGTGCCGGCCCTCACCCTCGCACTGTCGCGTACATTTGACTGAACTTCCTAGCGCCGTTTGACAGGAGTCCGTGTGCCCAACGCCTTGACCCGCCGTGGTCCGCTCGTTCCCACGCTGGTGGTGGCGGGGGTGCTGATCGTTGCCTTCCTGGGCTTCTCCGAGTTGTGGACGGAGAAGCTCTGGTTCGACTCGGTGAGCTTCCCCACGGTGTTCACCACCCAGTTGGTGACGCGGGTCGTGCTGTTCGTGGTCTTCTTCGCCGTGATGGCGGGCACCGTCGGGTTCAACATGTGGCTGGCGTGGCGGATGCGTCCGCTGGACCGGCGGACGGGCCCCAGCGCGGTGCTCGACCGCTACCGCGACATCCTGGGCTCCAACCTGTTCCTGGCGATCCTGGTTCCTTCGGCCTTCTTCGGCGTGATCGGCGGCATGACGGCGTCGGCGGCGAGCATGGACGTGCTGGCGTACCTCAACCGCACCCCGTTCGGGACCACCGATCCCTACTTCGGGATGGACGCCGGGTTCTACGTCTTCGAGCTCCCGATCCTGCGTGACCTGCTCGGCTTCCTGATGAGCGCCCTGTTCTTCGGGCTGATCGCCGCCGCCGCGGTCCACTTCACCACCGGCGGACTGGTCGTCGGACGGCAGGCACCGGGCATCCGGCGTCCCACCGCGGCGAGCCGGCACCTGTCAGTGCTGGCCGGGATCCTGCTGGTGATCTACGGCCTGCAGAGCCTGGTCGACCGGTACGGCTTCCTGGTCGAGCCGGGCACGCTGTTCACGGGCCTGCACTACACCGATGACAACGCCCGGCTGGGCGCCAAGCTGGTGATCGCGGTGATCGCCTTCATCTGTGCCGCGCTGTTCTTCCTCAACGCCTTCCTGAACCGCTGGGTGCTCCCGATCACGGGCCTGGTGCTGATGCTCGTCTCCGGGCTCATCCTCCAGTTGCTCTACCCCGCGATCGTGCAGTCCTTCCAGGTCCGGCCCAACGAGCCGGACAAGGAGGGCGCCTACATGAAGGCGCACATCACAGCCACCCGGGACGCGTTCGGGATCGACGATGTCGAGATCACCGAGTACGCCGCGGTGACCCAGGTCCGTCCCGGCCAGTTGAAGGAGGACGCGGCCGCGCTGCCCGGCGTCCGGCTGGTCGACCCGTCCGTGGTCGGCCCGACCTTCGAGCAGCTGCAGCAGGTTCGTGGCTACTACTCGTTCCCGTCGGTGCTGGACGTCGACCGCTACGTCATCGACGGCGTCGAGACCGACGTCGTGGTCGCCGCCCGGGAGATGAACCTGGCCGGCATCCCGGACCCGAACTGGAACAACATCCACACCGTGTACACCCACGGCTACGGCATGGTCGCCGCCTACGGCAACCGTCGCCAGTCCGGCGGCAACCCGGAGTGGATCGAGCGGGACCT
Organism: Actinomycetes bacterium; assembly: GCA_023436925.1. Classification (GTDB taxonomy): domain Bacteria; phylum Actinomycetota; class Actinomycetes; order Propionibacteriales; family Propionibacteriaceae; genus Propionicimonas. Next base: position 10,495 of record JAEZHJ010000063.1, read on the forward strand.
GCCGCCGAAGGGCGACCTCGGGGAGTACGAGGGCCGGGTCTACTTCGGTGAGTTCAGCAACGAGTTCGCGATCGTCGGACGGGAGCCCGGCCAGGCGCCGATCGAGCTGGACACCCCCGGCGGCGGCGACGGCGGCGGCGAGGCCTACAACGTGTACGCGGGCTCCGGCGGCGTCCCGATCGGCAACTGGTTCAACCGCATCCTGTACGCCGCCCACTTCATGGACCTCAACATCATCCTGTCCGACCGGGTGAACTCCCAGTCCCAGCTGCTCTACAAGCGCACCCCGAAGGAGCGCGTGGAGCAGGTGGCGCCCTGGCTCACCCTGGACCAGAACACCTACCCGGCCGTCGTCGACGGCAGGCTGGTGTGGATCCTGGACGGCTACACCACCAGCCGCAGCTACCCCAACAGCGCGCTGGTGAGCCTGCAGCGGACCACCTCCGACGCGCAGTCGCGGGCCACCGGCCTGCAGGTCGACCGGCCGCTGAACTACATCCGCAACTCGGTCAAGGCCGTGGTGGACGCCACCGACGGCACCGTCGACCTGTACGCCTGGGACGAGTCCGACCCGGTGATGCAGAGCTACGCCAAGGCCTTCCCCGGCACGGTCAAGCCGAAGAGCGACATCAGCCCCGAGCTGCTGGCGCACCTGCGCTACCCGGAGGACCTGTTCAAGGTGCAGCGCGAGATCCTGGGTCGCTACCACATGACGAACCCGGCCAGCTGGTACCAGCAGTCCGACCTGTGGCAGGTCCCGGCCGACCCGGTCAAGAGCCCGACCGAGGCCAAGGAGCCGCCGTACTACCTGTCGATCAAGTGGCCCGGTGAGGACCAGCCGGTGTTCAGCCAGACCTCGGTGTTCGTGCCGCGCGGCCGGTCGAACCTGGCCAGCTACCTGGCCGTGGTCGCTGAGGCGACCAGCCCGGACTACGGCAAGCTGCGGGTGCTGCGGATGTCCGACACGCACCAGATCGACGGCCCCGGCCAGACCTTCAACGCGATGACCACCGACACCCGGGTCGCCGAAGTGCTGCGGCCGTACCTGAACCAGGGATCGGCGGCCGCCACGTACGGCAACCTGCTGACCCTGCCGATGGGCAGCGGCCTGCTCTACGTGCTGCCGGTCTACACCCAGCGGCAGGCCAGTACCGGGTCGTACCCGGCACTGACCTTCGTGATCGTCAGGTTCGGCCAGAGCGTCGGGATCGGCTCCACGCTGCAGCAGGCGCTGGACGAAGCCTTCCAGGGCGACGCCGGCGCGGACACCGGTGAGCAGCCGGCCGAACCGGCCGAGCCCGGCGGCGAGACGCCCACCAATCCGGAGCCGACCGAGCCGGGCACTCCGCCGGAAGCGGCGAAGGCGCTGCTGGAGCAGGCCCAGAACGCGTTCGTGGCTGCTGACACCGCACTGCGCAACGGCGACCTGGCCGAGTACCAGCGCCAGATCGCGGTCGCCCAGAAGGCGATGGACGACGCGCTGGCCCAGCTGAACCGCTAGTCAGCGGCGCCGCTCGACGTCCCAGCCGGCCTCCACCAGGGGGTCGTGCAGGGCGTCGGCGTCGCCCACCACGACCAGGCTGAGCCGGTCGGTCGGCAGCAGGTCGCTCATCGTGGCGGTCGCCGACTCGGGCGTCACCTGGTCCAGGGCGACGGAGAAGGAGTTCACGAACTCGGCGCTCAACCCGGCCCCGACCAGGCTGGTGACCCGTTCGGCGACCCCCTGCGCGGTGGCGTACCGCAGCGGCGCATTGCCCTGCAGGTAGCCGACCGCCTCCCTGACCTCGGCGGCGCTGATCGGCGCCGAGCGCAGGTCGAGCAGGTCGACCGCGGTGGTGATCGCCTCGACGGCGACCTCGGTGCGGAAGGATGCCTGGACGGCCAGCAGGCCGCCGTCGCGCATCGGGTGGTTCACCAGGTGAACCCCGTAGGTGTAGCCCTTCTCCTCCCGCAGCACGCTGGTCAGCCGGCTGCCCAGACTGCCGCCGAGGGCGTGGCTGGCCACCTGCAGGTCGGCCCAACGGGGGTCGCTGCGGTCGATCCCGAAGCTTCCGAGCCGGACGTCGGCCTGGACGGCACCGGGCCGGTGGATCAGCCGGCAGTGCGGCCGACGGCCGTGCGGCACCTCGTGGGTGACGTCGCCGGCGGACCCCGTCCAGCCGGCGAAGGCGTCCTCGACCAGCCGGAGCGGGTCCTGGGTGAAGTCGGCGCAGAGCACGATCGTGGCGCCGTCGGGCCGGTAGTACCGGGCGTGGAAGTCGACGACATCCTGGCGGGTGACGGCGGCCACGGTCTCCTGGTTGCCGCCGGCGACGCGGGCGGCGCGGTACCGGCCCGGGATCAGCGCGCGACGGAACTCGATCGCGGCCCGGTGGGCGGAGTTGGCCCGCTGCTGGTCGATCTGCGCCAGCCGCAGCAGCCGGTGCCGTTCGACATCGGCGGCGGTGAACTCCGGCTCGATGACCGCCTCGGCGAGCAGGTGGAGCGCCTGCGGCAGGCGGGGGACCGGCACCTCGAGGTAGAGGTGGCTCGCCGAGTGGCCAACCAGCCCGCCGAGCACACCCCCGATGTCCTCGAGTTCCTCGGTGAAGCTCTCGCCGGGGTGGCTGGCCGTGCCCTCGTCCAGGCAGTGGTGGGCGACGGTGGCGACGCCCTCGACCCCGGTCGGCTCGGCGTTCAGCGGGATGTCGAGCACCAGGCCGACCGCTGCGATGTGCTGGCCGGGCCGGTGGAAGGCCAGCACCCGCAGCCCGCTGGCGAGGTAGGCCCGCTCGGGGCCGGGGAACAGCCAGCGCGCCGGGGGACGCACGGCAGGGGGACGCTCACGCCGCATCGCTGGTCTCCTTCCGGTAGCGCAGGGTCGCGGCCTGGTCGGGCCGCAACAACTCACGGGCGGTGCGCGCCACCTCGTCGAGGTCGATCCGTTCGATCTCGTCCAGCCGCCGGTTCACCCGGCTGGGGTCGCCGTGCAGGGTGGCGTAGCAGCCGAGCTGGTCGGCGCGGGCTTCGAGGTGGGCCAGCTCGCTGAGCCACTCCCGCTCGAACTGGACCTTGGCGCGGTCCAGTTCGGCAGCGGTCGGGCCCTGTTCGAGGAACCGGTCGATCTCGCCTCGCAGGGCCTCCTCGAGCCGGGCCGGATCGTCTCCGGAGCGGGCCCGGGCCGAGGCCACCGCCATGCTGGTGCCCGCGATCAGGCCGGTCGCCGAGGCGGAGGCGGCGACCGCCAGGTCTGCCCGGACCAGTCCCCGATGCAGCCGGGAGGTCTGGCCCTGGCCCAGGATCGCCAGCGCCAGGTCGGCGGCGTCGTAGCCGACCGTGTCGCGGGCGGGCAGCCGCCAGGCGAGGTGGACCGCGTCCGCGGGGACGTCGGCGGTCACCTCGCGGTGCGGCTCGCCGGTGAGGGCAGGCAGCGGCGCCACCGCCGTCCGGGTGTTGGCCGCGCCCGGGGGGATCCAGCCGAAGGCCTTCTCCGCCCGCTTGAACGCCTCCTTGGCCGAGACATCGCCGACCAGGGTGAGGACGGCGTTGCCAGGGTGGTAGTGGCGTCGGAAGAAGTCGCGGGCCCCGTCCGGGGTGGCCAGGTCGAGGTCGGCCATCGACCCGATGGTGACGTGGCCGTAGGGGTGATCGGGCGGGAAGACCAGCTCGACGAGGTGCTGCAGGGCGTCGCCGTAAGGCACGTTGTCGTACCGCTGCCGCTTCTCCTCCTTGACCACCTCGCGCTGGGTGGCGAGGTTGGTGGCGTCGAGGTGGTCGGGCAGGGTGGCGAGCCGGTCGGCCTCGAGCCACAGGGCCAACTCGAGCGCGCCGGTCGGCACCGTCTCGAAGTAGTTGGTCCGGTCGAACCAGGTGGTGCCGTTCACCGAACCGCCGACGTTCTGCAGCAACTGCATGTGTTCGCCGGGGGCGACGTGCGCCGAGCCCTGGAACATCAGGTGCTCGAACAGATGCGCCCACCCGGTCTGTCCGGGCGGCTCGTCGCGGGATCCGACGTCGTACCACAGGTTCACGGCGACGGCAGGGACGCTGTGGTCGGGGCTGACGACGACCCGGAGCCCGTTGCCGAGCACCCGGGTGTGGACGGGGTAATCGACCTTCAGTCGGGAAGACTGCACGTCGGCAATCACACCACATGCAGCAACCGACCCGGCAATCGGGGACCAGCGCGCCGCCACCGGCGAGCCGGTGATACGCAGCCCGGCCCCTTCCGGCCTCCCGCCGCTGCGGTACCGGGCGCTGCGCAGATGGTGGGGGAGGTGGGCTGCTAGAGCAACGCCCTGATGTCGTCCTCGATCGCCTCGGGCGGCACGGTGGGCGGATAGCGCCGCACCACCGTGCCCTCGCGGTTGACGAGGAACTTGGTGAAGTTCCACTTGATCGAGTCGCCCAGGACCCCGCCGGTCTCGCTGCGCAGCCAGCCGAACAGGGGATGGGCGTCCTTGCCGTTCACGTCGACCTTGGCGAACATCGGGAAGGTGACGCCGTAATTGGTGCGGCAGAAGTCCTCGATCTCGACCTCTTCGGCGTACTCCTGGTTCGCGAACTGGTCGCACGGGAAGCCCAGCACGACCAGGCCTTGGTCGCGCAGTTCGCTGTACAGCTTCTCAAGCCCGCCGAACTGGGGGGTGAACCCGCACATCGAGGCGGTGTTGACCACCAGCACCACCTGGCCGAGGTACTGCTCGAGTGACTGCTCCTCGCCTCCGATCGTGCGTGCGTCGAAGTCCTTGAGGGTCGTCATCTGCTTCCCACCCATGTCGTGCGGTCCCGGCTGCGCCAGCTTCGCCCCGAGGCTACCCACGCCGACCAACCCCCGGCACACGGGGACGGTTCTTCCGCACACGGGGACGGTTCTCCCGCACACGGGGACGGTTCTTCCGCACAGGGGGACGGTTCTCCCGCACACGGGGACGGTTCTTCTGTGCGGGAGAACCGTCCCCCTGTGTCGGCGGAACTCAGTCGTCAACTCGGCCGGCTCCATTCGGCCTCCGCGCTCGCGATCCGACGCACGACAGTGAGACCGACTCCTGTCACCCTGGCGACCTGACGGAGTGACGACCCTCGATCCAGTAGCTCGGCGACGACGCGGTCGCGTCCGGTGAGTGGCAAGGCGTCCAGCGATGTCACCCCGAATCGTTCACACAGCTCACGCAGGACGCCGTCGGCCTCCGCATCTGTCTGAGACGGGAGGCTCGAGGTGTCGATCCGCGGCACCCAGTCGCCGGGTGTCGGAAGTCTTGCGAGCTCCCACAAGGACTCGAGCGGGATCAGTCTGAGTAGTTCGGATTCGTCCACGACGGTGTCCGGACGTCCCAGCAAGCGCAGACTTCCCCAGCGGTAGTCCTGCGCCTGCTCGACGATGCCTGCCTCAACAGGGTTCGCCCACACGTAACGCAGCAACGTCTGCAGGTACTCGTCGTCGTCGACCGGCCGGCTCTTGAAGCGGTCCTGGAAAAGGTGCCCCACGCGTCCGTACTTGCGGTTGTGCCACCCCACGTAACGGACGCTGAGGCGCTTGACGATCTGACCCACCGCCTCATCGCCCGTCCGCAGGACAAGGTGGATGTGGTTGCTCATCAGGCAGTACGCGAGGACGCGGCAGCCCGAGAGCCTCTTGGTGACGGCGAGGCAGTCCAGGAACCTCTCGCGGTCTTCGTCGTCGCGGAAGATGAGCTCGCGGTTGATACCGCGGAGCATGACGTGGTGGATGCCGGACTCGCTGGGCTGGCGGGCGGGTCGCGTCATGGGAACCTCCTGGCTTCGTTGTCGGAGATTCTTGGGAGGGAAGGAGTGGACGGTTCAGCCGGTGCGGTCAGTTGTGGAC
>JAEZHJ010000093.1 GCA_023436925.1 Actinomycetes bacterium
CCCCCGGGTTCCCGCCAGCCCCACGTCCATCCCCAGTCACGCCCAGGCCAACCCGAGTCCCGGCCAGCCGCGAGGCAATGCCGGCGACGGAACCGGAAAGCCCTCTGGGACCCCCGGTGGTAAGCCCACGGTCAACCCCGGCCGTGGCAAGGAAGACAAGCCCCAGCGCCCGACGAAGTCGAAGACCCCCAAGCCGGAGCGCCCGGGCCGGTCGACCGCGGGCGAATGACCGGCCGCGCCGCAGGCAACCTGATCGGTGCAACCAGCGCCGAGGGGGGAGTCGCGCGTGCCGTTCGGTGAGCGGTTCCCCCAGGTACTCGACGCCGCCCGCGCGGGCGCGGAGTGGGCCTGGGCCGAGGTGTACGAGGAGTTCGCGCCCCACCTGCTGCGGTTCATCGCCAGCCAGGGGGCGCACGAGCCGGAGGACTGCCTGGGGGAGTGCTTCGTGCAGTTGGTGCGCAACCTGCCCGGCTTCAGCGGGGACGAGTCCGCCTTCCGCGCCTGGCTCTTCCTGCTCGCCCGCAACCGCGTCGTCGACGAGTGGCGGGCGGCGCGGCGACGGCCGGTCACCCCGTCCGGCGACCCGGTGACACCCCGCGGCGTCGCCGAGCCGGTCGACACGATCGTCGTGGGGCGCAGCGCCGTGGCGGACCTGCTGGGCAGTCTCGCACCCGACCAGCGCGCCGTGATCGTCCTTCGCGTGCTGGAGGGGTTCAGCGTTGCCGAAACCGCCCGGATCCTGCGCCGCTCCGCCGGAGCGGTCCGCGTCCTGCAGCACCGCGCGTTGAAACGGCTCCGCAGCGGGCTGGAGGATGCTCCGTCGACTACCTCCGTCCCGCACACTGCCGGCCGTCCGCGTCCGTCCGGAAAGGTCAGCGTGGGGTTGACGGACTAGCCCGCCGGGTATCGCTCGCCCCGACCGGAGCAGCCTCGGGAAGGTGCGCAGTGGCCGCTGAGCAGGACGTCGTGAGTATCGTCAGGATGACCGGGCTGGCGCCGGTGGCTGCGGAGGTGGTCGCCTACGACACCGGGCCAGCGGCTCCGGTCGAGGCGCCGGCGGTCCTGCTGCTGCACGGGATCGGGATGAGCCACCTGACCTGGGCCGAAGTTCAGCCAGCGCTGCGGCACCGGGTCCGGACGATCGCGCTGGACCTGCCGGGCTTTGGCCGTGCCGGCAAGCCGGCGCGCGGCTTCGGGGTGCCCGACTTCGCGCAGGCGGCCGGGGCCGCGCTCGACCGGCTCGGCATCAGCCGCTGGATCGCGGTGGGGCACTCGATGGGCTGCCAGGTGGCCGTCGAACTCGCCGTCCGCCGAACCCGTCAGGCCGCCGGTCTGGTTCTGGTCGGCCCGGTCGTCGACAGCACGCGCCGCGCCCTGCTCACCCAGGCCCGTGACCTTGCCCGAGACGCCTTGCGAGAACCGGCCGGGGTGGACCTCCGGATGCTCACCGATTACCTCAAGGGCGGCCCGCGCTGGTTCCTGCAGTCCCTCGGGCCGATGCTGGACTACCCGATCGAGACCCGGCTCGGCCAAGCGGGTTGTCCGGTGACCGTGGTGCGTGGCGCCCGCGATCCAATCGCCGGCGAGGCCTGGTGCCGCAGGCTGGCGGCGGCGGCGTCGTCAGGTGCCGAGGTGGTCACCGTCCCGGGCGGCGCCCACGTCGTGCCGCTCACCGCCCCGGACGCCATCCAGCAGGCGGTGGGCCGGCTGGTGGCGCGCGCCCTCAACCGGGCCGCGGGTGAGCCGGGGTAAGCCGGCTGGCCGCCAGCGGCGTCGCCATGAGCATGACCTGGTAGGGGTTCCAGGTCGACAGCAGGTAGTAGAGCACGCAGCCGTCAGGCGTCGGCGTCGAGAGGTGACCGAGCTGGTAGGGCGCATACTCCCCGCCCCACTCATCGTCCCGGCGTCGGCCGAAGACGTCGTCCTGGACGTGGTCGCAGCGCCGGGCAGCCCAGGACACGTGGATGAAGTTGCCGTAGCCGGCGCCGGAACAGGGGTCGTCGGGGTCGGCCAGCCGGGTCGCGTCGAACAGCCCGACCGGCTGCGGTGACCATGGACCCCAGGGACTGGGCGCTTCGTGCAGCAGGACCGCCCGCGGGTTGTCGCTGGCGAACATGGCCAGGTAGCGGCGCAGCGGCTCGTTCCACCGCACCGACAGTTCGCCGACGCCGCCGTTGAGGATGACGGGCGTCGCGTCGTCCTCCCGGTGGCTCCAGTGGGGCGCGACCCGGTCGCCGGAGAAGTAGCGCAGGTCGAACCGGTCCCTGGCGGGGAGGTCGGCGAACGGGACCACCGCCAGGTAGATGTCGCTGGCGCGGTACCGTCCGCTGCCCCACAGCCACAGCACGTCCAGGCCCGGCTCCCAGCCGAGCCGGGCGGCGGTCTCGCCGTCCAGGTCGCCCCGCTGCACCGACACGTTGACGAAGCGCCGGGTCGAGACCGTCCGAAGCACCTCGAAGTGGGCGCCGTCGTCGGCCGAGCGGGCCAGCACGCAGCGGCCCATCATCGGCCGTCCGGCGACGTGGTGGGCGTCGGTGGAGAAGAAGACGTACATCGCCGTGCCGTCGCTGACCCCGTCGAGCGGGACGTTGTACCGGCCCTGCCGGATCCGGGGGGTCAGGACGGGCGGGCCCGCCAGGAAGTGCAGGGGCAGGCCGCCCGCCAGGTCGCGGGCCTCGGTCCAGGCGATGGCATTGCGCGCCTCCCAGCGGGGCCGCCCGACCCGGACGGTGTCGCCGAACAGGACGACGGTGCGGCCGCGGTGCTCGAAGGAGACCCCCAGGTCGGTTCCGCGCACGCCGAACCGGCTCTCGGTCCGGTTCAGGGCGGACGGGGGCCGCCCGGTGCCGGGCCAGCCGGTCCGGTCCCACTCACCGGTGACCTGGCAGATCCGGCGGGTGTCGTGGCCGACGAAGTCGAGCGGCTCACCCGCCAGCGGTGGGTCCCGCAGCCATGGCCTGCTCGGGTCACCCCCGGGCAACCGGTAGCCGACCACGCTGCGGGTCCGTTCCTCGACCAGCGCCACCAGGCTGCGGCGGGCGCCCCGCCGGACCTCGGCCAGGGCGGACCACCCAGTCGCGCAGTCGGTGACCACCCCGCCGGAGCGCCACGGTCGGCCCCAGCCGACATCGTCGTGGAAGAAGTGCCGCACCCGGTCTGCATCGCCGTGCCGCACCGGGACGACCACCTCAAGTCGGCCGCGGCGACCGGCCCCGGAGCGGGAGTGGATGAGGCTGCCCGGCCCGGAGACGCCGGTGGCGACCACCTGCCCACGCTGCCAGCCCAGCTCCGGACGAGCCGCGTCGTGGACGAAGTGGTGCAGGTCGACGCCGCCGGAGGGGTTGGCGAGTGGGACGACGAGGTGCAGCCGGCCGGAGCCTGCCTCGGCAAGGCTGGCCGGCCCGGCGATCCCCGTGACGACGACGTCCCCGCCGTACCAGCCCGAGCCCCCGGCCGGGTCGAGGCAGAAGTGCCGCAATTCGGATCGGCCATCCGAGGCCGGCACCGGCACCACCACGTCGAGACGGCCGGTCCTTGAGCGGGCAAGGCTGCCCGGCCCGGTCACCCCGGTCGCGATCACCGGCCCGGGTTCCCAGCCGCCGGAGGCGGGATCGCGGCGGTAGTGACGCAGCGCGACGCCGCCGTCCTGGCCCGCGACCGGCACGACGACGTCCAGCCCACCGCCGGGGGACCCGGCCAGGGCGCCTGGTGCGACGACCCCCGCCGGAACCACGGTCTCAGCCGCGACCCAGTGCCGGCCTGCGTCGACGCTGGTGTAGTGGCGCAGGCTGTCACCGACGCACACGACGGCGTTCAGGCCGGGCCCGCCGCCGGTGCGGGCGAGGCTGTCGTGGAGCCGGCGTCCCGGCGCTGCATCAGTCGTCGGACGCCGCTCAGACCTGGTAGGCGCCGGCAGGGTCGAGCAGGAAGGCCAGGTCGTCGGGCTGGTCGATCCGGTAGCTGCCGCTGGCATTGCAGTTGTAGTTCAGCCCGAACGAGGTGACCGCGACGATGATGTTCTGCGCCTCGATCTCCGGGCTGGAGATGTCGAAGGTCGGCCCACCGGAGTCACCGAAGCAGGTGCCACCGGTGGTGGAGCCGCCCTGGGCGTGGGAGAACATCACCGCTATGTCGCGGTAGCCGTAGACGCCCTTGAAGCTCACCAGCCGCCGGTCGGCCTTCTTGCGGGTGTCGCCGCCGAGGGAGACCTTCGGTCCGGAGTCCTCCAGGCCGTAGCCGACCGACTCGAACCGGGCCTGCTGCTTCGCCTTGCCGGCGTACCGATCGAGGTAGTCGAGCTCCGGCAGGGACCCGTACTCGTCCAGGACGATCGGCTCGCTGAGTTCCACCACGCCGAGGTCGTGCAGCAGGAAGGCAGCGTCGACGTACTCCGGATGGGTGAAGGTCGACTCCGCCTCGGCCCAATCGTCGCTGGCGTCCAGCGCGGCCGACCAGGCCTCGTACCGCTCCTGGTTCCCGTCCGGCACGAAGCCGGGGCTGGGCGGGAGAATCGAGTAGTCCGGGGCCTCCGAGACCGAGAACCAGATGTCCGTGCCGCCGTAGAGCGGGTCGGCCGGCGCGAGGCCCTCCACGCCGACCTCGTAGGTGCAGTGGCCGGCCGTGACCACGGTGTCGGCATCGATCAGGGTGCCGGTGCAGTTGAACCAGCCCCCCGGGTCGTCGAAGCGGGAATCGACGGCGGTGGGGACGTAGAACAGCAACTGGCCGACGTAGGGGTGCTCGCCGGCATCGGGCTCACCGCCGATGATGGCCGCGGCCGGGGCCGCCGGTATCAGCAGTGCGCCTGCGGCGAGGACTGCGGCGGAGCGGACAATCAGCTTCTTCATGTGGAACTTCCTCCTGGGGTGGAAGCCAGCACCGTAACCCCGCTGAGGGGCTCAGCCAAGGGAGGGCGACTAGGTGTTTTCGCTGCCCCACGGCGGTGTCTCGGGAGACTGGCGGCCGCAGGCCCGGCGGCATCCGACGGCTCTGGCAGACTGGGAGAGTGGACGGGCTGAACAGCAACCTCAACCTCAACGAGGGCGCGCCGCCGCGGGTGATGCCCCGGCTGGGGGAGTACGGCCCGATGGAGGTGCCCGCCACCCGCGCCAAGCGCCGGATGCGGTGGTGGGTGATCCTGATCCTGGTCGCCGTGCTGGCCGCCCTGGTCGGCTACGGCTACTGGATCTACACGATGATCCGCTGACCGTTACTGCGCCAGGGCGGTCAGGTGGCGCAGCCGGGCCAGCTCCGAGTTGAGGAACTCCGGCCCACCCCGCCGGGCCAGGACGACGGTGCTCCCGGAGCGGAATGGGGACACGGCGATCAGCGTCTCGCCCCAGCCCGGCAGCCAGTCGCCGGGCAGTTCGGCACTGCGCAACTCGTCGAGCGGGCCGAGTGCCGCCACGCCGGTGTCGTCCAGGTCGGGGGCGAGATCGGTCCGGGCCAGCACCTGCCCGGACTCCCGGTCGATCAGCGCCGCCCAGTTCACCCGGAAGACATCGGTCGACTCCAGGGTCAGGATCTCCGCGGCCCGGTCGGGGTGCTCGGTCATGTGGTTGAGCAGGTCGACGTCGGCCTGCAGCCCCCACCGCTCCGGGTAGTACGACAGCCACACCACCTCGACCCCGGGGATCGAGGTGCACACCGTGACCAGCGAATCGGGCTGGCTCCCGGTCGGCAACTCGACCATGAAGTCGTCGACGGCGAACCCCTCGTACTTCTCGACCACCTCGACTGCGTTGATGTCGGCGCCGACAGTTCCCATCGCCGTCGCGACGGCACCGAGGGAGCCGGGCCGGTCGGGCAGGGCGAGTCTCAGGAGGAACACCCGTCCAGTGTGGCGGACAACTGTTACGGAATGATCACGACGCAGTGAAATCCACCGGTGGCCGGGCCGTTGGCACTGCTCCGACGGCCCTAGAGTGGACCCTGACCCAGACCTTCGCAGGAGCACGCAGTGGCATTGACTACAGCCGATGTCGGCCGACTCGCCGAGTTGGCGCGCATCAGCCTCACCGAGGACGAACTCGCCCATCTCGCCCCGCAGCTGGAGGTGATCCTCGAGTCGGTCGCGCAGGTGGCCGAGGTCGCCCGCGCGGACGTCCCGCCCACCTCGCATGCGCTGCCGCTGGTCAACGTCTTCCGGCCGGACGAGGTGACGGCCTCGCTGCCCGTGGCGGACGCGCTCGCCGGTGCCCCCGCGCGCGAGGACGACCGCTTCCGGGTGCCGCGGATCCTGGGGGAGGAGGCGTGAACCCGCTGCTGACGCTGACCGCGTCCGAACTGGCCGGCATGCTCGACTCCGGGGAGGTCTCCGCGCGCGAGATCACCGGTGCCCATCTCGACCGGATCACCGCGGTGGACGACGACGTGCGCGCCTTCCTGGCCGTGGACGGTGAGCGGGCGCTCGCCACCGCCGAAGCAATCGACGACCGGCGCGCCGCCGGCGAGGAGCTCGGGCCGCTGGCCGGCATCCCGATCGCGGTCAAGGACGTGTTCACCTACACCGGCCTGCCCACCACCGCCGGTTCACGGATCCTGGAGGGCTGGCACCCGCCGTACAACGCCACCATCGTGCAGCGACTGCTGGACGCCGGTCTCGTCATCCTGGGCAAGACCAACATGGACGAGTTCGCGATGGGCTCCTCGACGGAGAACTCCGGCTACTTCACCACCCACAATCCGTGGGACCTGACCCGGATCCCGGGTGGCTCCGGCGGCGGGTCCTCGGCCGCCGTGGCCGCCTTCGAGGCCCCGCTGGCGATCGGCACCGACACCGGCGGCTCGATCCGCCAGCCGGCCGCCGTGACCGGCACCGTCGGGGTCAAGCCCACCTACGGCGCCACCTCCCGCTACGGCGTGATCGCGATGGCGTCCTCGCTGGACACCCCCGGCCCCTGCTCGCGGACGGTGCTGGACGCCGCCCTGCTGCACCAGGTGATGGCGGGCTGGGACCCCAGGGACTCCACCTCGATCAACGCCGCGGTCCCGGACGTGGTCGGCGCCGCCCGCCGGGCCGACGTCAAGGGACTGCGGATCGGCGTGGTCAAGGAGTTCGGCGGCGAGGGCTACGCCCCCGGCGTCGAGCAGCGCTTCCGGGAGGCGCTGGAGGTGCTGAGCGGGCTGGGCGCCGAGATCATCGAGGTCTCCTGCCCGCACTTCGACAATGCGCTGGCGACCTACTACCTGATCATGCCGGCCGAGGTCTCCTCGAACCTGGCCCGGTTCGACGCGATGCGCTACGGGCTGCGGGTCGGTGACGACGGCACCCGCAGCGCGGAGGAAGTGATGAACCTGACCCGCGGGACCGGGTTCGGCGACGAGGTGAAGCGGCGGATCATCCTCGGCACCTATGCGCTGAGCTCCGGCTACTACGACGCCTATTACGGCTCGGCGCAGAAGGTCCGCACCCTGATCCGGCAGGACTTCGACGCCGCCTTCGCCAAGGTCGACGTGCTGGTCTCGCCGGCCACACCGACCACCGCCTTCCCGATCGGTGAGCGGGTCGACGACCCGCTGGCGATGTACAAGGCCGACCTGTGCACGATCCCGTCGAACCTCGCCGGGAACGCCGCCGCGTCCTTCCCGTGCGGGCTCAGCCCGGACGACGGCCTGCCGGTCGGCTTCCAGGTGATGGCCCCGGCACAGGCCGACGACCGGGTCTACCTCGTCGGTGCCGCCCTCGAGGCCGAGCTGGCCCGGTCCTGGGGCGGCCTGCTGCTCGACCAGCTCGCCACGAAGGAGGCGCTGGCATGACCGACGAGCTGATGGACTACGACGAGGCGATGGCCGCCTTCGATCCCGTCCTCGGGCTTGAGGTGCACGTCGAGCTCAACACCGCGTCCAAGATGTTCTGCGGCTGCTCGACCGCCTTCGGCGCCGCCCCGAACACCCAGACCTGCCCGGTCTGCCTCGGGCTGCCCGGCTCGCTGCCGGTGGTCAACGCCCGGGCCATCGAGTCGGCGATCCGGATCGGCCTCGCGCTGAACTGCAGCATCGCCGGCTGGTCGCGGTTCGCCCGGAAGAACTACTTCTACCCGGACATGACCAAGGACTTCCAGACCTCGCAGTACGACGAGCCGATCGCCTTCGACGGCCAGGTCGAGGTCGAGGTCGACGGCGAGGTGTTCGAGATCCCGATCGAGCGGGCCCACATGGAGGAGGACGCCGGGAAGCTGCTGCACGTCGGCGGCAGCACCGGGCGGATCCACGGCGCCGAGTACTCGCTGGTCGACTACAACCGGGCCGGTGTGCCGCTGATCGAGATCGTGACCCGGCCGATCCGCGGGACCGGTGCGAAGGCTCCCCAGGTGGCGCGGGCCTACGTCGCGCAGCTGCGCGAGCTGATGCGGGCGCTGGGCGTCTCCGACGTCCGGATGGAACAGGGCTCGCTGCGCTGCGATGCCAATGTCTCGCTGATGCCGAAGGGCAGCACCGAGCTCGGGCTGCGGACCGAGACCAAGAACGTGAACTCGCTGCGCTCGATCGAGGCGGCCCTGACCTACGAGATCCGCCGCCAGGCCGCGATCCTGGCCGGTGGCGGACGCGTCCACCAGGAGACCCGGCACTGGCACGAGGACGGCGGCTACACCTCGCCGGGACGCTCCAAGGAGCAGGCCGAGGACTACCGCTACTTCCCCGAGCCCGACCTGGTCCCGGTCGCCCCGAGCCCGGAGTGGATCGAGGAGCTGCGGGCCACGCTGCCCGAACCGCCGGCGGCCCGCCGCAAGCGGCTGCAGCAGGAGTGGGGGTTCACCGACCTGGAGTTCCGTGACGTCGTCAACAACGGCGCCCTGGACGTGATCGACGCGACGGTGGCGGCCGGCGCCGCGCCCCAGGCGGCCCGCAAGTGGTGGACCACCGAACTCGCCCGGCGTGCCAACGAGGCCGGCGTCGAGCTGGACGCGCTGGGCATCAGCCCACGCGACGTGGCCGCCCTGCAGGGACTGGTCGAGGCCGGCACGATCAACGACAAGCTGGCCCGCCAGGTGATCGAGGGCGTGCTGGCCGGCGAGGGCGACCCGGCCGAGGTGGTCGCGGCCCGTGGCCTGGCCGTGGTCTCCGACGACACCGCGCTGGCGGCGGCGGTCGACGCGGCGATCGAGGCGAACCCGGACGTGGCCGACAGCATCCGGGCCGGCCGGGTGGCGGCCGCCGGCGCCCGGATCGGCGCGGTCATGAAGGACATGAAGGGTCAGGCCGACGCCAAGAAGGTGCGCGAGCTGATCCTGGCGAGGCTGGGCTGATCCAGTGACCGCGCGGCCCGTCCGCGTCACCCGGGTACGGCCCGGGTGGGCGGCCGGGCTCGCCGTGGCGGCGCTCGCGGTCCAGGTCGTGGCGCTCTACCTGCCCGGCTCCTCGGTGCCCTCGGTGGGGCTGCCGGGGATGGACAAGGTGGTTCACCTGCTGGTGTTCGCCATCCCGGTCTGGCTGTGGCTGCGGGCGGGCGCGAACCGCACTCTGGTCGTGGCCCTCTTCGCCTGCCACGCGGTCGTCAGCGAGCTGGTCCAGCACTGGTTGGTCCCGCAACGCAGCGGCGACCCGCTGGACCTGCTCGCCGACCTGGCCGGGATCGGCCTGGCCGTCCTGGCCTCACCACGCGTAGCCGAGCACGTCCGCGAGCAGTTCGCCGGCGTCGACCTGGTGGCCCCGGGCGGTGAACCAGGCGGCCATGTTGGTGCAGTCCCGCTGCAGGTAGTCGACGGCACCGGGGTTGGTGGCGAGGTCGACCAACTGCGGGACGTCGATGATGACCAGCCGGGGGTCGGGCCCGCCGGCGTCGGCCACCAGCGTGTTGTAGGGGCTGAGGTCGCCGTGGACGAAGCCGAGGCCGGCCATCGCCCGCATGGCGTCCAGCACCTGCTCGAACAGTGAGTCCAGCGTGGCGGCGTCGGGCCGCAGCTGGTGCAGCCGTGGCGCGGCGGCCTCGCCGTCACAGATGAACTCCATCAGGATCTCGGTCCCCTCCACCTGCACGGGGTAGGGGACAGCGATCCCGGCGGTGTAGAGCCGATTCAGCGCCTGCCACTCGGCCCGCACCCACAGCCCTGCCTGCAGGGTGCGGCCGAAGGCCGACTTGCGGTCGGCCAGTGCTCGGGTCGCCACGCTGGAGCGCACCCGCCGTCCCTCGGTGTAGCCGGAGTCGCGGTGGAAGAGCCGGTGGTCGGTGGAGCGGTACCGCTTGGCGGCGAGCAGGCAGGACTGGCCGGGATCGTCCGGCACCGCCCGCTCCAGCAGGTAGACGTCCGCCTCCTTGCCGGTCTTGAGGACGCCGAGATCGGTGTCGACGGCGGCCGAGGAGGTGACGAGCCAGTCCGGCCGCGGCTGCGGGCCGCGGTCCAGCCGCTCGGTCGTGTCCCAGGTCGACCAGCGCTGGTTGTCGGCGAGGTCGTCTGAGTAGGCGTGGTAGCTGAGGTCGTTCCAGTCGAACGACGCAGAATTGTCTGACAAGGGTGGTTACTCCTGAGCAGGAGGCACCCGGGCAGCCTCAGGCTGCAGGTGCCCCGGTGGGAAGGGTGATCGAGAACAGCCCGGTGACAGTGACCGACATCGCACGACCTCCTTCCGCTCAGGTGGCGCCACGTGGCGCGCCGAACAAGGCTAGCCCAGCCGTGCCCCACCTGACCAGAGCCGAGCCCCTGATCGCCGAGGGCCACCGTTCGCGTCGAGGGCCACCCATGATGGGTGGCCTTCGGTGGTTGGGGTGGCCGTCGGTGGTTGGGGTGGCCTTCGGCGGGGGAAGGTGTTCACCCGGCGTGCCGCCGCCGGGCCCCGCCCGGGGAACCGGCTAGGGTCGGATACCCATGTCAGAGGCTTCCCCGAATCCGTTACGCCAGCTCTCCCCGGCCTTCCCGGGGCGGGCGGCCTGGGGTACCGCCTCACGGCTGCGGGCCTGGCAGGAGGAGGCGCTGGCCAAGTACCGCGCCAGCTCGGAGAAGGACTTCCTCGCCGTCGCGACCCCCGGGGCCGGCAAGACCACCTTCGCGCTGCGGGTCGCCACCGACCTGCTGTCCGACCGGACCGTGGAACAGGTCATCGTGGTCGCGCCGACCGAGCACCTGAAGGTGCAGTGGGCCGAGGCGGCGGCCCGGGTCGGCGTCCAGCTCGACCCGGGGCTGGGTGGCTCGCGGCGGGGCCGCTCACGGCAGTACCACGGCATGGTGGTCACCTACGCCGGGGTTGCCGTCCGGCCGTTCGCCTGGGAGGCGCTCACCGTCCGGGCCCGCACCCTGGTGATCTTCGACGAGCTGCACCACGCCGGCGACAACCTGAGCTGGGGCGAGGCGGTCGCGCAGTCCTTCGCGCTGGCCACCCGCCGGCTCGGGCTCACCGGCACCCCCTTCCGCTCCGACACCTCGCCGATCCCGTTCGTGACCTATGCCGAGGATCCCGACGGCACCCGACGCTCCGTCCCGGACTACACCTACGGCTACGCCGAGGCGCTGCGCGACCACGTCGTCCGGCCCGTGGTGTTCATGGCCTACGGCGGCGGGATGCGCTGGCGCACCAAGGCCGGCGACGAGCTCGCCGCCGGGCTGGGAGAGCCGCTCACCAAGGACATCACCGCCCAGGCCTGGCGCACCGCGCTGGACCCGAAGGGGGAGTGGATCAGCGCCGTCCTGGCTTCGGCCGACCAGCGGCTCACAGAGGTGCGCCGCCACGTCCCGGACGCGGGAGGGCTGGTGATCGCCACCGACCAAAGACAGGCCCGCGCCTATGCGCGGGCCCTCTCCGAGCTCACCGGCGAGCCGGCCACGCTGGTGCTGTCCGACGACGCCGCAGCGAGTCGGCGGATCGGCGAGTTCGCCGAGTCCACCGACCGCTGGATGGTCGCGGTCCGGATGGTGTCGGAGGGCGTGGACGTCCCCCGGCTGACGGTCGGGGTGTACGCCACCGCGATCGCCACCCCGCTGTTCTTCGCCCAGGCCGTGGGACGTTTCGTCCGCAGCCGCCGGCGCGGTGAACTGGCGACCATCTTCCTGCCCACCGTGCCGATCCTGCTGGCCCACGCCGGCGCCTTGGAGCGTCAGCGCGACCACATTCTCGGCAAGCCGCGGTCGGACGACCTGTGGGCACCGGAGGAGGCCCTGCTCGCCGAGGCGAACCGGCTCCGCGACACCGGCGGCGAGGATGACGGCACGTTCGAGGCGCTGGAGTCTGCGGCGATCTTCGACCACGTGCTGTTCGACGCGCGGCAGTACGGCCTCAACGCGGAGCCGTCCAGCACCGACGAGGCCGACTACCTCGGCCTGCCGGGACTGCTCGAACCCGACCAGGTCGCGGTGCTGCTGCGCGACCGCCAGCAGCGCCAGTTGCGGCGCCAGGCCCGCCGCGACCGGCAGCAGCGGGTGCCCGAGCCGGTCAGCCTGCACCGCGCGCTGGAGACCCGTCGCAAGGAACTCAACTCGCTGGTCTCCCAGCTCGCCCGGGTGAGGGGAGTCCCCCACAGCCACGTCCATGCCGGCCTGCGCCGGGAGGCGGGCGGACCGCCGCTGGCGCAGGCCACGACAGACCAGGTGGAAGCCAGGATCGACCTGGCCCGGAAGTGGCTTGCCGGCGGCGGTTAGGGCCGCTCACCCACCGGCGGTCCGGAGCCGGGTGACCGCGGCGCCACCCCGGGCGTAGCCTGCCGCCATGGCAGACCAGTCCGTCCTCGCCTGGCTGGTGGACGCCGACCCGGCGGTGCGCTGGCAGGTCGAGCGCGACCTGCTGGACGCCCCCGAGGCGACGTGGCGCGCCACCCGGGCCAGGGTGGAGACCGAGGGCTGGGGCGCGCGGCTGCTGGCCCACCAGGACGCCGACGGGCAGTGGGCGGGCGGTGCCTTCGTCCCGTCCGGCTTCGACTGGCAGCAGTGGCAGGCCGAGGGGCAGCCTTGGACGGCGACCTACCCCGTCCTCACCCTGCTGCGCGGCTTCGGCCTCGATCCGGCGTCGCCCGCCGCCCGGCGCACCACCGAGCTGGTCGGACGGAACAGCCGCTGGGACCACGCCGGCCAGCCGTTCTGGGCGGGCGAGGTCGAGCCCTGCATCAACGGGATCACCCTCGCCAACGGCGTCTACTACGGCGCGGACGTCGCCGCGATCGTGGAACGACTGCTCGACGACCAGCGGCCCGACGGGGGCTGGAACTGCGAGGACTCCCCGGTCTCCTCCTTCGACAGCACGATCAACGTGCTGGAAGGGCTGCTGGCCTGGCAGCAGGCGACGGGTGCCGGCGAGACCCAGGTCGCACGCGCCCGACGGGCGGGGGAGGAGTACCTGCTCGAACGGGGCCTGTTCCGGCGGCGCTCCACCGGTAGGCCGGCCGACGCGGCCTACCTGCAGCTCGGATACCCGTTCCGCTGGCGGCACAGCGTGTTGCGGGGCCTGGACCACTTCCGCCGGGCCGCCGGGTACGAACGCACTCCACCCGACCCGCGGCTTGCCGAAGCGGTGGCGTGGCTACGGTCGGCGCGCGCGGCCGACGGCACCTGGCCGCTGCAGGCCAGGCTGGCCGGCCGGGACTGGTTCGAACTCGAGCCGATCGGGCAGCCGTCGCGCTGGATCACCCTGTTCGCGCTGCGCGTGTTGCGCTGGTGGGCCGGCTACGCCCCGGCCGGGGCGTAGCACCGGGCGGGAAGCGCCCTAGATGACCCGCGCCGACAGCACCCCGTCGATGCCGCGGATCTGCGCCATCAGGGTGTCGGGAACCTCGCCCTCGACGTCCACCAGCGTGTAGGCCAGGCCACCGCGCGACTTGTTCAGCAGGTCGGCGATGTTGAGCCCCGAGGCGGCGACCAGGGTCGAGATCTGGCCGACCATGTTCGGCACGTTGGAGTTGGCGATGGCGATCCGGGTGGTGCCCTCGCCGCGCACCAGGACGGCGTCGGGGAAGTTCACCGAGTTGGTGATCGACCCCTGCTCGAGGAAGGCCCGCAGTTCGTCCACAGCGAGCCGCGCCGAGTTCTCCTCCGCCTCCGTGGTGGAGGCACCGAGGTGGGGCAGCGTGACGACCTTGGGTCGCTTGTTGAGCTCGGGGGTCGGGAAGTCGCAGACGTAGCCGCGCAGGTTGCCCGACTCCAGGGCCTCGATCACGGCGTCCTGGTCGACGATCGGCCCCCGGGAGAAGTTGATCAGCACCGCCGAGCGCTTCATCAGGCCCAGTTCGCGGCTCCCGACCAGGTGACGGGTGCTCTCGACCAGGGGGACGTGGAGGGTCACGATGTCGGCCCGCTTCAGCATCTGGTCCAGGTTGGTGACGTGCTCGACGTCGCTGGACAGCTTCCAGGCGTGTTCGACGGTGATCCCCGGGTCGTAGCCCATCACCCGCATCCCGAGCGCGGAGGCCGCGTTGGCGACCTCGACCCCGATGGCGCCCAGGCCGATCACGCCCAGGATCCGGCCGGGCAGCTCGAAGCCCACGAATTCCTTCTTGCCGGCCTCGACCGCCTTGTCCATGCTCTCGGCGTCGCCGTCGAGGCGATGGGCGAAGGCGGCCGCCGGGATCAGGTTCCGGGCGGCCAGGAAGAGCGCCGCGACGACGAGTTCCTTCACCGCGTTGGCGTTGGCGCCCGGGGTGTTGAACACCGGGATGCCGCGGGCGGAGTACTCGGCGATCGGGATGTTGTTCACACCGGCGCCGGCCCGGGCCACGGCCAGCAGCGAGTCGGGGATCTCGACGCCGTGGAGCTTCGCCGAGCGCAGGATGATCGCGTCGGGGTCGTCGACGTCCGACCCCACGACGTAGGAGTCCTTGGGCAGCCGGCTCAGCCCGGCGTTGCTGATGGAGTTGAGTGTGCGGATCCGGAAAGTCATCGTCCTCACCCGTTGCGGCGTGCGAAATCGGTCATGAAATCGATCAGGGCGTGGACGCCCTCGAGCGGCATCGCGTTGTAGATGCTCGCCCGCATGCCGCCCACCGAACGGTGGCCGGCCAGGTTCGTCAGCCCGGCCTCGGTGGCCTCGGCGACGAAGGTCTTGTCGAGCTCCGGCCGGGCCTGCAGGAACGGGACGTTCATCCACGACCTGGCGTTCACCGCGACGGGGTTGCGGTAGTAGGGCGACTCGTCGATGGCCGCGTAGAGGGCCGCCGCCTTGGCGCGGTTCCGCTCGGCCATCGCGGTGAGCCCGCCGCTGTCGCGCACCCAGGCCAGGATCAGCCCGAGCAGGTAGACGCTGAAGGTCGGCGGCGTGTTGAGCATCGAGTCGGAGGCCGCCATCTCGGCGTACTGCAGCACCGGCGGCGTGGTCGGGCGCGCCCGACCCAGCAGGTCGTCGCGAACGATGACGACGCACAGCCCCGAGGGCCCCATGTTCTTCTGGGCGCCGGCGTAGATCACGCCGTACCGGCTCACGTCGACCGGCCGGGACAGGATCGTCGAGGAGAAGTCGGCGACCAGCGGAACGTCCCCGGTGTCGGGAACGTGGTCGAACTCCACGCCGCCGATGGTCTCGTTCGGCGTGTAGTGCAGGTAGGCCAGCGCGGGGTCGACGCGGTAGCTGTCGGGGGCGGGCACGGTGGTGTAGCCGGACGCGGCCTCGTCGGCCAGCACCTCCACCTCCAGGCCCTGGCGACGCGCACCCTTGATGGCCTTGGCCGACCACTGGCCGGTGTTCAGGAAGCCGACCCGGTCACCGGGAGCGGTCAGGTTCAGCGGGACGGCGTCGAACTGAGCGCTGGCACCACCCTGCAGGAACAGCACCCGGTAGTTCTCGGGGATACCGAACACCTCACGCAGCAAGGCCTCGGCCTGCGCGGCGCAAGCCACGAAGGCCTTACCGCGGTGCGACACCTCCATCACCGACATGCCCGAACCCTGCCAGTCGGTCAGCTCGGACTGAGCCTGCTCGAGGACCGGGGTGGGAAGCATCGCGGGACCGGCGGAGAAGTTGTACACACGCATGGTCGCCATTGTTCCATTCGGGCCGCGCCGGTCGGTTCGGGCGCCGATTCGCGGTCACTGTCGAAGATCGAGCCCGGCCAGTGCTGCCCGGTCATCCGGCGCTCCGGACAGGTCCACCCGGGCCGCCTCGCCCCGTCCGGCCACCCAGAGCAGCAGCTCCGCGGGTGGGCCGGCGACCCTGACCACGCGGGGATGCCGCCCCAGCCTGAGCGTCTGGCCGGTGTCCCGGTTCTCCAGTACGACACTGACCGGTGATCGGAGCAGCTTCACCCGGGCGAACCCCTTCGCCTGCCGCCACACCCAGTCGGCGGTGGCGGCGTCCAGTTCCCGGGGCTCCCACTGCGGGCCGCCGCGGCGGACGTCCTCGCAGTGGATGAAGTACTCGGCACCGTTCGCCAGGTCGTTGACCGGCCCGATCCGCAGCGGCGACCAGCGGCCGGGGCCGGCTTCGAAGGCGTCCACCAGGTCGGGGAAGGGCCGGGCTGCCTTGGCCAGGGCGAGTTGCACCTCACTCCAGTCCGACAGCGCCGGGATGAGTGAGCCCGCCTGGGTGACCGGTCGGTGCTCGCGCAGCCACACGTGGGCCGCGAGGTCGCGGGCCGTCCAGCCCTCGCACAGCGTCGGGGCCTCGGGTCCGGCCGCCCGCAGCGCGTCGGCCAGGGCCGTCCGCTGGCTCTCCGCGATTGCCATACCGGCAGCCTGCCACAATGACCGGGTGACCGACTCCCTTGACCCGGCGATCGCCGCGCGGCTGAAGCGCAACCCCGATGGCCTGGTGCCTGCTGTGGTGCAGGACGCCACCACCGGCAGCGTGCTGATGCTGGCCTGGATGGACGACGAGGCGCTGCGCCGCACGCTGGCCACCCGCCGTGGCACCTACTGGTCCCGCAGCCGTGGCCAGTACTGGGTCAAGGGGGAGACCTCGGGAAACACCCAGTTCGTGCGCGAGGTGCGGCTGGACTGCGACGGGGACACGCTGCTGCTGAGGGTCGACCAGACCGGGCCGGCCTGCCACCTCGGCACCACCACCTGCTTCGACGGCGACCTCCTGCTGGAGACACCATGAGCCCCGAACTCCCCATCCGTCCGGGGCTGGACGAGTTCGTCGCGGCTGCCGCCACCCGGCGGGTGGTGAGCGTCCACACCCGTCTGCTCGGCGAGGAGTTCACCGCCGTCGGGCTCTACCACCAGCTGTGCGGTGACCGGGCCGGCACCTTCCTGCTGGAGTCCGCCGCGGGCGGGGTGTGGGGTCGCTACTCCTTCATCGGGGTGACCGCGGCCGCCCTGCTCAGTGAGCAGGACGGCGAGGCGACCTGGACCTGGACGGGGCGGCCGATCGAGGGCCTGCCCGACGGGGGCGACCCGCTCGCCGTGCTGGAACGCACCCTGGCCGACCTGCACACCCCGCGCGACCCGGACCTGCCGCCGCTGGTGTCCGGCATGGTCGGGTACCTCGGCTACGACGTGGTCCGGCGCCTGGAGAAGCTCCCCGACACCAACCCGGACGACCTCGGCCTGCCGGAACTGACGATGATGCTGGTCAGCGACATGGCGATCCTCGATCACCACACCGGCGAGGTGTGGCTGGTCGCCAACGCGATCAACTTCGACGACCGGCCCGAACGGGCCGCCGAGGCCTACGCCGACGCCCGTGCCCGGGTCGAGGCGATGGTGGCGACCCTGCGCCGGCCCGCCCGGCCGCTGCTGGCGCTGCGCGACGCCGACGCGCCCGTCCCGCTGGTGCGCCGGCAGCGCACCGCCCGGGAGTACCACGCCATGGTCGCGGCCGCGATCGAAGAGATCCGGGCCGGGGAGGCCTTCCAGGTCGTGCCCAGCCAGCGCTTCGAGATCGACTGCCCGGCCGATCCGCTGGACGTCTACCGCGTGCTGCGGCGGCAGAACCCCAGCCCGTACCTGTACCTCGTCCGGCTGCCCGGGTTCGCGATCGTCGGGTCGAGCCCGGAGGCGCTGGTGACGGTGACCGGGGGACGCGCCACCACCCACCCGATCGCGGGTACCCGGCCACGCGGTGCCACCCCGGAGCAGGACGCCGCCCACGAGGCGGAGCTGCTGGCCGACCCGAAGGAGGCGGCCGAGCACCTGATGCTGGTCGACCTCGGCCGCAACGACCTCGGCCGGGTCTGCCGGCCCGGCAGCGTGACGGTGGTCGAGTTCATGAAGGTGCGCCGCTACAGCCACGTGATGCACCTGGAGGCCGCGGTGTCCGGCGAGCTGGCGCCCGGCCGGACGGCGCTGCAGGCGACCTTGTCCTGCTTCCCCGCCGGCACCCTGTCGGGGGCCCCCAAGGTGCGCGCCATGGAGATCATCGACGAACTCGAGAACTCCCGCCGCGGCCTGTACGGCGGGGTGGTCGGCTACTTCGACTTCGCCGGGGACTCCGACACAGCGATCGCCATCCGCACCGCCGTGATCAGCGACGGTGTCGCCTACGTCCAGGCCGGCGCAGGGGTGGTCGCCGACTCCGTCCCGGAGCGGGAGGACGAGGAGGCGTCGAACAAGGCCGCCACCGTCCTGCGGGCGGTCACCGAGGCGAGTCGGCTGGTCCGACTGGGTGAGCAGCCCGGTCCGGAGTGAGACGGTGAGACTTGGAAACCGCGGTGGGTGTTGCCAAGATGTGCACGAACTTCACCCACCAACGACCGACCACTCGGGGGAATCGTGAGCGACAGCGTTGAGCAGGCAGCCCGGCCGGCCGTCCACTACCACCACGGCAGGACGCCGGCGGCCTGGGCGGGCACGATCATCGCCGCCGTCGCCTTCACCGTCGCCGCGATCGGCTTCGTCCTCGGCCCGAACTGGCTGATGATCTGGATCGGCGCCGCGCTGCTGGTCGTCTCCCTGATCGTCGGCGTGGCGCTGCGCCGGGCCGGCTACGGCCAGGCTGAATGACCGTTCTGGACCAGATCATCGCCGGGGTCCGCGAGGACCTTGAGCAGCGCATGGCCGCCCGGCCGATGGCCGCGCTCGAAGCGCTGGTGGCAGAACTGCCGCCCGCCCTCGATCCGCTGCCGGCACTGCGGGGTCCCGGCCTGGGCGTGATCGCCGAGGTCAAGCGGGCCAGTCCCAGCAAGGGTCACCTGGCCACGATCGCCGATCCCGCCGGACTGGCCGCCCGGTACGCCGCCGGGGGCGCGTCCGCCATCTCGGTGCTCACCGAGCGGCGCCGCTTCAACGGCTCGCTGGCCGACCTGGAAGCCGTGCGTGCCGCCGTCGACACCCCGCTGCTGCGCAAGGACTTCGTCGTCACCGACTACCAGCTGTGGGAGGGCCGGGCGGCCGGCGCCGACCTGGCGCTGCTGATCGTCGCCGCGCTCACCGACGCCGAACTCGCCCGGCTGCTCGCCCTCGGTGACCGGCTCGGGCTGACCTGCCTGGTCGAGACCCACACCGCCGACGAGGTGCGGCGGGCAGTGGACGCCGGCGCCGGACTGATCGGGGTGAACAACCG
This sequence comes from Actinomycetes bacterium, assembly GCA_023436925.1. Taxonomy (GTDB): domain Bacteria; phylum Actinomycetota; class Actinomycetes; order Propionibacteriales; family Propionibacteriaceae; genus Propionicimonas. Next base: position 19,354 of record JAEZHJ010000093.1, read on the forward strand.
CAACCTCAAGACCCTCGACGTCGACCTGGCCCGGTTCGAGGAGCTGGTCGGCCTGCTGCCGTCCGGCACCGTCGCGGTCGCCGAGTCGGGCATCCTCAGCCTGGCCGATGCCCAGCGGATGGCGGACGCGGGAGCGCACGCCGTCCTGGTCGGCGAGGCGCTGGTGGTGGACGGCGACCCCGCCGCGGCGGTCGCCGCGATGCGGGCGCTGACACCGCTGGTTTAATGGTCGGGTGGACCGACCCGTGCTTCCCGATTCGACCGGGCACTTCGACATCTTCGGCGGCAGTTATGTGCCCGAAGCGCTGATGGCGGCGCTGGCGCAGCTCGACGCCGAGTTCGAGCAGGCGATGGCCGACCCGGGCTTCTGGTCGGAGCTGTCCGACCTGCGACGCAATTACACCGGGCGCCCCACCCCGCTGACCGAGGCGCCGCGGTTCTCCGCGCTGTGCGGCAACGCCAAGGTGCTGCTGAAGCGGGAGGACCTGAACCACACCGGGTCGCACAAGATCAACAATGTCCTCGGGCAGGCGCTGCTGACCCGGCGGATGGGCAAGACGCGGGTGATCGCCGAGACCGGTGCCGGCCAGCACGGGGTCGCGACCGCGACCGCGGCGGCACTGTTCGGGTTGGAGTGCCGGGTCTACATGGGGCGGGTCGACACCGACCGCCAGGCGCTGAATGTCGCCCGCATGCAGCTGCTGGGTGCTGAGGTGGTGGCCGTCGAGTCCGGCAGCCAGACCCTCAAGGACGCGATGAACGAGGCGATGCGGGACTGGGTCGCCACCGTCGACGACACCCACTACCTGATCGGCACCGTCGCCGGGCCGCACCCCTTCCCGAAGCTGGTGCGCGAGTTCCAGCGGGTGATCAGCACCGAGATCGCCGAGCAGGTGACCGCGCGCTACGGCCGCTTGCCGGACGCCGTCCTGGCCTGTGTCGGCGGCGGGTCCAACGCGCTGGGCAGCTTCGCCGACTTCATCGACAACCCCGAGGTGGCGCTGTACGGCTTCGAGGCCGGCGGCGACGGCGTCGAGACCGGACGACACGCGGCCTCGATCGGCGGTGGCTCGGTCGGCGTGCTGCACGGGATGCGGACCTACATCCTGCAGGACGAGGACGGCCAGACCCGGGAGAGCCACTCCATCTCGGCCGGGCTCGACTACCCGGGCGTCGGCCCGGAGCACGCCTGGCTGGCGGCGACCGGCCGGGCCAGCTACGAGTCGGTGACCGATACCGAGGCCATGGCCGCCTTCGAGGCGCTCACCCGCACCGAGGGGATCCTGCCCGCGATCGAGTCCTCCCACGCCCTGGCCGGCGCGATGCGGCTCGGTCGGCGGATCGCCGAGACCGATCCGGACGCGGAGCCGATCCTGGTGGTCTGTGTCTCCGGCCGCGGCGACAAGGACGTGACCACGGCCAACACCTGGTTCGGGCTGACCGGCCGGCCCGACCTCGCCACCGGAGGCGCCTGATGACCACCCTGACCACCCACGACAGCTCCGGCAAGGCGCTCACCGACGCCCGGGCCGAGGGACGGGCCGCACTGGTCGGCTACCTGCCGGTGGGCTACCCGAGCGTGCCCGGGTCGCTGGCCGCCTTCCGGGCGCTGTGCGGTGACGACGAGAACCCCGGGGTCGACCTCGTGGAGGTCGGCCTGCCGTACTCGGACCCGATGATGGACGGCCCCGTGGTACAGCGGGCCGGCACCCTCGCGCTGCAGCGCGGCGTCCGGGTGCGCGACGTGTTCACCGCGGTCGAGACCATCCGCGCGGCCGGCAAGCCCGCCGTGGTGATGACCTACTGGAACCTGGTCGACCGTTACGGCGTGGACGCCTTCGCCCGTGACCTGGCCGCCGCCGGCGGTTCCGGGCTGATCACCCCCGACCTGATTCCCGACGAGGGGGCGGACTGGCTGGCCGCCTCCGACGCCCACGGCCTGGACCGGATCTTCCTGGTCGCGCCGTCCTCCTCCGACGAGCGGATCGTCGCCACCACCGCGGCGTGCCGCGGCTGGGTCTACGCCACCTCGGTGATGGGCGTGACCGGCACCCGCAGCTCGGCGCCGAGCGCCGCCCCGGCGCTGGTCGAGCGGCTGCGCCGGCTCGCCCCCGGCCTGCCGGTCGGGGTGGGCCTGGGCGTCTCCAACGGCGACCAGGCCGCGGCTGTCGCCGGCTACGCCGACGGCGTGATCGTCGGTTCGGCGCTGCTGAAGACCTTGCTGGCCGCCGACGATGCGGGCCGGCCCGACGACCTGTCCGGGCTGCGGTCGGTGGTGGCCGACCTGGCGGCGGGGGTCCGGGCTTGAGCCTTCGCCGCTGGTTGGCGGGGCTGGCCGCCGCCTGCCTGGCGTTGACCGGCTGCGCCCCGTCCGCCCCGAACCCGGAGGCCTTCCAGGGCGCCTACCTGCAGACCCCGTACCAGCTCCCGCAGGCGACGCTGACCGACACCGACGGTCGTCCCTTCGAGCTCCGCACCAGCCCCACCGCGCCGGTTCTGGTGGTGTTCTTCGGCTACACCAGCTGCCCCGACATCTGCCTGGGGGTGCTGACCGACGTCGCGACGGCGCTGAACCGGGTCGACCCCGAGGTGCGCGAGAAGGTGCAGGTGCTGTTCATCACCGTCGACCCCGACCGGGACACTCCCGAGGTGATGCGGGAGTACCTGGACCGGATCGACCCGTCCTTCATCGGGCTGACCGGCCCGATCGACACCATCGAGGCGGTCGCTGCTCCACTCGGGGTCGCGATCGAGGGCCGTACCGAGGTGCCGGGCGGCTATGACGTGACTCACTCCACCCAGTTGATCGGGGTGGACGCCGAGCGACTCGGCCGGGTCGTGTGGGTGCAGGGCACCCCGGTCGGGGCCCTACGATCGGACCTGACCGAACTGGTTCGGCAGCAGGGCTGAGTCCACACGAAGGATGGTGCTGTGATCCTCTTCATTCCGAGCCCGTCGATCAACGGGTTCTCGCTCGGCCCGGTGACCATCCGGTTCTACGCCCTGTGCCTGATCGCCGGCATCATGGCTGCCTGGTGGCTGGGCGCCCGGCGCTGGCGGGAGCGCGGCGGCGACCCGGAGACCTTCGAGACCGCCGTGCTCTGGGCGATCCCGGTGGGCATCGTCGGCGCCCGGATCTACCACGTCCTGACCCACCTGGGCGACTACTTCGCACCCGGGGTCAACCCCTGGAGCGTCTTCTTCATCTGGGAGGGCGGGATCGCGATCTACGGTGCGATCGGCGCCGGCGCGCTCGCCGCCTGGCTGGTCTGCCGCGCCCGCGGCGCCAGGTTCGCGGCCCTGGCTGACAGCCTCGCCCCCGGGATCGCCCTCGGCCAGGCCATCGGCCGGCTCGGCAACTGGTTCAACCAGGAGTTGTACGGGCTGCCGACCGACCTGCCGTGGGGCCTGGAGATCGCCCCCGAGTACCGCGTGCCGGGGTTCGAGGAGTACGCCACCTTCCACCCGACCTTCCTCTACGAGATGCTGTGGAACCTGCTGGTCGTCGGCATCCTGCTGTGGGCCGACCGGCGCTTCCGGATGGGCCGCGGCAAGGTGTTCGCGCTCTACGTCGCGCTCTACGGGTTCGGCAGGTTCTTCACCGAGGCGATCCGCACCGACTACTCCTACGACACCTTCGGCCCGATCCGGTTCAACCAGTTCGTCGCGGCCCTGATCTGCCTGGCCGGGGTGGCCGCGCTGCTGTGGCTGATCCGGTTCCGGCCGGGCCGGGAGACCGAGGTCGAGCCGCCGCGCGAGCCCGGCGAACCGGAGGATGACGCGTCCGGAGACGCCGCCGAGGATGCCGAACAGCCGGAGAGGTCGGACCCGTCGGCGGGGGACTCCGAGCCCGCAGACGCGACCGGGGCGCCGGATCAGGCGACTGCCGAGACCGGCGAGCCGTCCGCGACACGCCGGAGTGTGACCACGGACTGAGACGCTCGTCTCAGCGTTTCACGATACAGGGATGCAGGGCAGGGGGAGCGGGGTCGGGTAGGCTCCCTGTGCGTTCAAGGTCGGCGTGGGCCGGCTTGGTCCACCCCCGTACGGCGATCGCACCCGAACAGATGGGAGTGACCGATGACGATGCTGTCCTACCCCGCCCGCCCAGCGCAGGGCCTGTACGACCCTGCCTACGAGCATGACGCGTGTGGGGTGGCCTTCATCGCCAACCTCGGCGGCGAGGCCAGCAACGACATCATCGCCAAGGGCCTGACCGCGCTCACCAACCTCGATCACCGCGGCGCCACCGGTGCCGACGCGGCCGCCGGTGACGGGGCGGGCATGCTGCTGCAGGTGCCCGACCGGTTCGTGCGGGAGGTGGTCGACTTCGATCTGCCCGAGCCGGGCCACTACGCGATGGGAATGGCGTTCCTGCCCACGGACCCGCAGCGTCGGGCCTCGGCCAAGCGCACCATCGAGTTCCTCGCCACCGAGGAGGCGCTGGTCGTCCACGGCTGGCGGGCCGTGCCGAGCAACGACTCCACGCTCAGCCCGATCTCGCGCGAGAACATGCCGTACTTCGAGCAACTGTTCGTCTCCAGCCCCGGCGGCGAGGGCGGCATCGAGCTGGACCGGCTGATCTACCCGCTGCGCCAGCGGATCCGCAACGAGGCCGGGGTCTACTTCGCCTCGCTGTCCAGCCGCACCACCGTCTACAAGGGCATGCTCACCACCGAGCAGCTGGCCGAGGTCTTCCCCGACCTGCTGGACGAACGGATGGAGAGCGCCCTCGCGCTGGTGCACTCCCGGTTCTCCACCAACACCTTCCCGGCCTGGGAGCTGTCCCACCCGTACCGGCTGATCGCCCACAACGGCGAGATCAACACGGTGAAGGGCAACCGGAACTGGATGCGGGCCCGCGAGGCCCTGCTGGACACCGACCTCATCCCCGGTGACCTGGAGCGGATCTTCCCCATCGTCACCCCGGGCGGCTCCGACTCCTGCTCCTTCGACGAAGCGCTCGAGCTGCTGCACCTGGGCGGCCGAAGCCTGCCGCACGCCATCTTGATGATGATCCCGGAGGCCTGGGAGAACCACGCCGAGATGGACCAGGCCCGGCGCGACTTCTACAACTTCCACTCCTCCCTGATGGAGCCCTGGGACGGCCCGGCGGCGGTCGCCTTCACCGACGGCACCCTGATCGGCGCCGTGCTCGACCGCAACGGCCTGCGTCCGGGGCGCTACTGGGTGACCGAGGACGGCCTGGTCGTCTTCGCCTCCGAGGCGGGTGTGCTCGACCTGCCACCCAGCTCGGTGGTGCAGAAGGGCCGGCTGCAGCCCGGCCGGATGCTGCTGGTCGACCTGGCGAGCCACCGGCTGATCGATGACGACGAGATCAAGTCGCAGCTGGCCGCCGAGCACCCCTACGGCGAGTGGCTGAAGGCCGGCCGGGTGGATCTCGACGAGCTGCCCGAGCGGCAGCACGTGGTGCACTCCCACGCCTCGGTCACCCGGCGTCAGCAGGTCTTCGGCTACACCCACGAGGAACTCCAGGTGCTGGTCGCGCCGATGGCCAATACCGGCGCCGAGCCGATCGGGTCGATGGGCTCCGACACCCCGGTGGCGGTGCTGAGCGACCGGCCCCGGCTGTTGTTCGACTACTTCACCCAGCTCTTCGCCCAGGTCACCAACCCGCCGCTGGACGCCATTCGCGAGGAGCTCGTCACCTCGCTGACGGCGACCTTCGGGCCGGAGGGCAACCTGCTGAGCCCCGGGCCGGAGTCCTGCCGGCAAATCGTCATCGGTTACCCGATCCTCGACTCCGACCAGCTCGCCAAGCTGGTCCGGATCAACCGCGACGGGTCGATGCCCGCCTACGACACCCACGTCGTGCGGGGCCTGTACGACGTCGAGGGCGGCGGCGAGGCGCTGCGCGCAAAGCTGGACGAGCTGTGCCAGCAGACCTCCGAGGCGATCGCCCGGGGCTGCCGGACGATCATCCTGTCCGACCGGCACTCGACCTCCGAACTGGCACCGATCCCGTCGCTGCTGCTCACCGCCGCCATCCACCACCACCTCGTCCGGGAGAAGACCCGAACCCAGGTCGGCCTGATCGTCGAGGCGGGCGACGTCCGCGAGGTGCACCACATCGCGCTGCTGATCGGTTACGGCGCAGCGGCGGTCAACCCGTACCTGGTGTTCGAGTCCGCCGAAGACCTGGCCCGCCGGGAGTGGCTGGTCCAGGTCGACCCGGACCAGGCGGTGGCAAACGTCCGCAAGGCACTCGGCAAGGGTGTGCTCAAGGTGATGAGCAAGATGGGCGTCTCCACGATCGCCTCCTACACCGGCGCCCAGATCTTCGAGGCCCTTGGTCTGTCCAGCGAGCTGGTCGAGAAGTACTTCACCGGCACCACCAGCCGGATCGAGGGGATCGGGCTGGACGAGATCGCCGAGGGCGTCGCCCGCCGGCACGCCCGGGCCTACCCGCTCACCGGGGTGCTGCCGCACCGCACCCTTGAGATCGGCGGCGAGTACAAGTGGCGTCGGGAGGGTCCGCCGCACCTGTTCGACCCCGAGACCGTCTTCCGGCTCCAGCACGCCACCCGGGCCGGGCGGTACGACATCTTCAAGCAGTACACCGCCCGCGTCGACGACCAGTCGCGCCGGCTGATGACGCTGCGCGGCCTGCTCGAGTTCCGGTCCGACCGCCCGCCGGTGCCGATCGAGGAGGTCGAGCCGGTCAGCGAGATCGTCAAGCGGTTCTCCACCGGCGCGATGAGCTACGGCTCGATCAGCCAGGAGGCCCACGAGACGCTCGCCATCGCGATGAACCGGCTCGGCGGCAAGTCGAACACCGGTGAGGGCGGCGAGGACGTCGAGCGACTGCACGACCCGCTGCGCCGCAGCGCGATCAAGCAGGTCGCCTCCGGCCGGTTCGGCGTCACCTCCGACTACCTGGTCAACGCCACCGACATCCAGATCAAGATGGCCCAGGGCGCCAAGCCCGGCGAGGGCGGCCAGCTGCCCGGCCAGAAGGTCTACCCGTGGGTGGCCCGGACGCGGCACTCGACGCCGGGGGTCGGCCTGATCTCGCCGCCGCCGCACCACGACATCTACTCGATCGAGGATCTCAAGCAGCTGATCCACGACCTCAAGTGCGCCAACCCGCTCGCCCGGATCCACGTCAAGCTGGTGGCCGAGGTCGGGGTGGGTACCGTCGCTGCGGGCGTCTCCAAGGCGAAGGCGGACGTGGTGCTGATCTCCGGCCACGACGGCGGCACCGGCGCGGCCCCGTTGACCTCCCTGAAGCACGCCGGCGGCCCGTGGGAGCTCGGCCTGGCCGAGACCCAGCAGACCCTGCTGCTCAACGGGCTGCGGGACCGGATCGTTGTGCAGGTCGACGGCCAGCTCAAGACCGGACGCGATGTCGTCATCGGCGCCCTGCTGGGGGCCGAGGAGTTCGGCTTCGCGACCGCGCCGCTGGTCGTCTCCGGCTGCGTGATGATGCGGGTCTGCCACCTCGACACCTGCCCGGTGGGTGTCGCCACCCAGAACCCGGAGCTGCGCGCCAAGTACGCCGGCCACGCCGACCACGTGGTGAACTTCTTCGAGTTCATCGCCCAGGAGGTCCGCGAACTCCTCGCCCAACTCGGCTTCCGCTCGATCGCCGAAGCGGTCGGCCACGTCGAGGTGCTGCAGGCCAAGGCGGCGATCGACCACTGGAAGGCCCAGGGGCTCGACCTGGAACCCATCCTGCACCGGGTCGCGACGGGCGATGCTCCGCTGCGGCAGGTCGTCGGCCAGGACCACGGTCTTGAGGACAAGCTGGACACCCAGCTGCTGCAGATCTGCGAGCCGGCGCTGACCAATGGCGAGTTGGTCCGCGCCGACCTGACCGTCCGCAACGTCGACCGCACGGTGGGCACCATCCTGGGCCACCACGTCACCCGGGCCACTGACGGACGCGGGCTGCCGGAGAACACCATCGACCTGACCCTGCGGGGCACCGCCGGGCAGAGTTTCGGCGCCTTCCTGCCGCGCGGTGTCACGCTGCGGCTGGTGGGGGACACCAACGACTACTTCGGCAAGGGCCTGTCCGGTGGTCGACTCGTGGTCCGGCCGGACTCGGCGGCGCCGTTCGCCGCCGAGGAGCAGATCATCGCCGGCAACGTCATCGCGTACGGCGCCACCAGCGGCCAGCTGTTCATCCGGGGGCGGGTGGGCGAGCGGTTCTGCGTCCGCAACTCGGGGGCGACCGCGGTGGTGGAGGGCGTCGGCGACCATGCCTGCGAGTACATGACCGGCGGCGAGGCGCTGATCCTCGGCTCGACCGGCCGGAACCTGGCGGCCGGCATGTCCGGTGGCGTGGCCTGGGTACTCGACCTGAACCCGCTCCGGCTCAACACCGAGATGGTGGACGCGGCCCCGGCCGACCCGTCCGAACTGGTCCGGATCAAGGAACTGCTCGGACTGCACCACGAGGAGACCGGGTCCACCGTGGCCGAGGCCCTGCTGGCGCTGTCCGACGAGGAACTGGCCGCCCGGTTCACCACGGTGATGCCGCGCGACTACGCCCGGGTGCTGCGGGCCCGCAGCGAGGCCGAGTCGGCCGGCCTGGGTGAAGAGGAAGTTGTCAAGATGATGATGGAGGCCGCCCATGGCTGATCCGAGGGGCTTCATGACCACCCCCCGCCAGGTCGCCGACCGGCGTCCGGTCGCCGAGCGCGTCCACGACTGGCACGAGGTGTACCCGGGCAGCCCGGGCCGCGCGCTGCTGCCGATCATCTCCAGCCAGGCAGGCCGGTGCATGGACTGCGGCATCCCGTTCTGCCACTCCGGCTGCCCGCTGGGCAACCTGATCCCGGAGTGGAACGACATGGTGTGGCGCGACGACTGGCGCGGTGCGCTGGAGCGGCTGCACGCCACCAACAACTTCCCCGAGTTCACCGGACGGCTCTGCCCGGCACCGTGCGAGACCGCCTGTGTGGTGGGGATCAACCGGGACCCGGTGACCATCAAGAACGTCGAGGTGGCCATCATCGACAAGGCCTGGGACGACCGCCGGGTGATCGCCCAGACCCCGGAGTGGCACACCGGCAAGACGATCGCGGTCGTCGGTTCCGGCCCGGCCGGCCTGGCCGCAGCCCAGCAGCTCACCCGCGCCGGGCACACCGTCGTGGTCTACGAGCGGGCGGACGCCATCGGCGGCCTGCTGCGCTATGGCATCCCCGAGTTCAAGATGGAGAAGAGCGTCCTGGACCGGCGGCTGAAGCAGATGCGGCTGGAGGGCACCGTCTTCAAGACCGGCGTCGAGATCGGTGTGGACATCACCGGCGAGGAGCTGCTCGAGCGGTTCGAGGCGGTCGTGCTGGCGATCGGCTCGACGGTGCCGCGCGACCTGCCCGTGCCGGGGCGTGAGCTCGCCGGCATCCACCAGGCGATGGAGTACCTGCCGCAGGCCAACCGGGCCGCCCTGGGCGAGGAGGTGCCGGGCCAGATCCTGGCCACCGGCAAGGACGTCGTGATCATCGGCGGCGGCGACACGGGCGCCGACTGCCTGGGCACCGCGACCCGACAGGGGGCGCGCTCGATCACGCAGTTGGAGATCCTGCCCGTCCCACCCGAGGACCGCCCCGACAACCAGCCGTGGCCCACCTACCCGATGGTCTACCGGGTGTCGTCGGCGCACGAGGAGGCCGGCGAACGGCTCTACTCTGTATCCACCACGCAGTTCTCCGACGACGGCACCGGGTCGGTGTCCGGGGTCGAGATCATCGAGGTGGTGCTGACCGACGGCCGCTTCCAGCCGGTGCCCGGCACCGAACGCGTCCTGCCGGCGCAGCTGGTGCTGCTGGCGATGGGCTTCGTCGGCCCGCAGCAGCGCGGGCTGGTCGAGCAGCTCGGCGTCGACCTCGACCCGCGGGGCAATATCGCCCGGGACGAGACCTTCGCCACCGACGTGCCGCGGGTCTTCGTCTGCGGTGACGCCGGACGGGGACAGTCGCTGATCGTGTGGGCGATCGCCGAGGGCCGGGCCTGCGCCAGCGAGGTGGACTCCTTCCTGCAGGGCGAGTCGCTGCTGCCCAAGCCGATCCGGCCGACCGACCGCCCACTCGTCGTCGGGTGAACCCGGGTTGATGCGCAGAACTGCGTAACGAGGCTCCTTCCTGCAACCAGCCGGCGCCCTTCCGGCGAACTGTGGGCAGGCCGTAACCCCGCGGCCGCAGGAAGGAGCAGCACGATGAAGTTCCCCCGCATGGCCACGGCCCTGGTCGCCGTTGGACTGACTTTCGCCCTCGGCGCCGCCCCCGCGGTGGCCCACACCCGCTCCAGCGAGCCGGGTACCCGCAGTCTCGCGGCGGTGCTGACCGCAGACGGCAACCGGTTCGACCGCAACCCGAACGACTACGACATCGTCACCGAGGCGGTGCTGGCCGTTCTGAAGGCCAAGCCGAACAGCCCGGTGGGCGTCCTGGCCGACGGCGACGTCGCCCTGACCGCCTTCCTGCCGACTGATCAGGCCTTCCGCTCGCTCGTCCACGACCTGACCGGCCGCTGGTACCTCAGGGAGTCGAAGGTGTTCGACGCCCTGGTCGCCGCCGTCGGCGTCGACACGGTCGAAGCGGTGCTGCGGTACCACGTCGTCCCGGGTGTCACGATCACCCGCAAGGCGGCGCTGAAGTCGGACGGGGCCGTGCTCGACACGGCGCTGCCGGGCGCCACGATCACCGTCGACGTCAAGCACCGCTGGCTGCGCAAGGTGGTGCTGGTCGATGCCGACCCGAACGACCGCAACCCTGTGGTGCGGAAGTTCGACATCAACCGCGGCAACCTGCAGATCGCGCACGGCATCACCGCCGTGCTGCGGCCCGCAGACCTGTGATCGAACACCTTCCGGGGGTCGGTGCCGGTCGCGGTACCGGCCCCCGGGGGGTCGTCTCCCCGCTGGTTGGGCGCTAGTCTCCGGACATGGAGCCCGACGGCGAAGCCGAGGCACGACGTCTGCTCGCCGAGCGCCTCAGGACAGGGTCGGCGGAGGCGCTCGCCGAGGCGTTCGAGCGCTGGTCGCGGTTGATCTACACCATTGCCGTTCGCTCTCTGGAGAGTGCTGCCGATGCCGAGGACGTCACGCAACAGGTGTTCCTGGCCGCGTGGACGGGGCGGCACACCCTGCGAGCCACCCCGGACGCCCTGCCGCGCTGGCTGGTCGGGATCGCGCGGCACCGGATCGCCGACACCCTCGCCCAGCGCTACCGAGGCGGCCGGGTCGTGGAGACCGTCCCCGAGGCCCCGGCCTCCCCGACCCCCGACCTGGCCGATCGGCTCACCCTCGTCCACGAGGTGGAGACCCTGCCCGAACCCCGCCGCAGCGTCCTCACCCTGGCCTACCTCCACGACCTCACCCACGACGAGATCGCACGGCGCCTCGACCTTCCGGTGGGCACGGTGAAGAGCCACCTGGCGCGAGGGCTGCTGCACCTGCGCCGGAGACTGGAGGGTTCGGAATGAGCGTGCACCCCGATCCCGACGTCCTGGCCGCGGTCGCCCTCGGCGAGCAGCCGACCGCCGAGGTGGACCGCCACCTGGCCGGATGCCGGTCCTGCGCGAACGACCTGGCGGCGCTGCGCCGCCTCGCCGCCGACCTGTCCGACGTCGAGGCCGTCGAGTGGCTCGACCCTGCGCCGACAGTGTGGGCAGGAATCGAGCGCGGGCTGGCCGGGCCCGAGCCTGCCGCTGTCGCGGCGCCGCCGTCCGCCGCCCCACGGCCGCGCTGGCTGCCGC